>NZ_CP098604.1:2453852-2760584 GCF_024499015.1 Xanthomonas hortorum pv. pelargonii | reverse complement strand
CAGGCCAGATTGGAGAAAGGATCGTCCGGGTACAGCTGAAAATTCTTTCGGTAGCGCGCCTCGGCTGCACTCGCATAACCGAGCAGACTCAGATTGCTGGCGATCTGGATCGGCAAAAATCGCACGCGCGTCGGGTCGTGCACCGCCAGGTTGGCCGACAGCGCCTGCACCAATTTTCCCTGGCGCTCGTACAGATACGCAGCCGAGCCGCGCACCGCATCGGCACTGGGATCCAGCTGCAGTGCCTGTTCGTAGGCTGCCAAGGCATCGCCATTGCGGCCCTGGCAATCCAGCGCATAACCACGCGCGGCATCCGCCGCCGCAAGGCCCGGTTGCACGGCCACAACAGCATCGGCCAGTCGCAAGGCCTGCAGCGCAAACGCTGCATCGCCGTCGTACTGGCACACGCGCGCACTGTAGGCGCGGCTGAGGCCGAGTTGCGCCTGTCGATCGTCCGGTGCTTCCTGCAGGCGTTGGCGATACAAGCCGATGGCGCGTTCGTTGTCGTCGCGCTGGCCGATGCCGGCGTAGTAATCGGCACGCTGCAACAATGCGGCTTGCGCTGGTGGCGCATCACGCGTTTGCAGCCACCAGATCACGCCTGCGCCGATGCAGACCAACGCCACAATGCAGGCAGCAATCCAGACTCCACGTCGCCGCAGCGCGTCTGCGGGCGGCGCTTGTTCGACCTGTACCGGCACGCAGAGTTGATAACCCTGCCCGCGTACCGAGCGCAGGTAACGCGGTTGCCGCGAGTCGTCGCCCAAGGCCTGCCGCAACAGGCGCACACGCTGGGTGACGGTTTCTTCGTTGACCAGCGCTGGT
Organism: Xanthomonas hortorum pv. pelargonii; assembly: GCF_024499015.1. Classification (NCBI taxonomy): domain Bacteria; kingdom Pseudomonadati; phylum Pseudomonadota; class Gammaproteobacteria; order Lysobacterales; family Lysobacteraceae; genus Xanthomonas; species Xanthomonas hortorum. The sequence continues at coordinate 2,759,759 of NZ_CP098604.1, read as the reverse complement.
GCCCACACGTTCTGGATCAACTCGTCGAAATCGACTACCCGCTGCCCCTGCTGCAGCAAATAGTGCAGCAGGCGAAAACTCAGCCCGCCAACCTCGAGCGCAACACCGCCGCGCTCCACGCGCTGACGCGCCACATCGATGCGCAGGTCATCCAGACGATAACGCGCGCGCATCGTTGGGCTCAGTGCGACTGCTGCGCCGCCCAGACCGCCAGCTTTTCGCGACCGATCTTGGCGTTGTGGCGGATGTCAACCGGAAACCCGGAATGGCGCAGAAAACGCGCGATTCCTGCAGTGTGCGGGTGCGCCGCACCCAGCGCGCGCAATGCGGTTTCCACTTGCGCAAACGCCGATGCCGAGACACCCGGCTGCAATTCCACGCACAGCACCGGCTGCTGTTGTCCGGCTGCGCCCACACCGACCAACGCGGTGCGCCGCACCTGCGGATGCACGTTGAACACCGGCTCCACCTGCTCGGTGTAGAGCGGGCCAGTGGCGGTTTCCACGCGATGGGTCTTGCGGCCGCAGAACCACAAGCGCCCTTCGGCATCGAAATACCCCACATCGCCCATGCGATGCACGATGCGCTCGCTGCCATCACTGCTGCGCTCACGGATCTTGGCGATCCGCGTGGCCGCGTCGCGGTTGAAGTAGGTATCGGTGGTGGTGGGACCGGCCACGGTGATCTCGCCGACCTCGCCCACCGCCAGCACGCGCGTGCCGCTCCACTCGGGAATGGCCGCATCGTCGATGGCGATGATGCGCACTTCATTGGGCGCGACCACGTGGCCCACGCAGGTGCCGGCGCCTGCCTCGGTGGCTGCGCGGGTGGCATCCAGGGTGCGGCCTTCGATCGCTGCCACCGGCAGACATTCGGTGGCACCGTACGGCGTCCAGAATTGCGCCTCTGCCGGCAGCAGCGCACGGATCTTGGCCACCACATCCGGCGGCACCGGCGCACCGGCCGAGGTGGCCAGGCGCACGTTGGGCAGTGGCTGGCCATAGTCCGCCAGCACGCGCATCAATGCCGGCGAGCCGAACAACTGCGTCACACCGAAGCGGTTGATCGCATCGTGCAATTTGCGCGGATCGGCGGTGGCCGGGCGGGTCGGATCCATATCCGGAATCACCGAGGTCAGCCCCAATGCCGGATCGAACAAGGCAAACGGCGGGAACGTCGGCAGATCTACACCACCGGGCTGCATGTCGAATGCATTACGCAGCAACTCGATCTGCCCGACGAAATGCCGGTGTCGATACACCACACCCTTCGGCACGCCGGTGGAGCCGCTGGTGAAAAGAATAGCCGCCACATCGTCCGGCGCAGTGTCGGCCAATTGACTGCCGGCGCTGGCGCCATCGCGCTCCACGCGCGCCAGCGTCACTCCGCCCCAGCCGTAGCGGCCACCGACGGCGACGATCTGCTTGGCAGAGCGCGCCCAACGCAACAGACGACGCGCCAACTGCGCCAGCGGAATACCGATAAATGCCTGCGGCTGCGCTTCGTCCAGGCATTGCTTGAGCGCGCGCTTGTCGATGCCCGGATCCACCAGTACCGGCACCGCACCGGCCTTGAACAACGCAAACATCAACAGGAAGAACTCCGGCGACGGCCGCACCATCACCACCGCGCGCGCGCCACGTCCGATGCCGTGCAATGCCAGCCCGGCGGCGATCGCATCGCTGCGCGCGTCCAGCTCGGCATAGCTCAAGGTCACATCGTAGGCAGCAAATCCGTTGGCGGCGCGACGGCCCGGGCAGCGGATGGCGATCTGCTCGGGGCGCTCGCGCGCGAGTTCCGGCAGGGTGGCGGCGATATTGCAAAGAAGAGTTGTCATTGCCGCATTATCACCCATGCGCCGACGGTGCCGCCCCGCTTGCGTCATTTCAAAACGTCATACGCCCGATGGAGCGCGCCGGCATCGCCTATCCCGAGTTGCCCTGATGACGCGCCATGCGGCCCTCACGATGTGGCGCAGGGTTCGCGCTACACACCCTGCTTAATGGGCGACTCGCTCCATCGCGTACATCCGCTTGCCCAACTTACGCAGATGAACCGCTAACAGGCGCGCGTCCGTGCCACTTGTATCGTGGCGTGGTTCGGTCAGAATGCCGCGCTCTCCACGTTGTTTCGCCGCGCAAGGCCCGGCATTCCATGGCACACCCATGCCTCACCTGCGGCGCTTGCTGCGCCTACTTCCGCGTCAGTTTCCACTGGAGCGAAGCCGACCCCGCATTGGGCGGCAGGGTGCCGATCGAGCTGACCGAGTCATTGCGCACGCACGAGCGCGTCATGCGCGGCACCTCGCAATCGCAGCCGCGCTGCATCGCACTCGATGCGGACATCGGTCGCTACAGCCGCTGCAGCATCCACGACCGCCGCCCCTCCTCCTGCGCCGCGGTGCCGGCCTCGCTGGAGTTTGGTGAGCGCAGTGCGCAATGCGACAAGTCGCGATTGGCGCACGGCCTGCATGCGCTCACCGAAACCGATTGGCTGGGTGTGGACGACGCACAGCGCAATCCGCTGCCGCCGCAGTAACGGCTGATCGTTGCGATTAAGTGCGGCATCCACTCGCAGCGACCCACAGAACGACTGGGTGGCCGATTCTCTCCACTTATCCATCCGCTTTTTGCGCGCAGCTTGCACCGCGCCTGCTGCGCCTGCATGAGTAACCAGCGGCGCTTACAGCGGATTGCGCTCCAAAAACGCACGGATCGCCGGCACCAGCACTTCGTGCTTGTCTTCCAGCACGTAGTGATTGGCATCGTCGAACGCGGTGACTTCGGCATTCGGCAATGCCTGACGGAAGCCCGCCAGAAAGTGCTTGTCGAAGCAGATATCGCGCAGCCCCCACGCGATGAAAGCCGGGCGATCCGCAAACGAGGGCAATGCCTGCGCCGAGCGTTCCAGCAGCGACCACGCCTGGTCGGCGGGCGACAGCGGAATGTCCTGCATGAAGCGGATGGTGGAGATGCGGTTGCGCCAGTTGTTGTACGGCGCCACGTAGGCGCGACGCACGGCGGCCGGCATCCGCCGCGATACGCCAAACCACGAAGCGCAGGAGGAAAACGCATTGAACGTGCGGATAAACCACTCGCCCGGCCGCCAATGCCGGCCCATCGCAATCTGCCACGGCATCGGTTTTTCCGGCGGCAACGGGAATGCGGCGGTGTTGGTGATCACCAGCCGCTTGACCTGCGCGTGATGCGACAACGCCCAGCCAAAGCCGATCATGCCGCCCCAATCGTGCACCGCCAACGTGATCGGCCCGCTGATACCCAGATGCCGCAGCAGCGTGTCCAGATCGTCCACGCGCGACTGCAGCGTGTAGTCGTAACGCGGCTGCGCGTCGGGCGCATCGTCCGGCTTGTCGGACAGCCCCATGCCGATATGGTCGGGCACGATGCAGCGATAACGATCCGACAGGCCACTCACCAGGTTCCGCCACAGATAACTCCATGACGGATTGCCGTGCAGCATCACGACGACTTCTCCATCGCGCGGACCTTCGTCCAGATACGACATCGCAATGCCGGGACGCACCTCAAGGCGCTTGGGAGTGAAGGGATAGCCGGGGTAGGTCATGGCAAACGTATCCGATGTGTTTCAAGAGCGTTCGAGAGACGCAGGTAGTGGTCTGGGACAGGTGCAGAAACTGCTTCGCGCATGTCGGCATGCTCCAGCCAGACAGTCAATGCAAGTTTGCTGCCTTGCTCGCTCGGCATCAGTGCTGAATTCTTTGTGGCAACGCATAACGTTGCGCTGCGTGAGTATTGTCGGACAACAGGCGCAAATACGCCGGATGCAGGAACAATTTCTCTTTACCCATGCGCTGCTCGTGCAGTACGCCGATATCCACCAGTTCGCGAAGATAACGCGCTGCAGTTTCACGCTTGGCGATGCCCGCATCCACCACGTTTTGAATACGACAGTAAGGCTGGCTGAAAAGCACATCCACCAGTTCGCGGCTATAAGTTTTCGGGCGCTCGGCACGAACCCACTCACACGCATGCTCATGCAGGTGCCGAATGGCTTCGATCTTGGCGCCGGTCCAGCGTGCGGTATCGGCCACCGCATCCAGCATGTAAGCGACCCATTCGGCCCATGCGCCTTCGTGCGTGACAGCTAGCAGCAAACGGTAGTAATCGGCCTTGTGCTCGATGATGTAACGCGATAAGTACAGCACAGGCTGGTCCAGCAGATCCTGCTCGACCAGCATCAATAGGTTGAGCACACGTCCAGTGCGCCCATTGCCATCGGTGAACGGATGGATGGCCTCGAATTGATAGTGCGCCACTGCCATGCGAATCAGTGGGTCGATCTCGGGCGCGTCATGGATGAAGCGCTCCCAATTGGCCAGCTTTTCGCGTAACACCGCCTCGCCGACCGGGGGCGTATAGATCACGTCACCGGTCTGCTGATTAGCCAATGCAGTGCCAGGTACACGCCGGACCTGCATGTCTGCATTCTTGATGCGAGTGCACACGATCTCTGCGGTGCGGGTGGAGAGCGGGCACGTACGCAGCGAAACAAAGCCCTCCTGCAACGCGGTGCGATAGCGCAAGGCTTCTCGCGTTGCGGGATTGGCAGCGTCTTGATGCTCGGCGTAGCGAAACAGGTCATCCGTGGTGGTGACGATGTTCTCGATCTCCGAACTCGCCTGTGCTTCCAGGATGGGAATGGTATTGATCAACACCGCCGGATTTGGCAAATGTCCGGTGGCTTGGCGAAGCGATGCCAATGCCTTGTGTGCCTCAATACACGCCTTGAGCAACCCCCGAGTCTCAAGCTCCACAGCAGGCGGCAGCGGTGGCAGGTCGTTGTACGGACGCCGGGGATCCATGCGATGCGCTCATGTCGACGGAATCGACATGATGCCTGCGTCATGTCGAAAAAACTCGAATCTCATGCTTGACGAGACAGGCCTGATGGGCAATCAGCGCCTGGCGCGGGCTAGAACGTGGCAACCGCTCGCCGAAAGACTGGCCATCCCATCTCTGAGGTGGCCATGCGGCTTTACCAAACCACTTCCGCCATCGAGCAATTCAGCCCCGACCCAATGCCCATCAGCGCGATCCGGTCGCCCTTCTTCAGGCGGCCCAGCTCCTTGAGCTTGCTGAGCACGATCGGCACCGAGGCCGGGCCGATATTGCCGTGCTCGCCGAAGATGGTCATGACCTTGGCCGGGTCGATGCCGAACGACTTCACGAACGAGGCGGTATGCGGGCGGCTGACCTGATGGATGACGAACTGGTCCAGCTCATCCACCGCCCAGCCCATCGCCTGCTTGGCGGCCAGGAAGGTCTTCTGCGCCAGCTTGATGCCTTCGATCAGCAGCAGCCGGGTGTCGGTGACCATGCGGTCCAGGTTGCCCCGGCACAGCTTGTTCCACTCGGTGGCCGAGCGGGTCACGCCGCCCTTGTAGCGCGGCGCGTCGGGCACCAGCTCGGTGCGCGCCATCACCATGGCCGCAGCGCCGCAGCCTAACGTCAGCGCGGCGAGTTCGTTGCGGAACTCTTCCTCGGTGACGTCCGGCGAGGTCATGCGCTCCAGCGTCTTTTCGTAGACCAGGTTGGCGGTCTCTCCATCCACGACCAGCGCGTAGTCGATCTCGCCGCGCTCCAGCATGCGGGCGGCGATGTCCATGCCGTTGATGAAGGCAAGGCAGGCGTTGGCGACGTCGAAGGTCACGCAGTGGTCGCCGACCCCCAGGTTGCCGGACACGATGGAGGCCGTGGACGGCTCCAGGTAGTCGCGGCTCACCGAGGTGTTGACCAGCAGGCCGATCTTTTCGATGCCGATGCCGGCGTCGATCAGGGCCTTGCGTGCGGCCAGCGTGGCGGCGTCCGATGCCTGGACATCCTGGTCCCACAGGCGCCGTGCATGGATACCGGCAACGTCGCCCAACACGTCGGTCTTGATCCCGAGGCGGTCGTAGGTCGGTTGCAGGCGCTCGTTGATTTCCTTGGAAGTCAGCGTGTGCGGCGCATCAATATGCGCCAGTCCCGCGATGGAGACATTCTGGAAGAGCATCGAAATAGCGCCATGGCGTCAGGCGAGGGGGCGTCAGTCTAGCTGCTGGCCGCTTTTACCGCATCTTTACAATTGAACCGGCCTCGCTCTAGCCCAACGGTTCAGCGCGGCGGGCAGCGGAACGCGTTGAAACGCTGGCTGCCATCGGCCGGCTGGCCCTGCGCCTGGACTGCGTTGGCATTGGCGCCGGGGGCCTCGTTGCGTGCCAGCGTCTCCAGCTCTTCCTGCACCCGCAACGGGTTGCGGTTATAGAAGCCGACCTTGCTCTTGACCGACACCACGACCTCGCCCTGCTGCTGACAGCCAGCTGGCACAGGGCCTGCGGGCAGGACCTGCACGCCCTTGCCGCTTTGTTCGATCGGCACCCAGGTGCAGGCCGCGGTGGTAGCGGCAACCAGAACAGACAGCATGAGCACGCGCATAAGTCTTAGACACCTGTGGGTAAAGCCGGATTGTGCCGCAGTTGCCTGCCGGCAATCAGCGCGTGCCGTGTGCCCGCCATTGAGTCATTCAGCGCGCCGAATATCACCTCCATCGCCCTGACAGCCTCTCCGCTGCGCTGTCCGCAGGCGCTGCGAGCGTCCGGGTGTCCGGACGCGGACATTGCCGCGAACAACAAATCCCTTTGAAATCAATGTACTGATGCTGGCACGCCACTTGCTGTAGTTCATCGGCAAGCAGCCAGCCACATCACCCATTCACCTAAATCTGACTTTCAGCTGAATAAATAAAAAAACACCAAGAAAGTTCTTGCGCATACCGAAATGGTGTTCTACATTACTACCACACCACTTATCACCCACACCAAGAGACCTCACCATGAAGACCCAGACCCTGCGCATCGCCCTCTCCGCCGCCCTGCTCGCCGGCACCGCCCTGGCCGGCTTTGCCCAGGCCGCCAGCCTGACCACGCTGGACACCGTGCAGGTTCGCCCGGCCGCCGACCAGATCGCCCAGCAGACACTGGAGCGGAGCAGCGACATCCGCACCCTGAGCGCCGTGCAGGTGCGTCCGTCGGCCGAGCAACTGGCTGCACTCGCCACCGAACAGGCTGGCCCGCGCATCGTCACCCTGGCGACCGTCCAGGTCCGCCCCTCGGCCGAACAGCGCGCCGATCTGGTGGTTCGCAGCACCGCCGCCAGCGCACACACCGCTTCGGGCCAGGCCGCTGCCGCCATCGGCGCGCTGATGGGCCAGGTCATCGTCAACCTGCCGGTGCCGCAGCTGCAGCCGGCGCCGGTCGAGCTGGAAGCGCTGGTCAACGCCACCCTCAGCCTTTAAGCACGCGCGCAGCTACACTTGCGCGCATGTCAGCACCCGTCCTCGATGTCATCCTGTTTCAACCAGAAATTCCGCCCAACACGGGCAATGTGATTCGCTTGTGCGCCAACACCGGCGCGCGCCTGCACCTGATCGAGCCGCTCGGCTTCGACCTCAGCGACAAGCAGCTCAAACGCGCCGGCCTGGACTATCACGAGTACGCAACCCTGCAGGTGCATGCCGACCTGCCCACTGCACTGGCCGCAATTGCGCCCAAGCGCGTGTTTGCACTGAGTACGCGTAGCAGCGTGCGTTACGACACACCGCAGTTCGCAGATGGCGATGCCTTTTTGTTTGGCCCGGAAACCCGCGGCCTGCCGGCCGATGTACTGGAATCCATCCCGCCACAGCACCGGCTGCGTGTGCCGATGCGACCGGACAACCGCAGCCTCAATCTGTCCAACACGGTTGCGGTCATGGTGTTCGAAGCCTGGCGGCAGTGGGACTTTAGCGGCGGTCGGTAAGTCGCAATGGTCGATACGACTGCACAACCGACGGGCGGCTAATCGCTGCCGGAAAGCGGCGTATCGCGCGCGCCGGTGATGGTTCTGCGCGCAATCCGCACCACTCGATTGTTGCTTGCGATGTTGTGCCTGGGCGCCGCGCTCATGCCACCGCTTCACTGCACCGCTTGCACATCGATCGCTGACCGCAACATGCCGCGGCAGCCTGCCCACAGCGCCACCGCAAACAACGCGATCGCACCCAACGCCAGAAACGCGACGCGATAGCCGAAGGCGTGCGCCAGCCAGCCACCGAATGCCGGGCTCAGCGCCGCGCCCACACCTTGCACCGTCATCACCGCACCCTGACCGACATTGACGCGCCCGGTGCCCTGCAGCAGACGCGCCACCAGCGCCGGCACCACCACGGCCTGCAGGCCGGCACCGAGTCCATCGAGCATCTGCACCGGAAACACGCCCCAGCCCTGGATCAGCGATGCGGCGACCAGCGCGCGCAATGGCAAAGCCATGAACGCCACCAGCAATACCCACCAATGTCCGTGCACGCGGATCCAGCGCATCGCCAACAACGCCACCACCACCATCGTGGCCTGCGCAACCACGATGGTGGTGGCCGTCAGCGCACTTGGGTCGCCCGCATGCGCGGCCACGATCGCCATGCCGTACAACGGCAACATCGCCGCATTGCCCAGATGAAACAGCCCCAAAGTAATCGCCAGCAACGCCAGCGGTCGGCAGGTCAGCAAGACGCGCCAACCGCTGAGAGCGTCCGCGCCATCGGTGTTGCCCAGACCGCGCGCGGCGCGATGGTCGATGGCCGCCGACGGAATCAGCCACACCGCCACGATCGCCAGCACGCCGAAAGCTGCGGTGAGCACAAAGATCGCCGCAAACCCGTACCGCCATCCCAGCCAGCCGGCCAATGGTGCGGCCAGCATGTTGCCGGCATGGTTGGCGACCTGATTGCGCGCCAGTTGATGATCGAACCCACGCGCATGCACCAGCCCCAAGGTGATGCCGGTGAGCGCCGGGCCGATACCGGCTGCCGCCAACGCCGAGACGATCTGTGCGGCGACCACGCCGGAGGACGTCGGCCGCAGCCAGATCAGTGCAGTGCAGTGGCCAACAGAATCGCCAGGCAACCGACGACCACCACGGCACGTTTTCGCCGGGTGGTATCGACCAATGCACCAGCCGGGGTAGTGGCCAACATGCCGGCGATGCCGCCCACGCTCATCACCGTGCCGATCGCCGCCACCGACCAGCCCTTGGATTGCAAAAACACGCTGAGAAACGGCCCCAGCCCGTCCTGCACATCGGCCACGCTGAAATGCAGCGCCTCCAGTGCGCGGCTGCCACGTGGGCGCGGTGTGCTCATGCGCATCGGTGTTCTCCGTTACACGATGGAAAGCGACTGCGCACGCTGGCGTGCATGGCCGACCCGATTGCGATCGCATCGCGCCAACGCGGCAGCCGCATCGCGGGCACCTAGTGCTTGGGCTTTGGTTTATGTGCACCCGGGCCATGCGGATGCTCGATCTGCTTCAGCGACGCGGCCTTGGTGCCCAACGCATGCGCGTGGATCAGCACGCCGTGCGGCGTCACCTGGGTATCGCCTTCTGCCACCAGCGCCTTGCCAACGATCAGCTGCTTGGAAAAGTCGGCGCCAGCATGCGGTGGAAACCGCACCGTGACCCCGTCATCCAGCAACACGCCGTGCACCTGCCCGTGCGGGCCGTGCAGCAACCGCGCAATGGTGCCGCTGTGCTGGGTACGTTGCGGCTTGGGTGGCTTGCCGGCAGGCGGTTTGGGCTTGGGTTTGACGTGCGGCCCATGCGGGCCTTCATCGAGAATGCGCTTGCCGCCTTCCGGATCGATCGCCAGTGCCACCAGCATGTCCACATCGCGCGGCTTGAGACCACGCACGGTCAACGTGCTGCCGGGCTTGAGCGCCTTGAGCAAGGCCGCGGACAGATGCGGCGGCGTGTGCACTTCGGTGCCGTCGGTCAGCAGCAGGCCATCGATATCGGCCTTGGGATTGAGCAGAAAGCGCGCCAGCGTGCCGCGGGTTTCGGGAAGGAAATCAGGATCGACCCAATGCATGAAAGAACTCCAACGAAAGTAGAACCGGCCAACGCCGGCAAGCCGCGCCCGTCGCCACGCATGACACGTGGCAGGAAAGGCGCATAGAGAGGAACGGTGTGAGCGCCGCCGCGTGTGCGACGGCGCTTTGGATCAACGCGGCGCCGGAGCCGGCGGTGGCGGTGCGGCCGGCGGGACAGGCGGCGTCGGTGGTGCGGGCGGCACCGGACCATCCGGGCGCGGAGGACTGAACAAGGCGCGCTGCGAGGCACGATCGCGACCCAACTGCGTGGCTTCGATGGCGCGGCCGGCCTTCGTGGCGACACCGAATCCGCTCACGCTCAATGGCGCACCGGTGCGCAACAAATCGCCGAACTGCAGCGCCAGATGCGGCGGCATCCGCACCAGCGTGCCATCGCTCAGCAATGCGCCATTGGTCTCGCCACCGGGGCCATAGACCAACCGCTCGATGCGTCCCTCGGCCTGCAACGGCGTCAATGCGGCGGGCGCCGGAGGCGCGGGCGGCATGGCGGCGGTCGTCGGCGGGCGGTCGACCACCTCGCGCCCACCACGCGTGGAACGGATGCTGCTGGCACGTAGCACCGGCAGGCTGCCCAGGCGATACCCCTGCACGGTGACCGCATCGCCACGGCGCACGGCTGCCTGCAGTTCGCCGGACAGATGCGGCGCAAACGCCACCTGGGTGCCATCGCGCAACCACAGGCCATCGACCTCGCCATTGGGATTGAGCATGAAGCGCTCGACGGTGCCGGTCACACTCACCGGGGTAGCGGCTACCGGTGCAGGTGGCGCGGGCGGCATCGGCGGCGCCGGTGGTGGCGTGCCAACCGGCGGACGCGGGGCAACCGGTGCGGCCGGCGCTGCAGGAACCTGCGCGGCGGCGGTCGCCACGCTGCAGGCCAGTGCGAAAGCGAGTGCGGTCTGACGAATCATGTGATGTCTCCAGAGCGGCAGGAGCGCCGCTTGCCCTGAAGACAAAGCAGCAATCGTGCCAACGTCGAATGCGTTGTTTTTCAAGGGTTTTGCACATGCAGTTGGACGAATGAGCGTCTGCGTTTCATACACCACTGTCCGCTTTGCAGACACTTTTCAGCCTCGTTATGCATGACTGTGCGAAAGCAAGCACTCTCCTGGCGCAAGATCTGCTGTGGACATCAGTGGCCAAGCACTGCGTGTGGAAAAGGCGGCATGCAATCACCCACATGTGCGCGTGTTGCTGTGCGCGTACTGCATCGCAGCCAAAACACCGACTACGCCAGCCTGCAAACATCGCATTCGGGTTTTATCGCTGCGCTTACTACAACCCATACTCATCGAGCTTGCGATACAGCAGCTGGCGATGAATGCCGAGCCGGCGCGCGGCTTCGGCGCGGTTACCGCCACTGTGCGCCAATGCGTCGTGGATCATCTGCTTTTCCAGACGCGCTACTGCCTCGGGCAAGGTGCCTTCCAGCGGCGCCGTCGTCATGGGTTGCTCGGCACTGTGACCAAGCGCCTCGTCCAGATCCTCGGCGGTGATGCTGTGGCCACGCACCAGCAGCTGACTGCGTTGCATGACATTCCGTAGCTCACGCACGTTGCCGGGCCACGGATAGACCAGCAGCCGCGCTTGCGCGTCCGGCGACAACGCACGCGCTGCGCCTTCGCCGGTGCGCAGAAAATACTGCGCAAGCAGCAAGATGTCCTGCCCGCGTTCGCGCAGCGGCGGCAGCTCGATCGGCACCACATTCAGGCGATAACGCAGGTCGCTGCGAAACTGCCCAGCCGCCACCCACGCGGCCAGATCGCGATGCGTGGCCGCCAGCACGCGCACATCCACCTTCTGCGCGCCGCGGCCACCCAGGGGCGTCACTTCGCCTTCCTGCAGAAAGCGCAACAACTTGGCCTGCATCGGCAGCGGCATGTCGCCGATCTCGTCCAAAAACAGCGTGCCGCCATCGGCTTCGCGAATCAGGCCGATGCGGTCGCCGGTCGCTCCGGAAAACGCGCCCTTGCGATGGCCGAACAACTCGCTCTCCATCAACTCCAACGGAATCGCCGCGCAATTGACCGCCACGAACGCCGCATTCGCGCGTGCGCTGGCAAGATGCAAGGCGCGCGCAGCCAGCTCCTTGCCGGTGCCGGTCTCGCCTGTGATCAACACCGGCAAATCGGAGGCTGCCGCCAGCCCGATGCGTTTGTGCACGTTACGCATCGCCGGGCTGTGGCCGACCAGGGCATCGTCGTCTTCAGACAGCTCGGTCACCGCGGCATCGGCGTCGGTGTCAGCGCGACTTGCCAATGCACGCTCCACCACCTCGACGATATCCGCGCGCCCCACCGGTTTGACCAGGTGATCGAACGCACCCAGCGTCATCGCTTCGATGGTGTTGCCGCTGGACGCGTACGCGGTGAGCATCACCAACGGCACCTGACGCGCACGGGCATCGTCCGCACGTGCGCGCAACACCGCAATGCCATCCATCCCGGGCATGCGGAAGTCCACGAACGCCAACGCGATACCGCCCTCGTTCAAGCGCGCCAATCCATCGGCGCCGTTATCGACCGCGATCACCGTATGGCCGAGCGAGCGCAGCGTGGCCTGCAAGATGGCAAGAAACGCCGCGTCGTCATCGATGATCAGGATGCGCGCCATGGCAGCTCCACAATGAAATGGGTCATGCCATCGGCATGTACGTAACGCACCTGTCCGCCATGCGCGCGCGCGATCTCGCGCACCAGGGCAAGGCCGAGGCCATTGCCATCGCTGCGACCGCTGACGAACGGCTCGAACAACTGCGCTGCAATGGTCTCGGCGATAGCCGCGCCACGATTGCAGACCTGTAGCTGCAACAAATCATCGCTGGCGCTTGCCTCCAACGTCACCGTGCTGCCTGCGTCGGCATGCTGCAACGCGTTGCGCAGCAGATTGTGCACGGCGCGCCCGAGCTGCTGCGTGTCGAGCGTCCATTGCAACGGCATAGCAGGCACGCGCAGCTGTGGCGCAGGCGTGCCTGGCGGTAGCAAGGCCGGATCGAGCAAGGTCGCCAACCAGTCCTGCACCACCACCGTTTCCAACTGCAGGCGGATCGGCTGCACCATGCCGAGCAGGCTTTCGACCACCCCATCCAGGCGACGGATCTGCCCCAGCATCAACGCGCCATGTGCTGCATCGTCCGGCGTGCTCTGCCGCCTGGCGATGTCGTTTTCCACCGCCAGACGCATGGTGGCGATGGGGTTGCGAATCTCATGCGCCACCGTCGCTGTCAGGCGGCCCAGCGCGGCCAGACGTTCGTGCCGGGATAGCTCGTCGGCCAACCGTCGTGTCTGCGCCAGCGCTTGCGCATTACGCTGTGCATAGTCGCTCACCGCAGCGCCCAACCGATCCAGCTCGGGTGCGCCGGTGACCGGAATCTGCGGGAGCTCGGTATCGGCGGCGAGCGCCTGCTGGATCCGCTGCAGGCGCTGACTCCAACGCCGTACCACCACACCTAACGCAATCGCCGACACCGCCACCATGGCGAAGATCAGCAGCATGCCGATCACCAACGGACGCCAGGCATCGGAGGTGCTCGCCGGCACTCGCGACATGGTCCATGCGGCGGTGCCCGAGGCCAGCGGGCAGGCGCTGATCAACACCACTTCGCGGCTGCCATCGCGACGAAATTCCACCGCCTTGTTGCCCACTGCGCTCTGCCGCGCGGTACTGACGATCGTGGTCCACTCGGCGGCGGGGATATCGGTCTTGTGATCGCTGCCGTCGTAAGTGGGATAGGCGTACGCAATGAATCCCTTGTCGAGATTCCACACCCCACCTTCCACGCCGGGCGCATCGGCCAGCACCAACTGCACCACCACCGCCGCCAGCCCGGCCCCGTTGTCGCCACTGCGCGCGGCCTCGCTTGCACCGGCGTAGCGCTGCACGATGCGCGTGCACTGCGCGGTCAATTGCTGGCGCGCCTCATCCAGTCGCACGCCCTCTGTCTGTCGGTACAGGCCATACAACAGCGTGGCCACGCCCACGCAGGCGGCCAGGATCACCACCCAGATCAACAGCAATTGGCGCAACAACGAACGAGGCATGCGAAAGGATCCGATGAAGACGTGCAGTGGCGAACGCGGCGATGGCGTTAACGCATATTGGTCTTGACCAGATCGATCACCTCATCGCCGCGCCCGCTCATCACCGCCTTGAGCAGATACAGGCCCATCCCCTTGGCCTGTTCCAGCTTGATCGCCGGCGGCACTGCCAGTTCCTGCGTGGCGATGCGCACATCCACCAACGCCGGGCCGGAATGTGCAAAAGCCTGCCGCAATGCGCGCTCCAGTTGCGAGGACTCATCGACGCGAATACCCAGAATGCCCATCGCATTGCTCATCGCCGCAAAGTCCGGATTACGCAACTCGGTACCGGTGTCCAGGTAACCGGCGGCCTTCATCTCCATCGCCACAAATCCCAGCGAGGCATTGTTGAACACCACGATCTTCACCGGCAGACGCAGCTGCGCCAGCGAGATGAAGTCGCCCATCAACATCGCAAAGCCGCCATCGCCAGACAGCGAAATCACCTGACGACCCGGAAACGCCGCTTGCGCACCCAGCGCCTGCGGCATCGCATTGGCCATCGAACCGTGATTGAAAGAACCAAGCAACCGGCGTTGTCCGTTCATGCGCAGATAGCGCGCGGCCCACACTGTTGGCGTGCCGACATCGCAGGTAAACACTGCATCCTGGTCGGCAATCTGGCTGATCATCCGCGCCACGAATTGCGGATGCAGCGGCTCGCCCGGGTCTGCCGGCACTGCCAGATCGTCCAGCCCCTCGCGCGCCTTGCGGTAATGCGCAAGCGATTTCTCCAGGAAGTCGCGCTTCTCGCGTCGCTGCAATTGCGGCAGCAGGGCGGCAATGGTTTCGCCCACATCCGCTGCGATACCCAGCTGCAAGGGCGTGCGCCGTCCCAGTGCGCCCGGGTCGCGATCCACCTGCACGATGGTCGCGTCCTTCGGGTAGAACTGCCGATACGGGAAATCCGTACCCAGCATGATCAAGGTGTCGCAGTTGAGCATCGCGTGGTAGCCGGAACTAAAACCGATCAAACCGGTCATGCCGACATCGAACGGGTTCTCCCACTCCACATATTCTTTCCCGCGCAACGCGTGCACGATCGGCGCGCCCAGGGTGTCGGCCAATGCCACCACAGCATCGTGCGCACCTGCGCAACCGCTGCCGCACAACAGCGTGATCGCCTCGCTTTGCTGCAACAACTCGGCCAACTGCGCCACGTCTTCGGCGGCTGGCAACACGCGCGGCTGGCGCAGTTGCGGCCAGGCGCTCGACACATGCTTGTCCATTTCCAGCAACGCGATATCGCCGGGGATCACCACCACCGCCACACCTTGCTGCAGGATGGCGGTGCGCATCGCCCGATGCAGCACTTCCGGCAGCTGCGCCGGGTTGGTCACCAACTCCACGAAGTGACTGCACTCGCGGAACAACTCCTGCGGATGGGTCTCCTGAAAATAACTCAGCCCGATCTCGGACGAGGGAATATGCGCGGCGATCGCCAGCACCGGCTGACGGCTGCGATGGCAATCGAACAGCCCGTTGATCAAGTGCAGATTGCCCGGCCCGCAGCTGCCCGCACACACGGCCAGCTGGCCGGTCACCGCCGCCTCGGCGCCAGCGGCGAATGCGGCGACTTCTTCGTGGCGCACATGCATCCACTCGATCGTCTGCATCTCACGCAAGGCATCGGTCAAGCCGTTGAGGCTGTCGCCGGTCACACCCCAGATCCGCTCCACACCCGCGCTCTGCAGCGTCTCGGCCAAAAACCGCGCCAACGTCTTTTTCTTCGCCACGATGCAGCTCCAGAGATGTTCAACAAGCCTGCATGGTCCCAGCCGCAGCGTCAGTACAATGTCCTCGCCTCAATGCAGATGGCAAAAATCGCTGCAAAACAGGTGCTTCTACACGCGCATCTCACATTGGCGCGAGGTAACTCTCACCCCATCACGCTTTGCGTGTGCGCTACACGCATTGCAGCTTGATGACAAAAACCGGAACTGAACCAGGCGCGATGATTCATGCACCAGTCAGTTAAAAATTCATGTCGCGTTCCATCGAATAACGGAGAATTTACATCTCGGCAGCGAACGGCATCCGCCTCAGCGCCGGCCCAAATCAATAAGTACAGGTATCTCGATCATGAAGACTTCTTTGCTGGCCCTCGGCCTTCTCGCAGCTCTGCCGTTTGCGGCCTCCGCTGCTGAAAACCTCTCCTACAACTTCGTCGAAGGCGACTATGTGCGCACTCCGACCGAAGGTCGCGACGCCGATGGTTGGGGCGTGAAGGGCTCCTACGCCATCACCCCGAACATCCACGTGTTCGGCGATTACAGCAAGCAGAACGCTGACGACAACAACAACGTGTTCGAAAGCTCCAACACCGACTTCCAGCAATGGGGCGTGGGCGTGGGCTACAACTACGAAGTGGCCACCAGCACCGACCTGCTGGCGCGCGTTGCCTACCGCAAGCTGGACCTGGACACCCCGAACATCAACTTCGATGGTTTCAGCGTCGAAGCTGGCCTGCGTAACTCGTTCGGCGAGCATTTCGAAGTCTACGCTCTGGCTGGCTACGAAGATTTCTCCAAGAAGCGTGGCGTCGATCTGGACGACACCTTCTACGGCCGCCTTGGCGCCCAGGTGAAGTTGAACCAGAACTGGGGCATCAACGGCGACATCCGTATGGATGGCGACGGCAACAAGGAATGGTCGGTCGGCCCGCGTTTCAGCTGGTAAGCCGCACGTTTAACGCAACGCGACTCTCTCTCCCGCGTTGCATTGGAAGCCCGGTCCCACGACCGGGCTTCTTTCTTTTGTGCGATTGGATGATTGCAATGCAGCGCACTCGATCGCTAGATGCCGTGTGTACGGGCTGTTGCGCTAGAACGTAACGCGCAGCACGTTTACGTGGCTGCGACGCGACAAGCTTTGGCCTCGATACACGCAACGACAAGTGCGCAAACACTAAAAAGCCCGGCATTGCCGGGCTTTTTAGTGTCTTCACTCCACCACGCGATACGCGAGCGTTACCGACCAATCAGGTAAACAACGCCTGCGGATACTCGGGCTTGCGCTCGCGCGCCAACAGTTCCTTCAATGCCGCTTCCGGTGTGATCTCGCCATGCAGTACGGCACGTACGGCGTTGGAGATCGGCAGTTCGATGCCGTGATGCTCGGCCTGGCGCATGACCTCGTCGGCGGTTTGCACCGACTCGACCACCTGACCGATCTCGCGGATCGCATCGTTCAAGCTCTGCCCGCGCCCCAACGCCAATCCCAGCCGCCGGTTGCGCGACAGATCGCCGGTGCAGGTCAGCACCAGATCGCCCAATCCGGCCAGGCCCATCAAGGTCTCCGGACGCGCACCGATCACCGCCGCCAAGCGCAGCATCTCGTTCAAGCCACGCGTGATCAGACCGGCGCGTGCATTGAGGCCCAGCTGCATGCCATCGGCCACGCCGGTGGCCACGGCCAGCACGTTCTTCATCGCGCCACCGAGTTCGGCGCCCACCATGTCATCGCCGGTATAGGCGCGGAAGGTGGGGCCATGCATGGCGTCGGCCACCACTTGCGCGAACGCCGCATCGTCGCCGTGCACGGTGATGGCGGTCGGCAGCCCAAGCGTGACTTCCTTGGCGAAGGACGGCCCGGTCACCACGGCCAGTGGCACGCTGGGGCCGAGGATGGCGCGCGCCACTTCGTGCAGGAACCGCCCGGAACCGGGTTCGAATCCCTTGGTCGCCCACGCAACGCCGGCACCGGCCGGACGCAACGGTGCAATCAATTGGATCGTTTCGGTAAACGCATGCGAGGGCACCACGACCAGGATCCAGCTTGCATCGGCAACGGCCAGCTGCAGGTCGGTGGTCGCGCGCAAGCTCTCGGGCAATGGAATACCCGGCAGATACCGCACGTTTTCGTGATTGCGGTCGATGGCATCCGCCATCGCCGTATCGCGCCCCCAGAGCACGGTCGGGTGACCGTGTCTGGCAAGCAGCGCGGCTAGGGCCGTGCCCCAGGAACCGGCGCCGAGGACGGCGATCTTGTGCTTCGAATCGCTCATCGGCGCACGCAACGCTTAGGCGTTGCCAGCCGGCTCGGAATCGGCCAGCGAGGTGCCTTCGCCCTGCGAGCGCTGGCGCAGGGTTTCTGCGTACAGGGCTTCGAAGTTGATCGGCTGCAGGTAGAACGGCGGGAAGCCGCCGGCCTGGATCAGGTCGCTGACCAGGGTGCGCACATACGGGAACAGGATGTTCGGGCACTGGGTGCCGAGCAGCACGTCGATCGCCTGCGGCTCCAGGCCTACCAGGCCGAACACGCCGGCCTGCTGCACTTCGGCCACGTAGGCGGTCTTGCCACCGGCGGTGCAGGTCAGGGTCACGGCCAGCACGACTTCGAAGGCGTTGTCGTTGAGGCGCTGCACCTTCTGATTGAGGTTCAGCTGCAGCTCGGGCTGGTTGGCATCGTTGAAGACGGCCGGTGCGTTCGGCGATTCGAAAGAAACGTCCTTGACGTAAATCTTCTCGATGGTGAAAGCGGGGCCAGCAGCGGCGTCGGCCGGCGCAACGGCGCCGTTGATGATTTCGTCGGACATTCCTAACTCCAAAAAACGGTTCGGTGGATGCAGCGTTGAATGATGCAGACGTGAAAGCGCGAGTCTCTCACGCAAGCAATGGGGACTTGCCTGGCGCCGTACAAGGTGAGATCAGGCGCGACCCTTGACCAGCGGCAGCTCGGCGATCTGCCAGGCAGCCACACCGCCATCGAGCCAGTACACCTTCTCGAAGCCGGCCTTCTTGAGCGTCTTGGCCGCGCCTGCCGAGGCGTTGCCGTTACGGCAGACCACCACCACGGGGGAGGCCTTGGCGTTGGCAAGCAATTTGCCGGCCGGGTCGAACTTGGCCAGCGCCACATTGCGGCTGCCGGCGATATGGCCTTTTTCGAAATCGGCGGTGGGCGACAGGTCGATCACCAGCGCGTTCTCGCTGTTGATCAAACGGGTCAGCTCGGCCGGCGTGAGTGCGCGATACCCACGGAACAGGCGCGCGACCTCGGTGACGATCAGGGCGATGGTCAAGCCCACCAGGGCCAGCGACAACATGGGGTTGCGGCCGACAAAGGCCTGCAGCTCTTCGAAATTCACGGGGTCAGGGTCGTTCAAGCGGGCGGGAATTGTCGCACAGCTGGCGCACGCGACGGCCAGGGCGCAGCAGTGCGGGCTACTGGCCCTGCCACAGATCGGGCAGGCCGCTGGCCAGCCACCAGCGTTTGCGCTCGGCGTCCCAGCGCCACAGCTCGATGCTGCGCACCAGCCGCTCGGCCTGGGTGTTGCGGTTGATCACCCGCAATTCCACCTCGCGGCGCAGGTCGCCATTGACGTCTTCGCCCACCCGCACCTCGCGGTAGCCGGAGATTTGCACCTGTTCGTAGCGCGAGCGCTCCAGATCGCTGAGTGGATGCGCCAAGGCATACGTGGGTTCGACAAAGCTCTGCGCGGTGTCGAAGTCGCTCCAGCGCACCGCGGCCGTGTAGGCGGCCTGGGTGGTCTCCAGCGCGCGCGCCTGGGCACGGCTGCCGGCACACACCACACCGCTCACCATCGCCAGCCCGAGCAACAGCATTGCCCCCATCACTGCACGCATGCGTATTCCCCGAATCCAGCCCGCATCCTACCGTTTTGGAAACGCCACGAAGCGCCCGCTCAGCGTCGCCGCTGCCGCGCCCGATCCCAGTGCGATCTGCGCACGCATGCCGATGCGCGCCTTGCCGCGTTGGCGGAAGGTGGCCAAAAACGCATCCCAACTGCCCATCTCGGATGGCTCGGCATTGGCGACCAGGTCTTCGTACACCGGTGCGACGTAGCGCAGCTGGCTGTCGGCCACGTACACATCGGCGCTGTGTCCGGCCAATTGCAGTTGCAGGGTCAGCCAGCCCCAACTGGCCAGCGTCATCAGCGAGGCCAGGCTGCCGCCGAACGCGTTGGCCTTGTCGTTGACGTTGGCCTGCAGCGGCGCACGCAAGCGCAGCGCGCCGTCATGCAAGCCATCGACGGCAATGCCCATCGACAGCACCGGCGGCATGGCAATGAATTGCTGCTGCAGCGACTGCAGGGCGGATGCGAGCGTGCACGAAGGAGTCATCGGCGAAGGCTGAAAGACGGCGAAGGGCGGCATCATGCCGCAATGTTCTGCGAGCGTCTTGTGCACTGAAATACATGCGGTACCGCATGGTAAAACACGTTCAGCGCTGTCTCGTTGGAGGCCTTCGCTATCGCGCCGCTCAGGGCGCGAACACCACCTTGCGATAGCCCTGCGCCACACGCAACAACGCGGTCGCTTTCGCCTTCCAATGCGCACTGCGCTGCTTCTGCGCCTGCGTCAGCGGCGCATCAATGGTGCTGGTGAACACGATCTGCTCCGGGGCGTTGTGGAAGAACTTGTCCTGGATGCAGGCCGCCGGCGAGAGCTGATAGGTGGACAACTGCTGTGCGACCGGCGATTCGTTCCAGCCGAACAGAAAAATATCGGCCATGGTGTGCCAGCGCGCTTCGGCGGCCAGCAACAAGCGTGCCGCATCGCGGCTGATGATCAGCGCGCCGGCGCACACCGGCCAGCAGTGCTGATAGGTGGATGGACGCACCAGGCGCAGCTGACGCCCGCCGATGTCGGCGACCTTGCTATCGAGCTTGATGCGGTTGTAGGACGGTTCCAGCCGCACGATGCTGTTGCCCGCCGGTAGCCACTCGGTGCTGCGCAACAGCGCCGGCAGCGCGTCGGACAGATGCATGTCGTCTTCGAAGATGGCGGTGTAGGCGTCATCAGAGTCCGCCGCGATGCGCCACGCGGCCTGATGGCTCAGAAAGCAGCCGATGTTGGAAGCGGTCCACTTGCGCGGGCCGGTGCTGAAGCCATCCCCGGAACCTTCCAGCGGGCGTTCGCGCACGAAATCGGCGATCTGCTCGGGCGTCAGCGTGGCGCCGTCGAAGGCGGGAATGCGCTCGAACGGCATGCCCAGCGCTTGGAACCGCGCCGACATGGCCTGCAAACGGTCGCTACTGCGCTGCATGTTGATGAGGTAGGACTTGATCACGGTACTACTCCGGCGTGGCTGTCGAGGCGGATCGTGGCCGGATCCACGAGATTTACAAGAGGTTACGAAATGAGACACCCGTCTCATTCATGAACGCCGGCAATTTCGCCTGCAAACGCTGCTGCGAGTGACGGCATTCCGGTCCGATGAGATCGCCACCGGCGACATCGGCGCGGTGGCATCTCGCCCTGACGCCGTCACGTTCTCGCATAATCGTGAGATGACCCGGCCCACCTCCTCGACCGACGCCTGGACCCTGATCTCGCTGCGGCCCAGCGGTGAGCACGCGCCACTGCGGCGGGCCGCCGCCCGGCATGGCGGACGGCTGCTCGCGCTGTCGCCGTGGCGGCTGCAGACCAACGACACTGCACAGGCACGGGCTGCACTGGAGCAAGCGCTGCAGGCACCGATCGCGGTATTCACCAGCCCGGCAGCGGTGCACGCCGCGCAGCGTCTTTCACCGCTGCAGCGGCCAGCGCAGGCGCAATGGGTGAGTGTGGGAGAGGGCACCGCACGCGCATTGCAGGCCTGTGGGATCGATGCAGTGGTGCGCCCTGCGCGCATGGATAGCGAAGGACTGCTGGCACTGCCACTGTTCGAGCCGCCATTGCAGACAGTCGCACTGATCACTGCGCCAGGCGGGCGCGGCATGCTGGCACCGGCATTGGAGCAGCGTGGCGCCCATGTCTTGCGCGCCGATGTCTATCAACGCGTCGCGCTGCGATTGCGCGCATCGGCCGTGCAGGCCCTGGCCAGTGCACCGCCGCGCAGCGTGCTGGCATTGAGCAGCGCCGAAGCACTATCGCTGGTGTTGGAGCAATTGCCCGCAGCGTTGGTCGATGCCTGGCGACTCCATCAGGTAGTGGCCTCCAGCGAGCGCATGCGCGCATCCGCACATGCCGCCGGCTTCACGCATGTGGTGCGCGCCGCAGGTCCACTGCCCGAGCAATTGGCCGCAGCCGCTGCAGCGATCGTGACACCATCACGACCTTGCTGAACTCCGAATCCATTCAGCGCTTGCGGGCGTCTGCTGCGGCACGCCATGCTGTACCAGATGACTGCGGCGCATGCGCCAGTCGTGACCGCCCGAGGATGTCCCAATGACTGAAATGCCCGCTTCCACGCGACGCTTCCCCGTGGCCTGGCTGCTGCTTGCGGTT
The DNA here is from genome assembly GCF_024499015.1 of Xanthomonas hortorum pv. pelargonii. Lineage (NCBI taxonomy): Bacteria > Pseudomonadati > Pseudomonadota > Gammaproteobacteria > Lysobacterales > Lysobacteraceae > Xanthomonas > Xanthomonas hortorum. The sequence continues at coordinate 2,737,546 of NZ_CP098604.1, read as the reverse complement.
GCCGTGGCTGCAGTGGGTGTGGCGCTGTTTCTGGGCTGGCGCGCATGGCAGACCTATCAAAGCGGGCAGCTGCAGGCGGCCCAGGCGCAGCAGCAACGCTGGGATGGCACGCAGCAGATGCTGGAAACCTTGCGCCGCGATCAGCGCCTGGCCAACGAACGCCTGCAGGATGCCGCAGCGACCAATCGTGTGCTGCGCGATGAAATGCTCGGGCTGAGCCAGCGCAGCGCGTTGCTTGAAGAAACCGTACAAAAACTGGCCGATCCCAATCGACATGGCGCGCAGGCGCTGCGTCTGGATGAAGTGGAACTGCTGCTGCGGCTCGGCCAGCAACGCCTGAGTATTGCCGGCGACGCCGATGGCGCACGCCGTGCCTATGCGCTGGCCAATGCCGCACTCAACGGCGTGGACGACCCGGGCTACCTCAATCTGCGCCAGGCGCTGGTGCAGGAACGCGACGCACTGGACCGCCTCGGCGCTGGCCCGCAAGCGCAAGCCGGTCAACTGCTGGACACACTCGCCGCCGATCTGCAGCGCCTGCCGGAACACACCGCGCAAGAGAGCGAAGCCGCGCAGCCGTGGTGGCAGAAAGTGCTTGCACCGCTGGTGGACATTCGCCCCAGCCGTGGCGATGCGCTGCTCGTCGGCGGCGACCGCAACGCCGCGCGCGATGCCTTGCAGATCGAAGTCAGCCTGGCCCGCGCTGCGGCCGAACGCGGCGATGTCGATGGCTTCGCCCAATCGCTGCGGCGCGTGGACACCTGGACCACCCGGCTGTGGCCGGATTCGCCACAACGTCGCCAGGCCCGCACGCGCCTGCGCACCTTGCAACAAGCGCCACTGCGTCCGCGCCTGCCGGAACTGGGCACCACCCTGCTGCAACTGCAGGCCATGCGTGAAGGGAGATCCACCCAATGAAAGTGTTGCGTACCGTCTTGATCCTGTTGGTTGCCGTGGTGCTGGGCGTGCTCGGTGCGCAATGGTTGTCGCATCAAAACAGTTACGACCTGGGCAATGTGGTGGTCAGCGTCGGCGGCAACGACTATCGCGCGGCGATGCCGCAGGCGCTGCTGATACTGGTCATCGCATTGCTGGTGCTGTGGCTGGTGTGGACGCTGATCAGCCTGCCGTTCCGGGTCTGGGGCAAGTACCGCCGCAAGAAGGGCCGCGCCCGCCTGATCGAAGGCCTGCGCGCAGCCGATCACGGCCAGTGGCAGCGTGCCGAGCGCCTGCTGATCACTGCCAGCGAGGACGACGACGTCAGCGGTATCGCACTGGCAACTGCAGTCCGTGTGGCCGATGCGCGCGGCGATGACGCCTCGGCCACTGCGCTGGCCCAGCAACTGGCCGAGCGCGACCCCACCGCACATGCGCTGCTGCAAGGCGAACGGCATCTGGCGCGGCAACGCCCGGTCGAGGCGATCAATGCGCTCGATAGTGCCAACGCGCAACCGCTGCCGGCACGCGGGCTGTTGCTGCGCACGCAGGCCCTGGCGCAGATCGGCCGTGCCGACGAAGCCTACGGTCAACTCGGCGCATTGCGTCAGCAGGCGGTGCTGGCACCCGATGCCTACAACGCGCTGGAAGCCACCCTGGCCGAACAGACGCTGTTGCAGGCCGGCGATGCCAATGCCCTGGCCGAACGCTGGGAGGCGCTACCCAAGCCGCTGCGCACCTATCCGGCCGTGGTCGGCGCCTATGCACAGTGCGCGGCGATTCTGCATTGGGACGATGCGGCCGTACACAGCCTGGAACAGGCGCTGGATACGCAATGGGACGAATCGCTGGTGCGTCTGTACGGCGTGCTGCCGCTGGAAAAATACGATTCGCGCCGCGCCAGTGCGCAGCGTTGGCTCACCCAGTATCCGGATAGCCCGGGCCTGTTGTTGACGATGGCGCGCCTGGCGCGTCACCAACAGCAGTGGTCGCAGGCCGAAGAGTTTCTGCATCGCGCCGTGGCCAATGGCGCCGGCAGCGAGGCCTGGGAAGAACTTGGGCATGGCTTTGCCGCAGCGGGCGATCTGCTGTCGGCGCAGCACTGCTATGCCAATGCCCTGCGCGCCGCACGCGGCGAACCGGTGCATGAGGGTTTGCCGCAGCAATCGTTGCGTGGACCGATCGTCTCGGCGTATGCAACACCGCCGGCCGACCCGCTCGCACCGGACGATCGCGTGCTGTAATCGATCACGCTGTCATCGATCACGGCTGATCGATTCTGCGGCGTGTGGATTAACTGAAAAGCCCCGGCATGTCCGGGGCTTTTTTGTTTTGTGGGTCTGAGCGGGAGTGCTGCCACCAAAATTCACCGGCCTGCGATGACATCTGCAGCGACGGCGACGCAAGAACGCTACAAAAATATCTGCAGATATGCGCCGCACCGCAGATCATCGATCGCGCGATCCCCAAGGCGGTGCTGGCAGCTCGCGCAAGAACGCATCGCAGGCACCCAGGAAACGCGCCTGCTCATGGTCAACCGATTGCGGCGATAACACCCGCGAGCCAAGTCTGCCGATCAACAGCATGAGCGCCATCACAGCAGCGCCGGTCAGCCAGCCGATCGCGCCGTCCAGCGCCAGACCGCCTAGCAGCAACGGCAAGACCGATGCCCTCGTGATGACGACATAGCGTATGCGGCGCCGCTCGTGCTGGGCGCACAAGCTCAGCACATGCGCGCTGCGCTTGCGCAACACGATGGCCAGGATCAGATACGGCAATATGCCCATCAACAGCGCCAGATAGATCACCGGGTGATGCCAATGAAAGATATAGCGACGCGGCAAGTCGTCGCCCGGCGCATTGCACTTGACGCAACGCGGCGGCAGATCGGCGCCCGGCGTGCACACCAGTACATCGCCTTCGCGCCACACCTCGCCTTGCGCTGATGTCAGGTAAAGGGTGGGTGGTTCACGAACATCATCGTTCGACATCCATGCGTCCTTGCAGGTTGGGGATTGGGGATTGGGGATGTCGGGATTCGCAAAAAGAACTTCGCCTTAGCGAATCCCCAATCCCGAATACCAAATCCCGCTGCGCAGCAGCATCAGCGCTCGACGATGGCGACCACGCCCATGCCGCCGGCCGTACAGATCGAAATCAACGCACGCCCGCCGCCACGTTCTTCCAGCTGCTTGGCGGCGGTGGCCACCACGCGCGCGCCGGTGGCGGCGAACGGGTGACCGGTCGCCAGTGACGAACCCAGCGGGTTGATCTTGTCCGGGTCGATGCGGCCCAGCGGCGCATCCAGACCAAGGCGGTTGCGGCAGTAGTCCTCGCTTTCCCAGGCGCGCAGCGTGCACAACACTTGGGCGGCGAACGCCTCGTGGATCTCGTAGATGTCGAAGTCCTGCAGGGTCAGGCCCTGGCGCGCCAGCATCTGCGGCACTGCAATGGTCGGCGCCATCAGCAGACCTTCGCCATGCACGAAATCCACCGCCGCCACCTGGGCATCGCGCAGATAGGCCATCGGGGTGTGCCCGTGCGCCAGCGCCCAGGCTTCGCTGGACAACAGCACCGCAGCAGCACCGTCGGTGAGCGGGGTGGAATTGGCCGCGGTCAGCGTGCCGCGGCCAGAGGTCTTGTCGAACGCCGGGCGCAGCGTGGCGAGTTTTTCCAGCGAGGTGTCCGCACGCAAAATATTGTCGCGCGAGACACCGCGGAACGGGGCGATCAACGAATCGAAGAAGCCGCGCTCATACGCTGCCGCCAGCTTGTGATGCGAGGCTACCGCCCACGCGTCCTGCGAATCGCGCGCGATGTTCCATTCCTTGGCCATGTCCTCGCAGTGGTCGCCCATGCTCTTGCCGGTGCGCGGCTCGGCCACGCCGGGGAACTCGGGCTTGAGCTCGCCGAACTTGAAACCGCGCAGCAGCGCCTTGAGCTTGTCGCCGGTGGCCTTGGCCCGGTTGGCGGCCAGCAGCCGCGCGCGTAGCTTCTTGCCGTAGACGATCGGCACTTCGGACGTCGTGTCCGAACCGCCGCCGATGCCCGAATCGATCTGCCCCAGCGCAATCTTGTTGGCGATGGTGATCACCGAATCCAGGCTGGTGCCGCAGGCGCGCTGCAGGGTGATGCCCGGCGTCAGCGGCGACAGGCCGGACGACAGCGCCGCCTCGCGGGCCAGATTCCAGTCCGAGGAGTGCTTGATCACCGCCCCCATCGCCACTTCGCCCAGTTGCTGCCCATGCAGCCCGAAGCGCTCGACCAGCGCGCCCAGCGTGCGCACCGACATGCCCAGGTTGCCCACGTCCGCGTATGCGGTGTTCTGACGACAGAACGGGATACGAACGCCGCCCAAGATGGCGACGGGACGGGCTGCTGGCATCGGTTGACCTGGCATGGAGGACTCGGGGACATGGCCTGCACAGGGCCGGCAGGCATAATGGCCGCAGTGTAGCTTCGACCCCGTGATGGGCCAACCGCGAATCATGAGCAAGACCGAACACGGCGTGACCGCCATGGGTGTGATGGCGCTGGAATTGACGGGCGGCAGCGCCCCCGAGCGCGGCGCCTTGGCGCCCGAGCAGGCCGGCATGCTGGCCGAACGTATCGGCCGCGACCTGGCGCAGTGGATCCCGGAGATCCGCGCGCTGGAGCTGAGCGTGGCGATGGCGCATTTCGACCCGGCCGAAGTGCTGCGGCCAGGCTGGCCGCTGCATCGCCGGCTGGAAGAGCTGCAGGCGCGCGCACCAGGACGCGATCAGGGCCCGCGCGTGCTGGCCTTCGGTGCCGATGCGCAGGGTGAGATTCCGTTGCCGTTTCAGGCCGATGCACAACTCACTGGCGGCGGCCTGCGCGTGCTGCCGTTCCTGCTGTCCGGCGATCCGGAAATCGTCGCCACCGTGGCCGATGCGATGGAAGAAGTGCTGCTGGCCCAGGGCATGGCGCAAGCCGACACCGCCTTGCTGGCGCAGGAAAGCTTCGGCGCACGCATCGAACACGCGCGCTATCTCACCGCGAACGATCTGGCGGCGATGATTTCGATGCAGTACGACAATCAAGGGTTGGCGCCGCTATGGCCGCTGATCGAAGCCGCCCTGCTGGCTCCGCACACTGAAGAATGGCTGCAACAGCCGCCCGAGCCGGTGCTGCGTTATGTCGACGGCGAAGTGCGCATCGCGCTGTTCGACCCGGCCGGCTGGTGCGATTACTACACCCACGATCGCGAAAACTGCGAGCGTCTGCGCGGCGTCTACGAGCAATACCTCTCACGCCAGCGACAGATGGCCGCCGTACTGGAAGCGCATGGGCTGCCAGTGCTGTATGTGCATGTGGAACCGGGGCAGGATCCGCGTCAGGCATTGGCTGCCTAAGCAACGCACCGGTTACTTTGGACGTTGAACTGTTAGCGCGCACTGGAAAACCGGCGTTTTCGGTGACAAACATGGCACGCGCCTACGCGCCTTACATCCATGTGCTGAACTGGTCCGTGCACTGAAACCAGCACCAATGCTTGGCAGGTGTGTACCAAACAAATAACGCCGCAGTGATCGATCACTGCGGCGTTTGTTTGTCTGCCCGTTTCTTTTGCTTACTTGGTCGCAGCCGGCGCGTTGTCGGTGGTGATCACACCGCAGGCCAGACGGCCGCCGGCGTTGCCGGTGGGTTGGGTTTTGTAGTCGTCCGCGTCGGCATGCACGATCACGGCGTGGCCGGCGATATCGAACTGGTCGGCCTTGCCGAGATTGACGTTGCTCGAGACCGGGCCATCGATGCTGGCATTGCCCTGCGCGTCGGCCTTGATGTTGGGCATGTCGCCACCGTGATGCGGGTCGGCGCTGACGGTGCCGTGGTCGGATTGGGCCGGGTTGAAATGCCCGCCGGCACTGCTGCCGTCCGGTGCGCTGCAATCGCCCTTTTCGTGGATGTGGAAGCCGTGCTCGCTGTTGGGCTTGAGGCCGCTCAGTTGGCCGGTGACGCGCAGCGCGCCGTCGACGGTCTTGAAGCTCACCGTGCCCTTGACCTCATTGCCCTTGGTCGGCTTGAGCTCGGCGGTTGCGGTGGTAGTGGCTGCCGCTTCGGTGACCATGGAGGCGGCATGCTCGCCACCATGCGCCGCTTCGGCTGGCGTGCCGGCCTGCGGTGCGGGTGCAGGATCGGCCGGTGCCGGTTCGTCGCGCTTGCACGCGGTCAGCACCAACGCGGTGACCAGGAACAACGTCGTGGGAAGAATGCGCATGAAAAAACTCCTGTAGAGAGGCCGCAGTTGCGGCCATGGATGCCCCAACTCAGGGCTGCGAAGGGGGTGTGCGCCATTGGGTGACGCGAATGACGCCGCAGGCCAGACGTGCGCCGGCATTGCCACTGGGCTGGCTGCGATAGTCGTCTGGATCGGCATGCACGATCAGCGCCTTGCCGATCACATCGGTGGGCGCGGCATCGCCCAGGGTGATGCCGGCAATGATCATGTCCAGGTGCGCAACGCCTTCGGCATCGGCGCGCAGATTGTCCATATCGCCCAGGTGATGCGCGCCGCTACCGCCGCGCCCGTGCGGTGCACCGGTCGGATTGAAATGCGCACCCGCGCTGCTGGCATCGGCGGCACTGCAATCGCCGCGCTCGTGCACATGGAAGCCGGCAACACCGCCCGGGCGCAGGCCACCGACGGTGCCGGTGATGCGGATTCCCTGTAACGCAGGTACCAGCACCACCCGACCGCTGACCAGACTGCCCGAGGCCGAGGCCAGCGCCGCTTCGGCCTGTTGCACCGGACGGGTGGGCACGACACGCGCCACGGGCGGTGGCGGTGTCTTCGGCGGTGGTGGCGTGCTGCTGCAGGCGGCCAGCGCCAGAGCGGTGAGGGCGACGATCGTGGACGACCGGTAACGCATCGAGTTGTTCTCCTGATCAGGCTGGAAACCTATGCGGGCACATGTTCACGTGCCATGAAATGCGCTTGCCGGCTGATCGGGAGTTTACGGGGTTGGTGTGGGTGGTCGGGTTGTCTGAGGTACGCGCTTGCGCCGCGGGCGCTTCAAGGCACGCGCGTCAATGGTGCGCGAATAGTGCTTTCTCGCCCCTATGTGCATTTGCAGTCAGCCTGTCTCGCGTCCGCGCCGTTCCTTCTCCCGCCGGGAGAAGGTGCCCTGCAGGGGCGGATGAGGGTACGGGCGAAGCCCTAATCAAGTCCGGGTGCACGCTGGCTACGCCCCGTACCCTCACCCCAACCCCTCTCCCGGCGGGAGAGGGGCTCAACTCCGCGTGCGGTCTGATGCACCATTGCGGTAAGCCTGTATCGCCTACGCGCCGTTCCTTCTTTCAGCGGAGCGGGCTTTAGCCGGGGCCAGGCGATACATCAGCGGCGTTTGCGCCCCGGGCCGAGTTTGCGGGTGACGGTGTTTCGGCCCAGGCCCAAGCGTGCGGCGGCCTCGGCGCGGCGGCCCTGGGTGAGCTGCAGGGCGGCTTCGAGCAGGGTCTTGTCGAGGCGTTCGCGGGCCTCGGCGTGCAGGCCCTGGGCGCCTTCGCTCAGACGTTGCGCGGCCCAGCTGGAGAGCATCTCGTCCCATTGCCCATCGCTGCGCCCGGCGCGTTGGCGACGGCCGCCACGCGCCAATGCGGCTTCCACGTCGACCACGTCGATGATGTCGGCGGTGGCCAATGCGGCCAGGCGCCAGCACACGTTTTCCAGTTCGCGCACGTTGCCGGGCCAGTCGTAGTGGCGCAGGCCTTCCAAGGCGGCCGACGACAGCCGTTTGGGCAGCATGTCGAGCTTGCGCCCGGCCATGGCCAGGAAGTTTTCAGCCAGTTGCGCGATGTCGCCGCGGCGCTCGCGCAGCGGCGGTAATTGCAGACGCACCACGTCCAGGCGATGCAACAAGTCGGCACGGAAGCGGCCTTGTTCGACCAGCGCTTCCAGGTCCTGGTGGGTGGCGGCGATCACGCGCACGTCGACCCGGATGAGTTCGCGCCCACCGACACGAAAGAATTCGTTCTCTGCCAGCACGCGCAGCAAACGGGTCTGCAGCGGCAGCGGCATATCGCCGATTTCGTCCAGAAACAACGTTCCGCCATCGGCCTGTTCGAAACGGCCGATATGCCGTTTGGTGGCACCGGTGAAGGCGCCGGTTTCGTGGCCGAACAATTCGCTTTCCAGCAATTCTGCAGGAATGGCGGCAGTGTTGAGGGCAACGAAGGATTTGCGCGCACGCGGCGATTCGTTGTGCAGCGCGCGTGCGACCAGTTCCTTGCCGGTGCCGGTTTCGCCGTTGATCAGCACCGACAGCGGTGCCTGCGCGAGCCGGCCGATGGCGCGGAACAACGCCTGCATCGCCGGGGTGTCGCCGATCAGTGCGGCCGAGCCTTGCGCCACCGGCACGCCGACCAGTGCGTCGACGCCGGCATCGGCATCCGGCAGCGCGCGTGCGGCCAGGGCCACCGCGTCGTCCAGGTCGAACGGCTTGGAGAGGAACTCGTGCGCGCCGCCGCGAAACGCGCCGGCAGTGCTGGCCACATCGGTGTAGGCCGACATGACGATCACCGGCAATTGCGGGTGCTTGGACTTGAGTTTGTCGAGCAAGGTCAGGCCGTCTTCGCCGGGCATGCGCACATCGGTGAACAGCAAATCGGGCGTGGGCCGCATGGCCAGTGCCTGCAGCGCAGCGGCGGCACTCTCGAAGCCATCCACGGCGTAGCCGGCATCGCGCAAAGCGGTGGACAGCACGAAGCGGACCGAACGGTCGTCGTCGACCACCCAGATATGGTGGGATGCGGCGGCGGCCTCAGCCATGCAGATGCTCCTTGTCGTGATCGCCGGCCAGCTCGGGCAACAGCAGGGTGAAAACGGTATGGCCAGCGCGCGAGCGGTAGGTCAGCGTGCCGTGGTGTTCGCGCGAGACCTGCTGAGCCAGCGCCAGGCCCAGGCCACTGCCTTCGGCGCGCCCGCTGACCAGCGGCAGGAACAGGTGTTCGGCCAGTTCTTCGGGCACACCGCCGCCGTCGTCGATGATCTCCAGCCGCAGCGACATCGCATGCACGCGGTCGCGGATGCGCTGACCATGTTCGACGCGCGTGCGCAATGTCACCCGCGTCGCACCGGCCTGGAACGCGTTGCGCACCAGATTCCAGACCGCCTGGGTCAAGCGATCGCCATCGCCAAGGATGTCGGGAATGCTGGGGTCGTAATCGCGTTGCACCTGCACCGACCAGCCCCCCTCGGCTTCGGCCAGGCGCAGCACGCGCTCCAGCACGACGTGGATATTGAGGCGGTCGTGCGGGCGTGCCGGTGTGGGCGAGAGCAGGCGTTCGAGCAGGGTGTTGAGGCGTTCGATCTCGGTACCGATCAATTCGATCAGCTCGCGCTCGTCCTCGTCGCGCCCGGCCGAACGGCGTGCCAGCAGTTGTGCGGCGCCCTTCAACCCGGCCAGCGGATTACGCAGCTCGTGCGCCAGGCCCTTGAGCGCAGCGCTGAGGGCGTTGGGCAGTGCATGGGTGGGATCCAGCGCGGGGAATTCGTCGACCGGGTGGGTTTCCAGCAGCCAGCCGCCGTCGTCCAGCCGCGACAGCCAGCCTTCGGCAAAGCGCGGCGCGTCGTTGGGCAGGCCCAGGGCCAGCCGATGCAGACGCAGCACATCGCGTTCGTCGTTGAGCAGGAAGCGGGCGAGCGCATCGCCCTGTACTTCCAGCGCGGCCAGCGGTTGATCGACCAGGCGCCGTGCGCTGACGCCGAGCCAGCGCGCGAAGGCTGGATTGACGCCCAGCACACGGCCCTCGCGGTCGGCCCAGGCCACCGGGGTGCCCAGGCTGTCCAGCGATGGCATCGAAGAAGAAATCACCATTGCACCAATTTAGTGCAAGCAGCATCGACGTGCGCGGATGTCGCGCCAGACGAAGCGTGCAGAGAAGAATTCGGGGCCGACGAGCGGTGGCGTGCACCCATCCAGCGCACATCCGCGCCGACAGTGACAGGCGTGGGGCTGGTCATGCAGACACCTCGGCAGTTGACCCGCGCCAATCAGGGCTGCGGGGAGAAACGGACCCGGCGAGCAGTCCCGGCCGGGTCGTGATGCCACCCGCAGCGGCATGGCTGCGGGTGTTCATGCTCAAGACTCGTAAGCGGCTTCGCCGTGCGAGGTGATGTCCAACCCCTCACGCTCGGCTTCTTCGGTGACGCGCAGGCCGAACACCAGCTTGGCCACCAGGAAACCCACCACCGAGACCACGCCGATCCACACCAGGGTGATGCCCACGCCCAATGCCTGGATGCCGACCTGATGCACGATGTCGTAGTCGCCGCCTTTCTGGCCGCCCAGCGAGGCTGCCGAAAACACGCCGGTCAGGATCGCGCCGATGATGCCGCCCAGGCCATGCACGCCGAACACGTCCAGGCTGTCGTCGGCACCGAGCAGGCGCTTGAGACCGGTAACGCCCCACACGCACAGCACGCCGGCGGCAAGACCAATCACGATCGCGCCGAACGGACCCACCGTGCCGCAGGCCGGGGTGATGCCGACCAGGCCGGCGACCATGCCCGAAGCCACACCCAGAGCGGAGGACTTGCCCTTGATGATCTTCTCGGTCAACGACCAGCCCAGCACCGCCGCGGCAGTAGCCAGCAAGGTGTTGAGGAAGGCCAGCGCCGCACCGGCGTTGGCTTCCAGGTTGGAGCCGGCGTTGAAGCCGAACCAGCCCACCCACAGCAGCGAGGCGCCGACGAAGGTCAGGGTCACGTTGTGCGGCTTGATCGCCTCACGCCCCAACCCGGCACGCTTGCCGACGAAGTAGGCGCCGACCAGGCCGGCGATACCGGCGTTGATGTGCACCACCGTGCCACCGGCAAAATCCAGCGCGCCCAGCCCGAACAGATAGCCACCGGTGGCCCAGACCATGTGCGCCAGCGGCAGATAGCCGAAGGTGAACCAGATCACCGAGAACAACAGCACTGCGGCGAACTTGGCGCGTTCGGCAAAGGCACCGACGATCAGCGCGCCGGTGATGCCGGCGAAGGTCGCCTGGAACGCCACGAACACGTATTCCGGCAGGCTGACACCCTTGGTGAAGGTGGCCGACAGGGTTTCGATGGTCACGCCCTTGAGCAGTGCCTTGTCCAGATTGCCGATCCACGGACCTTCGCCGGAGAACGCCAGGCTATAGCCGTAGAGCACCCACAGAATGGTCAGCAGCGAAAACACCACAGCGACCTGGATCAGCACCGACAGCACGTTCTTGGCGCGCACCATGCCGCCATAGAACAGCGCCAGACCCGGCACCACCATCAGCAATACCAACAAAGTGGAAGTCAGCATCCAGGCGACATCGCCCTTCTCGACCACGGGTGCCGCCTCGGCGGCCGCCACGGGAGCGGCTTCCGGCTGCGTGGACGGCAGCGGTTCGGTGGTGACCGGCTCGGTCGGCAACGGGGTGACCTGCGGGGTGGATTGCGCATGCGCGCTACCCATGCCGCCCACCACCAGCGCACTGAACAGCATCAGCATGCAGACGCTGTAGAGCCGGGCTTTCCACCCGGCGAAAAGACCTGTCTTCATAAGGACTCCTGGGGTGGGGGATTCAGAGCGCATCGGCGCCGATCTCGCCGGTACGGATGCGCACGACTTGCTCGATCGCGGTCACGAAGATCTTGCCGTCGCCGATCTTGCCGGTACCGGCGGCGTTCTGGATCGCCTCGACCACCGCGTCCAGCCGGTCGTCGGTCACCACCGTCTCGATCTTGATCTTGGGCAGGAAGTCGACGACGTACTCGGCGCCGCGGTACAGCTCGGTGTGGCCTTTCTGGCGTCCGAAACCCTTGACCTCGGTCACGGTGATGCCCGACACGCCCGCTGCGGACAAGGCCTCACGGACCTCGTCGAGCTTGAACGGCCGGATGATGGCGGTGATCAATTTCATGCGCATACCCCGAATGGTGGAAAAAACCGGCCGGCATTGCGCCGCCCGGCGGTGTCATTCCCCTGGATGCCAACCCCGGCATCCACTTGTTCGCGATCGCGCAGACCCCAGCGGATGCCGTTGCATCCGCCTCGTGGGAGAGGTCAGGCCCGCGCGTCGCGATCCAGTGCTCTCTCAATACCTTTACCAATACCCCTGCAAGTCCACGGCATCGACCATGGACCTATCGAACATGGGCGGCGATGGCGGAGGTGGGAGGGGGGGCCTCCGCCATCACCGCGGTGGAACTCAGTTGCCGTAGTACAGCTGGTACTCCAACGGGTGAGTAGCAGCACGGAACTTGGTGACTTCCTGCATCTTCAGCGCGATGTAGCCGTCGATGAAGTCGTCGCTCATGACGCCGCCGGCCTTGAGGAACTCGCGGTCCTTGTCCAGCGCTTCCAACGCCTGATCCAGGCTGGAACAGACCTGCGGAATCAGCTTCTCTTCTTCCGGCGGCAGGTCGTACAGATCCTTGTCGCTGGGTGCGCCCGGGTCGATCTGGTTCTTGATGCCGTCCAGGCCGGCCATCATCAGCGCGGTGAAGGTCAGGTAGCCGGACTGCAACGGATCGGGGAAGCGCATTTCGATGCGGCGCGCCTTCGGGTTGGTGACCCACGGAATGCGGCACGAGGCCGAACGGTTGCGGGCCGAATAGGCCAGCATCACCGGCGCTTCGTAACCCGGGACCAGGCGCTTGTAGCTGTTGGTGCCGGAGTTGGAGAAGGCGTTGATCGCACGGGCGTGCTTGAAGATGCCGCCGATGTACCACAGCGCCATCTGCGACAGACCACCGTAGCCGTCGCCGGAGAACAGGTTGACGCCGCCCTTGGTCAGCGACTGGTGCACGTGCATGCCCGAGCCGTTGTCGCCCACGATGGGCTTGGGCATGAAGGTCGCGGTCTTGCCGTTGCGGTAGGCGACGTTCTTGATGATGTACTTCATCGTCAGCAGTTCGTCGGCCTTTTGCACCAGCGAGCTGAACTTGGTGCCGATCTCGCACTGGCCGGCAGTGGCCACTTCGTGGTGATGCACTTCGGTCTCGATGCCGACCTGTTCCAGGGTCTTGATCATTTCCGCACGCAGGTCGTGCAGCGTGTCGGTCGGCGGAACCGGGAAGTAGCCGCCCTTCACGCCGGGACGGTAGCCGCTGTTGCCGCCGTCGTACTTGGCGCCGGTGTTCCAGGCGGCCTCTTCCGAGCCGACCTGGAAGAAGGTGTGGCCCATGTCGTTGGCGAAGCGGACCGAATCGAAGATGAAGAATTCCGGCTCCGGGCCGAAGAACGCCTGGTCGGCGGTGCCGGAGGACTTCAGATAGGCCTCTGCGCGCTTGGCGATGCCGCGCGGGTCGCGCTCATAGCTCTGCATGGTGGCCGGATCGAGGATGTCGCAGGTCAGCACGATGGTCGGATCGGCGAAGAACGGATCCAGATAAGCGGTGCCTGCGTCCGGGAGCAGGACCATGTCCGACTCGTTGATGCCCTTCCAACCCGCGATGGAGCTGCCATCGAACATCTTGCCTTCTTCGAACAACGCCGGCTCGATGATATTGGCCGGAAAGGTGATGTGTTGCTGTACACCACGCATATCGACGAAGCGCAGGTCGACGAACTCGACCTTGTTGTCCTTGATCAGCTTTTCAACATTTTCCACGGACATCGGAAGAAACCTCAGGGGAAGTTAAGTGGCTCGTGAGCAGTACTACAGCAGGGACCGTGCCAAGCGTCAGACTTTCACAAGTCGTTGATTTTGCTTGCCTCGCTTGAGGCCGCTCACACCTAGATAGCACCAACAAGGTGCCAATCAATCGCACATTGCACCGACATGGTGCATCCCGCAATGCACTATCCTGACGCCTCCCCCACCCCTCCCCCAGTCCGATGTCCGATCTGATTTCCGCCCTGCTGTTGGGCATTCTCGAAGGCTTGACCGAATTCCTGCCGATCTCCAGCACCGGCCACCTGCTGATCGCCGAACAATGGCTCGGACGCCGTTCTGACTTCTTCAATATCGTCATCCAGGCCGGCGCGATCCTGGCGATCTGCCTGGCGCTGCGGCAGAAGCTGTGGACCCTGGCCACCGGCCTGGGCGAACGCGACAATCGCGACTACGTGCTCAAGATCGGCGTGGCTTTCCTGGTCACTGCAGTGGTTGGTCTGATCGTGCGCAAGGCCGGCTGGCAACTGCCGGAAACCGTGCAGCCGGTGGCCTGGGCGCTGCTGATCGGCGGGCTATGGATGCTGGTGGCCGAGCACTTTGCCGGCAAGTTGCCCGAGCGCGACGTGGTGACCTGGAAAGTGGCCATCGCGGTCGGTCTGGCGCAGGTGGTGGCGGGCGTGTTCCCCGGCACTTCGCGCTCGGCCTCGGCGATCTTTCTGGCCATGCTGCTGGGCCTGAGCAAGCGCTCGGCGGCGGCGGATTTCGTGTTCATGGTGGGCATTCCGACCATGTTCGCGGCCAGCGGCTACGCGCTGCTGGAGATGTACAAGGAAGGCGGCTTCGGCAGCGAGAACTGGGCCGAGGTGGCGGTGGCCTTCGTGGCGGCGACCATCACCGGGTTTGTGGTGGTGAAGTGGCTGCTGGGCTACATCAAGAAGCATCGCTTCACGGTGTTTGCGGTCTATCGCATCGTGCTCGGCGCGGCGCTGCTGTTGTGGCTGCCGGCTGCGGCCTGAAGAGGCAGCGGCGGTCGCGTGTCGTGCCCGTTGAGGCGAGCGCGACATGCAAGGCACGCTTCCAGGCAGTGACGCCCGTCATTGCCCTGGCCGTGCGGTGGCGGTATCACTGACGCATCGATCACCGGGAGCCGCCCATGCGTGCCGTGTTCTTCGCCCCTGCACTGCTGGCGGCGGGCGTGACGGCCTGCGGGTCGGGCGCTTCGCCGGACGCACCCGGCTCCTCCCCAGCGCTGCCGCGCAAGCGGATGCGGTAGCCGCACCGGCCGCCGACAATGCCCCGCTGCGGGCCGCCCTGCGCGCACAACACTGGCGATTGCAGCAGGCCAGCGATGCGCACGGCACCGCGTTGCGCAGCCTGTTTGTGGAAGGTATGCCGCCATTGCAACTGGACTTCAGCGATCAGCGCATCCAGGTCAGCCAGACCTGCAACGCGCTGGGCGCAAATTACAGCGTTGCCGAGACGCAGCTGCAGATCGGCCGGGTGGTGTCGAGCAAACGCCTGTGCGCGCAAGCGCGGCGGATGGCGCAGGAACGTGCCGCCAGCGAGTTGCTGTCCGGCCGTTTCGCGGTGGCGTTGAACAGCGCGCAGGCCGCGCCGCGACTGACCCTGACCCGCAGCGATGGCACCCGCCTGGTCTTCGGTGGCGTCGCCACCGCAGACACGCGCTATGGCGGCCCCGGCCAGACCTTGCTGATCGAAGTGGCCGCCGAGACCGTGCCGTGCGTCTCCGACCCGTCGCGCCAATGCCTGCAGCTGCGCGAGCAGGATGCGGCGGGACAGCCTGCCACCCAGACCTGGCACCCCTTCGAGGGCAAGATCGAAGGCTTCGCGCACGAAACCGGCATCCGCACCTTGCTGCGCGTGACGCGTTATCCCGCCGCTGCGGGCGCCGAGGGCGCGCCGGTGTATGTGCTCGATCAGATGATCGAAGCCAGCGGCTAGCGATCGGGCATTGTCAGGCGCGGCGTTATCGCGTGGTCACCGATGCGGATGCGAGCGGCGCGCCCAGATGCGACGTGCAGATGCAGGCTACTGACAGCAGCCACCAACACATAGCGAGCGGTCGTCAGGTCGAACGCGAACGACGCGCAGGAATGCAGTGATCGATTGGTACATGCCGCTACCGAGTTGCCGGACAACGTAAACCGGCAACTCGGCCCGGCAGCGACAGCGCCCGCATGGCGGCGGAGCAGTCGTTGTTAGGCGCTCTCAGCGCAGCGACGGATTCAACGTATAGGTACCGTGCAACGCCGCCTCGGCCAGCACATGGCCCTGGATCGCCGACAGCACATCGGCCGCGGTGAAGGTATCGGGCAGGCTGAGCTGCGCCACGTCCAAGGCGAACACGCGGAAAAAATAGCGGTGCACGCGCAGGTCGTTGAACGGCGGATAGGGGCCGTCGTAGCCCAGATAGTTGCCGGCCATCTCGGCATTGCCGGCGAACCATGCGGTGTACGAGTTCAGGCCCTGACGCGCACCGGCCGGGCCGGCCGGCTGCGATTTGCCCTTGGGAACGAAGCCGTCGCTGCAGCTGCCCGCCGCAATCTCGTGTACGTCGGCGGGAATATCGGCCATGGCCCAATGCACAAAATCGGTGCGTGGCTGATCCACCGGAATCTGCACGTCGTCGCGCCCCACCGTCTCCGGCACGGTCGGCACATCCGGGTCCAGGCACAGCAGCGCGAACGAACGCGTGCCTTCGGGCACCTCGCTCCAGGCCAGGTGCGGATTGCGATTGGGCGCGAAGCCCTCCGGCGTGCCGGCGGCAAATTCCACCGCGATGGGCTTGCCGTTTTCGATGCTGTTACTGGTCAGGCGCATGCAGGGTCTCCGAGAGGGAATGGTGCCGGTCAGGGTGCCTGCGTGCGCGCAGCAGTGGAAGCCATTGCAATGGAACCCTCTGGTGCGCGGTCGGGTGTATCGGTAATGCCCTGTCAACGGTAACGCCCTATCGCGGCCAAGGCCGCTCCTACAGGACGTCGGGGGCTCTCGTCGGGTTACGCAAAGAATTGCAGTGGTTGGTGGTACATGCCGCACCGAGCACCGCCGCGCTCACCTGGCAGTGAGCGCAGCCGTTCTGATCGCCACTCAGTCCTGCGGATAACCGAAGCGCACCGCGATCAGCGTGAGCAGATCGAATTGCGCGCCCAGCACGCTGCGGTAGTTGCGCCAGCGGCCCGATGCCAGGCGTGCGGGACCGCGCGGTTCGATCAGCGGGAAGCTCAGACCGAAGGCCTGCTCCAGCGCGGTGGAAATGCCCTGCGGATCGCTCTCGATGCCGTCCAGGCGGATGATCCGGTGCGGATACAGATCGCGCTCGTGCAGCACGGCGAGCTGCTCCAGCGCCGCCAGCAACCAGTCGGCGGCCTGCTGCGGCGATTGCACTGCCAGCGGCGCAGGCGCACCGGCCGACAACCAGTCCAGCAGCATGTCGCGCGGGTCGCGCAATGCGATTGCCAGCCGGCCTTCGGGCAGGTGCGGGCGCAGTGCAGTGAGCAAGGTGTTGTCCCACCACAGCAGCCAGTCGATGACGTTGCCGTCGTCGATACCGCGCCGCGGCAACTGCGCCTTCCAGCCTTCCACCAGCGCCAGCGGCGCCAGTTCGCCCGACGCCAGCTGTTCGACGCTGCGATAGCTCTGCAACGCATCGGACGGCGGGGTGGTGCCGTAGCGGTCGTCGCGTACCAGCGGCGTGGCCGCGCCCATCACCGCGATCAGGCGTTCGACATGCGAGCCGGGCACGCCCCAGACGAATAGCGGGCGCGCGGTCACCGCGTCGGGGATGGTGCCCAACGCCGGCCACTGCATCGGCTGCTTCGCGGCCTGCGGCGGCAACGGCAGACGGTGCTGGGCCTGCTCGCGCTGGAACTGCATCCAGGTGGCCAGCGCCGCATCGGGCTGGCCGGCGCGGTCCTGCACATTGCCCAGCCACGGCCGCAGCACGGTCTGCTGGTTCTCGGGCAGCGAGTCGATCAAGGATTGGACGCAGGCGATCGCTGCCGGCGGGTCGCGCTCCAGCAGGGCTTCGACGATGCGCTGCTCGCCGCTGATACGACCCGGCTCCACCGCCACGATCTGCCGCGCCACCATTTCGGCTTCTTCGGCATGGCCTTGCATGTCGTGCACACGCATCAGCGCTTCCAGTGCCGGCAGATGCTCGGGCATGCCCAGCAGCCAGCGCTCGATCACCGCCTGCGCCTGCGGCCCGCCGACCGGCTCCACCGCCAGCCGCGCCAGCCATAGATCATGCGCACTGACCGAGGTGGCCAACGCCGCGTCCAGAGTGTCGCGTGCGTCGTCGACCGCGCCCAATCGCTCCCAGGCGGTCAGTAGCGCGTGCAGCGTGCGCCGGTCGGCCGGCCAGTGCGCAAGCGCCAGGCGCAAATGCGCCACGGCCTGGTCGGGGCGACCGGCCTGCAATTCCATTTCGCCCGCGAGCCGGCGCATTGCCGAGATGTCGCCACCGGGCTGGGCAAACACACCCTGCATCGCGGCCAGCGCATCGTCCAGGCGACCCTGGCGCTGGGCCAGCTGGGCGATAAAGGCGCGCAGCGCGGTGCCCGGCGGATTGAGCTCGACCACGCGCTCGAAGGCGCGCTCGGCGAACGCGAAGTGTTCTTTCTGCAGGTACGCAAAGCCCAGCGCGAACAGCACCCGCGGGTCGTCCGGCAACTGCTCGGCGGCGCGGGTGAGCAGCGACAGCGCGTGGTCGCTCTGGCCGCGGCGCAGCTCCACCACGCCATCGACGGCCAGCAGCTGCGGATGCTCCGGCGCCAGCCGCGCCGCGGTGCGGCTCAGCCGCTGCGCATCGTCCAGATCGCCGCGCGCCACCGCCAGATGTGCCTGCATCACGTAGGCGTTGAACTGGTTCGGGTCGAGTGCGGTGGTGCGCGACAACGCGGCATCGGCCGCAGACAGATCGCGCGTGGCCAGCAGCAAGCCGGCGCGCAGCAGATGCAGGTCGGCATCTTCCGGCGTCAGCGTCAGCGCGGTTTCGATACTGGCCAGCGCCAGCGCCGGCTGACCCTGCTGCTGCTGCAAGGCCAGGCCGAGCCAACGATGGGTGGCGGCATTATCCGGCGTGCTGATGACCCACTCGCGGGCCAGCGCCACCGCATCGTCGGCCGCATTGCGGCGCAGGGCTTGGAGAATGGCGTCTTGCATGGCGGTGGCGTGTCCAGGACAAACGCCTATTGTAACGATGCGCGGTGGGACGGCTTAGGGTCTTATGCACATCGAAAAGATATGCGACACAGGGCAAGCACGCTGGGCACGCACATTGAGCTTCGGAAACAATGAAATCTTGCCCTGAAAAACGCGTGCTAGCTTGGATTTTCTTATCAAACGCGTAAAGCTCGGAAGGTTAAGAATGGTCGCTGGACATCTATTCATTGGGGAAAATGCATTCAACGTACAGGTTGAAGAATCAGTTGCTCGACCAATCAACGTACCAATGCCTATGGGGGCTCAAAGCTGGCAACCCCCGGGCAGAGGTAGGACCTTAGTTAAAGGCCCAACGCTACCTGCGCTCATAGGCACCGGGCTGCTGAAACTTCGCATAAATCAACAATGTTTTTACTTCGAGCCATTGCGTCTTGTTGCCAACGGATGGTGGGAAGGGACACTGAGCTCTTACGCGGACTAGCAATTCGTTCAAGTCGCTTTTGGCGCGGCGACTTAAAAGGCGCATCAGTTGCCTATTTTGTCTGACTGGGTAATTGGTGTGCCTGGAGCGATGCGCTGCGCATCACTTGGCACGGCAACGCAGAGAGCAAGCTCTAGGGAAGGTCTGAATAACGAGGCCTGAGAGTGCGGGATGTCGCGTCGGTCCGGAGAGTCGCGTTTGGATCTTCGGATCTTCCGCTATTTCTGGCACTTTCCTTGGGAATTCCCCGGGTTACAGGCGCACGCTCCCCATGGCAGGCAGTAACTGCTTTCGCTTCATCCACAGATTGGAGAGCGCAAACAAGGTCAGCACGTGTGCGGTGTTCTTGGCCAGGCCGCGATAGCGGACCTTGGTGTAACCGAACTGGCGCTTGATCACCCGGAACGGATGCTCCACCTTCGCGCGCACGCTGGCCTTGAAGTGTTCCCAACGCTGTTCCCGAGCACGCTCGCGTTTGTTGCCGATGGCTTGCAGCGTCGAGGGCCTGGCGGCAATGAAAAATGCAGCCTTGCAGGTCTGCAGTTCTTCGCGTTTGTCCGCACCGGTGTAGCCGCTGTCGCCGAACACGCTGTCTTCTTTGCCATGCAGTAATGCGTGCGTCACCGTGACGTCGGCGACATTGGCGGCTGTGCAATGGACGTGGTGCACCAGCCCGGAAAATTCATCCACGCCGATGTGCGCCTTCATCCCGAAATACCACTGATTGCCCTTCCTGGTCTGATGCATTTCAGGGTCGCGCGCGTGATCGGCGTTCTTGGTCGAACTGGGTGCAGCGATCAGCGTCGCATCGACGATCGTGCCCGACCGCAGGCTCTGCCCCTTGCGTGCCAGATGCGCGTTGACCGCGTCCAGCATCCGCGCGGCAAGGCCATGGGTCTCCAGCAGGCGCCGAAAGTTCAAAATCGTGGTCTCGTCCGGAACGTTGTCCAAGCCACCGAGCTGGGCAAAGCGCCGCAAGGTCGGAATCTCGTGCAGCGCTTCTTCCATCGCCGGATCGCTCAACGCATACCACTGCTGCAGCAGATGAATCCGCAACATCGTCGCCAGTGCGTATGGCTGCCGACCTGGGCGCCCCGACACCGGATAGTGCGGCGCGATCAGACCGAGCAAGTGTTGCCACGGAACCACCTGCTCCATCTCGGCCAGAAAGATCTCCCGGCGAGTCTGCTTGCGCTTGCCCAGGCCTTCAGCGTCACCGAACGTCAGTTGCATGGATCACTCCTCAACATGAGGCGGGTAGTGTCGCGTATCTATGGTGCGTTGTTCAGAGGTTCCCTAGAGCGCAGCGGTCAGCCGCTCGGCGACCCAGCGTTCGGCAAATCCATCGCCACGGGCATTTTCCAGAAAGCCGCAGTGGCCGCCCCAACGCGCGATTTCCAGCTGCGCATGCGCGGGCAGATGCCAGCCGGCGAAATCGGCGAATGGAATCACCGGGTCGTCTTCGGCCATCAGGATGTGGACCGGCACCTGCAAGCCGGCCAGGCGTTCGCCGGCAATCGAATAACTGTCGAAATACGCCTGCAGCGAGCCGTGCCCGGTGTGCTGCTCGGCTAACCAGGCCATCAGGCCGCGCATGTCCAGCGCCAGGGTGGCATCGTCGTAGCCGTGCTGATCGGGAAACAGCTTGCGTTTGCGCAGCAGCGATTCGCGCCAGCGCCGGCGGAAATACCAGTCGTAGAACTGCGGGCCTTTTTCCAGCTGCAGCATGGTGGCGGCCGGATCCAGCAGCGGGCACACCGCTGCGACCCGCGCCACCGGCAGGCCGGCCGCCGGCGCGCGCAAGGCGAGCCGCAGTGCGAAATTGCCGCCCAGCGAGTAACCGGCCACCAGTAACTGCGGCGCGGGAAAACGCCGCCACAGATCGCCTGCAGCATTGACCACTTCATCGATGCGATCGGAGTGAAACAGATCCACATTGAGGTGATGGGTGCCGCCGTGGTCGCGAAAGTTCAGCCGGAACACCTGATAGCCCAGGCCCAGCAGGCGCGCAGCGGTGAGCCGCATGTAATTGGAATCGGCGCTGCCTTCCCAGCCGTGCAGCAGCAGCACGGTGGCGCGTACCGGTGTATCGCCGGGCGGGATACTCATCCAGCCCTGCAGGCGTACGCCGTCGCCGCCGTCGAGAATATGTTCGCTGGTCACCGCGCCGCTGGCGGCCAGCAACTGGCGGCTGCGGATCCGGCGCAACGCACTGCTGCCCAGCAGTGATTGCACATGCGGATTGCGCAACCAGCGGGGCGGCGAATAGTCGGAGACGTTCATGCGCTCATCGGGCCAGGCACTGTCGCGTCGGCCGCAGGAGTGATGAGCATACGCATCGCGGGCTAGGACTCCATGGCCGCAATGATGCGTTGACGCGAGGTGTCGGCCAGGCGGCGACGTCCGTCGATATCCAGCGCGCGGATCGGCTCGAGAAAATGCACTTCGGCCAGCCGCGCCGGCTCGCCGAGCAGACGCACGATGTTGTCGAAGAAGCTCTCGCGCTCGCCGAACGCCACCACCGCTTGCGCATTGCCGCGCTCGCCGTAACGCAATGCCACCGGTTGCACCGGCACGCCGGCCTCAACCGCGGCCTGGAAGATGCGCGCATGGAACGGGCCGACCTCGGTGCCGCCGCGGGTGCGCCCTTCCGGAAACACGCCCACCGGCTTGCCGCTTTGCAGCCGCGCCAGCATTTCCTGCAGCACGCCGCCCAGCGATTCGGTATTGCCGCGCTGATGGAAGATGGTCTGGCCCTTGGCCGCCAGCCAGCCCA
Source organism: Xanthomonas hortorum pv. pelargonii (assembly GCF_024499015.1). Taxonomy (NCBI): domain Bacteria; kingdom Pseudomonadati; phylum Pseudomonadota; class Gammaproteobacteria; order Lysobacterales; family Lysobacteraceae; genus Xanthomonas; species Xanthomonas hortorum. Next base: position 2,715,569 of record NZ_CP098604.1, on the reverse strand, counting down.
CCAGCGGCCAGCCGGCGATCTCGCGCTTGGCCACAAAGCCCATCACGCGTTGGCTGTGCAGCATCGAGATGTCGATCCAGCTGACGTGATTGGCGACGAACAACGCAGCGCCCGGCAGCGGAGTGCCGAAATGACGCAAACGAAATCCGAAGATGCGCATCAGATTGCCCTGCCACCAGCGGATCATCCACTCGTCCAGGGTGTCGTCGTGGCCGGTACGGATGCGCGCCAGCGGCGACGCCACCACGCATAGCATGGTGATCGGCAGACAGATGCTCAGGTGCACCAGCAGTAGCGGTACCCGATACAGGTACCGGAACCAACGCAACACGCCGCCAGCATCGCGCGTGGCGTCCAGGGATGACTCGCTCATTGCAGGAACGGGACCGGTACCAGGGGAAGGAAGCGCGACTATTGTGACAGCAGCTTGGCACGCGCGCAGTGCCGGCAGCGGGTGGCGCTGTTCCACCCATGTGCTTGCACGGCGGGCTCAGCCATTGCTGCGCGAGACCACGGCCAAGGTGAGCCGTGAAACGCAGACGCGCTTGCCGGCCGGGTTTTCGATGATGATGTCCCACACCTGCGTGCTGCGCCCGATATGCACGGCGCGCGCGGTGCCAGTGACCACGTCCTGATACGCCGCACGCAGATGGTTGGCGTTGATCTCCAACCCCACGCACATCTGGGTGGTCATATCCACGCACAGATTGCCGGCGCTACTGCCCAGGGTTTCGGCCAGCACCACCGACGCACCGCCGTGCAGCAAGCCGTACGGCTGCTTGGTGCGCGAATCCACCGGCATGGTGGCGCGCAACCAATCCTCGCCGGCATCGGTGAACACGATGCCCAGATGTTCGATCAAGGTGTCGCGACTGGAGGCGTTGAGGGCAGCAAGATCGACGGGGTCGCGGAAGGTCATAGGCTGGGGATTGGGGATTGGGAAAGGATTCAGGGCGTGGGGTCGTGGTTCAACTGCCTGGCGAGATGCGGGGTGGCAGTGGATCCGGGCAACGGCCTCCTGTGTGGTCGGCTGCGTGCGCCACGCGCTGGCGGGATGCATCGTGCCTGCTGACGTTACACCTGCACGCTCACTCCGCGCAGAAGACAACGCGCGCGGCGGCGACATCCCCCAGCAACCGGCGCTCCGTCCCGCAATCAAAGAATCGGCACAAGCCCGGCACCGAAGGCGGTCAGCATCCGCACCAGCAACCACTTCGGGCCGACGTTGACCTCGGGGAAGTCGCCCACTGCCACGTAGCACTTGCGGAACTGCGGGTCCTGGCGCTTGAGCGGAAACGGGCAACCGGGGCCAGGCTGGAATTCGTAATTGGTGGCATAGCGCCAGGGCCAGAAATCCAGCACCGGCAACGATTCGGACACCTTGCCCACGCTGTAGTTCAGTCCGCTCAGCACCGGCGGCTTTTCGCGCGAGGCCACGGTCCAGGCATTTTCCGGGGCGATGTCGCGCTCGATGCTGGCGGCCAGCGCCTGCGCAAAGCGCGCATCGTCGATCACCACCGCCGCTTCGGTGTTGTAGTTCTCGCTGCGCGGGTCGAAGTTGTGCGTGCCGATCACGCCGATGCGCCGGTCCACCACCAACGACTTGGCATGCAGGCCCATGCGCGCGCCGGCGCGGGTGACCGGCAGCGGCTTGTTGACCGCACGCGTGCCCAGGAACGAGGGCCGCGTTTCGGTACGCAGTACACGCCGGTCGACCTCGCTGCCGCCGGGCGCACGCCCCGCGCCACCACCGCTGCCGCGAATGGCACTCCCCGGTGTTCCGCTGCCACTGTTGCTATTGCTGCCACCGCTGCCACGCACCGCGTTGCCGGCCGCGCTGCCGCTGATCACGCGATTGACGCTACTGTCGTTCTCGACCGGTTCGGCGGCCTGCGGATTGAGCGGGTCGGGCACCAGATTGGCGTAGTCCACCGGTGCATTCAGCGGAAATGGCTTGAATTCGTAGATGTTGAAGCCCAGCTCGCGCAGGTTGCGGCGTTTGAACTTGTACGACAGCGCATACACGATCGGGTTGTCGGTGGCCGCCAGGCTATTGCTCGAGACCACGATGCGTGGCGGCTGCGGGCGCGTGCGCAGTGTGCGGAAGATCGCCTGTGCCTCGTCGGACAACACCAGATACGGCGTCTGCAGCAGCACTTCCTGCTGCGCACCGGCGATCAGGCCGTCCAGCTCCGGCGCGGTGGACACCGCCTTGGCGGCATGTTCCTTACGGTGTTTCTGCGGCAGGTCGGCCACATACAGCACGCGCTGTACGGGCATGGCCGGGGTCACGAACGCATCGCGGATGAATTGCGCATCGCGCGCCTCACGGTCGACGCGCGCCACCCGCTCCGGGCGGCGGATGTCGGCCGGCGGCATTTTCGGCGCGCCCTGCTCCAGCAGCAGGCGGCCGACATCGTTCAGGCGCTCGGCCGGCACGCTGCGCTGCGCGCGCCAGAACGCGTCGAAATTGGCCGCCATCGCGCGCACTTCCGGGCCGGCCAGAATCACGTCGCGATCGCGGAAGTTGTATTCGCTGTCCCAGTCGAAATAGTCGTCCTGGTAGTTGCGGCCGCCGACCACGCCGAGCACATCGTCCACCACCAGCAGCTTGTTGTGCATGCGCTGGTTGAAGCGACGGAAACAGCACACCACGCTGCCGGCATAGTCGAAGTAATTGAGTTTGACCTTGCCGAAAGTGGGGTTGTAGATGCGCAGCTGCAGATTTTCATGGGTGCTGGACAGCGCGCCGAGAATCTGCAGATCGGCGATCGCCGACAGCTGGTCGATCAGGATGCGCACCTTGACCCCGCGCTGCGCCGCGTCGATCAGTGCATCCAGCACCATGCGTGCGCTGTCGTCCTTGTCGAAGATATAGGTCTGCAGATCGATGCTGCGGGTGGCGCTGCGGATCAGATTCAGCCGCGCGACCAACGATTCTTCACCGCGATCGACGATGGTGGCGTAGTGCCGCGGCGCAGCCTGAGTGGAGCTGCTGATCGCCTCGCCACCCAGCGCGCGCAGCGGCGAGGACAGTGCACAGCGATTGGCCTGGGTGCAGCTCACCAGCGTGCTGCGCGCGGCAGAAGCCACGCCTGCCGCACGGTTGCGTTCGATTTGCGACAGGCCGGCGCATCCGGTGCCGAGCAACAGCGTTGCCAGCACAAGCACCCTCAACAGGAAACTCACGGGCGCCGCGCCTCCTGCAACCGCCCACGCAGAACGAACGTCACCCTGTCGCCCAGGGCCATCTGCCACGCATTCATTCCGTAACGTCCACGCAGCACCGTCCCTCGACTGATCACGTCGCAATCATAGCCCGGCCGCGCGCATTCAGCTGGCGCAACGTGCAGGGTCTCGATGTGCGTGATTCCGCGAATGGTCAGGTTGCCGGTGATGTCGCCGCCCTGCTTCACGACCGCTTCGGTGTAGGGAAGCGACTCGAATTCCACCACCGGGTATTGGGCGACATCGAAGAAATCCTCGCCGCGCATCCACGCGGTGTAGCGATCCTTGCCGGGGATTTCCACCTGGGTGGCGTCCAGCCGGAAGCGCACCTGTTGGCGTTTGTCGGGCAACTCCACCAGTTCACCGCGAAAACGCGGAAAGAACCCCTCGATCTTCATGCCGAAGCGCGTTCTGATCTCGAACCCGAAGCGCGATTGCACCGGGTCGATGGAATGCACCTTCTGCTGCGCCATACAGGGCAGAGCGACCCAGAGCGCGAGCCAGGCGTACCAGCGCAGCGACGATGACACGGATCAAGGCCACCAGAAGGCGGTCAGGCGGGCAATCCCCGGTTCGATGGCGGCCTCCAGCGGCAGCGCCAGCAAGGCGATCGCGGCGGTGGGCATGCCACGGTAGTCGCCGGTCTGGCCGCTGTGCATCAGCGCTGCCAACCGCTCCAGCCCTGGGTTGTGGCCCACCAGCAATAAGCGCTCGGCGTCGCGGTGTTCGTCCACCAGGCTGGCCAGGGTGCCGGGCGTCGCTTCGTAGATGCGCTCGTCCAGGCGTTGTTCGATATAGCCGGTGAGCTCCAGTACCGCTTCCAGCGTCTCGCGGGCGCGCCGGGCCGGCGAGCACAGCACGCGGTCGGGCACCAGGCGCTGCTCGCGCAGCCAGCGGCCGGCCGATTCCGCCTCGGCAATGCCGTGCGGGGACAGCGGGCGGTCCAGATCGGCCTGGCCGGTATCGGCCGGCTCGGCGTGGGCGTGTCGCAACAAGATCAATTCGCGCATGGAAACTATCCGGTTTAGGCCTTCTTGAGCCACTTGAACAGCGGCTCCCAGTCCTGTTGATGGTCGCGCACCTGCGCCGAGCGGTAGTCGAACAGGCTGCGTCCCAGCCCGGCCATGACCACGTAGGCCTGGGTGTCGCGCAGCTGGGTCACCAGCGGGTACGGCCAGGTGCCGATCATCTCGGCGGCCTGTTGCGAGGTCTGGGTCCAGGGACGCGCGCGATTGAGCACCAGGCCCACCGGGAGCTTGCGCTGGTGCACGCGCGGCACCTTGGCCAGCGTGTTGAGAAAGCCCACCACCGCTTCGATATCCAGTGCCGAGGACAGCACCGGCACCACGATGGCATCGACGTGGTCCAGAAATCCGCTCAGGTCGTCGGCCATCGCCCCGGCCGGGGCATCGATGATCAGCTGATCGGTGCCATCGGGCACTGCGGCCTTCCAGTTGCGACGGCGGGTGGCGTCGATCGGCAGCACCGCACTTTCCAGACTGGCGCGACGCTGCGCCCAGCGCGTGGACGAGCCCTGCGGATCGGCATCTGCAAGCACGGTGCGCTGGCCCTGCAAGGCCGCATGTGCGGCCAGATTGGTGGCAATCGTGGTCTTGCCTACGCCGCCTTTGGAGCCGGCCACCAGAACTGTCTTCATGCACGCCTCGCTTCCGGGAGCAAGCCGGCAGCGTACACCGCGGCACGGTGAGGAAGTAGTCGAAAGACGTTAAACCGCTCGACTGCCAGCCGGGCGATCTTCCAACAGCCGTGATCCATGCTCGGAAAATCCCTGTGCAGCGCGCGTGCGCAGCAGCTTCTGCGCGACCTGCGCGCCTGCGTCATGACCTCGCGCGCTGTGGTGTCGATTGGCGGCTCTGCATGCAGCGCATTGTCATCGCAGTGCAGCATTGGCTGCGAGGCTAACGCGGGTGCGCGTTGAACCTGCGATGCGGCAGTACCGAAGTGGCAGCGCGAGTGCGCGCCTGGCATCACGCCACCAGACGTGCCAGCAACCAGGCCCAGGCAGGCAAGGTCAGCAGCGACAGCAGGATGCTGTAGCCGACCATCGCTGCGGCCAGGCGCGGTGCCAGCCGATGCGAGATGGCCAATGCGGCGGCAGTGATCATGGTAGGCATGGCCGATTCGAGGACGTTGGCCTGCAACATCGCGCCATGCAAGCCGAGCGCCCAGGACAATGGCAGCGCCAGGGCCGGCATCAACGCAAGTTTGAAGACCAGCCCCACTGCCAGCGGTTTTAACTCGTCCGCAGGCAAGCGCAACTGCAGCGAAAAGCCGACCGCCAGCATCACCAGCGGCAGCATTGCATCGGCCAGACTCTTCAATCCCGAACCGATCCAGGTCGGCGGCTGCTCCGGCATCAACGTCAGTGCGAACAGCAGCGCCCACAGCGGCGGAAACCGCAGCACCCGCAGCAGGATCATCCGCGCGGTAGGCGGGGTGTCGCCGCTGTAGCGCGCCAGCACATACAACCCAAACGTGGACAGCAGCACGAAAGTGCCGAACTGGTCGTAGACCACCGCATACGGCAGCGCGTGATCGCCGATCAACGCGCGCACCATCGGAAAGCCGATGAAGCTGGAGTTGGTGAAGACCACGCACATCAGCAGCGCAGCGTATTCCTCGCGTTTGAATCCAAACACACGGCTACAGCCCCATAGCAGCGGCACGATGATCGCGGTCAGCACCCACGGCGTGGCGATCACCCCACCCAGCGAAGCATCCAGATGCAGGCGCGGCACATAGGTCAGCACCGAGGCCGGCAGGCAGATAAACAACACGATGCGATTGAGCACGTCGGCGCTGTTGTCCGGCAGCACCCGCAAGCGGGCGAACAGCAGACCCAGCCCCAGCATCGCCAGAATCAACGCAAATGCATCCACTGCCATGGCGTGATCGTGTCCGTTGGAAAGCGATGCACAGGATCGCATAGCGCGCAGCACAGGCATCGACAGAGGGCTGGCTTGGCATCGCGCTAACCCGAAGCAGCGAGACTTCCATCGTTTGCCTATCCGAAACCAGTGTGTCGAGTGCGCGGTGTCCTCGCCGCTCGCGGGACACGCCGTGAACCCGTCCCTGGGGGCTCGGTGGCGGCATCCATGCCGCCACACGGTCCCGCAAGCAGCGAGGACACCGCACCAGAAAGTTTGCCGGGGCTGTTTTAAAACCATGCACACCAGCCCACTCGACTGGTCCTTGCCCGCTCACCGTCGCGGGACCTTACGCGGCATGGATGCCGCGTAAGAGCCTACAAGGACGTACTTGCAGCGTGTCCCGCGAGGGTGAGCGGGCAAGGGCCCTGCAACCAAGCCACAGATCCGCCGCTCTGCAACTGCTCTCTCCACCTTCGACTCATGTCACCGGGTCTGCGTTTCAAATCCTGGCGGTTTCGCTCGGTCGTCCGAAAAACCGGTACGTCGAATATGCGGCGCCCTCGCCTCATCAAGGCGTTGGTCGGTGGCTGGATGAAAAAGCCCGCCTATCGCACAGATTCGGCTAATGCAGGGCATCGCGCTGCCGCGGTTAACTGCAGCGCGGTGCCAAGACTCACGGAAACGCCGGCGGGTTCGCCTGCCAGGCGGCGAAAACCTCGGCCAGGCTGGCACGCTCTGCTTCGCGCCAGTCCGGCAGCAGGCTGGCGTAGTTGGCGGTGCTGCTCCAGCGTTCAGGCCAGGTGCGCACGGCGGCGGCATACCACTCGACCGCTTCCTGCTTGCGCCCGGCACGCCACAGCGCCAGCGCCACGGTCGTGGGCAGCCATTGCGGCGTGGCCGGGCGGCCGTTGGCCAGGTTGGCCCACAGCTGCAAGGCCTTGTCGGCCTTGTCGGCACGCAACAGATCCCAGCCGTAGTTCCAGGTGATAGCGCGATATTGCTGGCTACCACTGGAAACCAGGCCCAATGCCCCCTGGTAAAGCTCGTCGCCTAACTGGGTGCGCCCACCGGCATAGGCCAGCGAGGCCAGTTGCGCGCGCGGTTCGGCGGCACGTGCGTCACGCTGCACCATCGCGGCCAGACGGTCGACCACCGCATCGCCCTGCCCCTGCACGGCGACCACGGCTTTCGTGGTGCCGCGGTCTTCGTCGAAATAGAACTCCTTGGGCTGGGGCAGGCTCTGCGCTTGCGCCAACGACCACACACTCCCGAGCAGGGCCAACGCAATGGCCCATGCGAACTTCGTTCTCACTGGTTTTTCCCCTTGCGACACACGACAAACCCCAACCCTGTCCCATCCTAACCTCAGTGTCGCTGCGATGCACACCTGGTGTCCCAGGCATGTGAATAGCGGCTGTTACAATTGTTAGGCCGTTTTGGAGCCCTGGGTTCCAGCCACCCTTTCCGGGCAAGCCACGACCAGTACTGCTGCACTCTCTTCCCCCGACTCTGCCAACACGCCGGAGCTCGGCCAGGTGGATGCGGATTACACGCTGGAGCACAAGTACACGCGCGCCGATGGCCGCATCTACTTGTCAGGCGTGCAGGCGCTGGTGCGGCTGCCGTTGATGCAACGCCTGCGCGATGACGCCGCCGGCCTTGCGACTGCCGGCTTCATCAGCGGCTACCGCGGCAGCCCGCTGGGCGGTTTCGATCTGGAGCTGTGGCGCGCGCGCAAGCATCTGGATGCGGCCAGGGTGACCTTCACCCCCGGCCTCAACGAAGACCTGGCCGCCACCATGGTCTGGGGCACCCAGCAGACCAATCTGTTCCCCGGTGCCAAGGTGCAGGGCGTGTACGGCATGTGGTACGGCAAGGGCCCGGGTGTGGACCGCAGCGGCGACGTGTTCAAGCACGGCAATGCCGCCGGAACTTCGCCATATGGCGGCGTGCTGGCGCTGGCCGCCGACGACCATGCCTGCCGCAGCTCGACCCTGCCGCACGGTTCGGAAGAAGAATTCGTCAGCGCGATGATGCCGATCCTCAACCCGGCCGGGGTGCAGGACATCCTGGACATGGGCCTGCTCGGTTGGGCGATGAGCCGCTATACCGGGCGCTGGATCGGCTTCAAGACCATTGCCGAGACGGTGGAGTCTTCCGCGTCGGTGGATGTGGATCCGTTCGCACGCACGATCGTGCTGCCAGAGGACTTTGCGTTGCCGCCAGGCGGCTTGAGCATCCGCTGGCCGGACCCGCCGGTGGATCAGGAAATGCGTCTGCACCGCTACGCGATCGCCGCCGCGCAGGCATTTGCGCGCGCCAACGGCATCGACCGCATCGTGCTGGATTCGCCGCACGCACGCTTGGGTATCGTGACCACCGGCAAGAGCTATCTGGACGTGCTGCAGGCGCTGGAATACCTGGGCCTGGATGCGCAGGCCTGCGCGCAGATCGGCATCCGCGTCTACAAGGTCGGCATGACCTGGCCGCTGGAGCCGGTGGGCATCAGCGCGTTTGCGCAGGGGCTCGAAGACATCTTGGTGGTGGAGGAGAAGAAAGCCTTCATCGAGCGCCAGATGAAAGAACTGTTCTACAACTGGCCGGCCAGCGCCGGTGCGCGGCCGAGCATCGTCGGCAAATACGACGAGCACGGCGCGTGGATTTTGCCCTCCACCGGCGAGCTGACGCCGGCCACGATTGCGGCGGTGATCGGCAAGCGTATCCAGCGATTTGCGCTTCCATCCAGCGCGATGACCGACTCGATCGAACAGCGGCTGCGCTGGATGGACAGCAAGGAAGCCGAAATGGCCTTGCCACGCGCGTTGTTCCCACGCGTGCCGCATTACTGCTCCGGCTGCCCGCACAACACCTCCACGGCGGTGCCGGAAGGCTCACGTGCGTTGGGCGGCATCGGTTGCCATTACATGGTGACCTGGATGAACCGCTCCACCGACACCTTCACCCACATGGGCGGCGAAGGCGTGACCTGGTCGGGGCAGGCACCGTTTACCGAAACGCCGCACGTGTTCCAGAACCTGGGCGACGGCACCTATTTCCACAGCGGCTCATTGGCGATCCGCCAGTCGGTCGCCACCGGCGTCAACATCACCTACAAGATCCTCTACAACGATGCGGTGGCGATGACCGGCGGTCAGCCGGTGGACGGCACGCTCACCGTGCCCGACATCGCCCATCAACTGCGCGCCGAAGGCATCCACGCCATTGCGGTGGTCAGCGACGACATCGGCAAATGGACGCGGCGCCGCGATCTGTTTCCCGCCGATGTCGCCTTTTATGACCGTGGCGAACTGGATGCGGTGCAGCAGCAGTTGCGCACGGTCAAGGGTGTGTCGATCCTGATCTTCGATCAGACCTGCGCCACCGAAAAGCGCCGCCGGCGCAAGCGCGGAAAGTTGGTCGACCCACCCAAGCGCGTCATGATCAATTCGCTGGTCTGCGAAGGTTGCGGCGATTGCGGCGAAAAGAGCTTCTGCGTGTCGGTGCTGCCCAAGGAAACCGAATTCGGACGCAAGCGGCAGATCGACCAATCCAATTGCAACAAGGATTATTCCTGCGTTTCGGGCTTTTGCCCGAGCTTTGTCACCGTGCATGGCGGCAAGCCGCGCAAGGGCAAACAACGCGATGCCACCGCGCTGTTCGACACGCTGCCCGCGCCGCCACAACGCACCACGCTGGAACAGCCCTGGAACATTCTGATCACCGGCGTCGGCGGCACCGGCGTGGTGACCATCGGTGCGTTGCTTGGCATGGCCGGGCACCTGGAAGGTAAAGGCGCCACCGTGCTGGATCAGACCGGCCTGGCGCAGAAGGGCGGCGCGGTGACCACGCATATCCGCATCGCACGCCGACCGGCCGATATCCACGCCGTGCGCATCGCTGCCGGCGAAGCGGATCTGGTGCTGGGCTGCGACATGGTGGTGGTCAACGATTACTGGGCCCTGTCCAAGGTGCGCGATGGCCGCACACAGGTGGTGCTCAACACCTATGAGGCAATGCCGGGCAACTTCACCACCCAGCCGGACCTGCAATTCCCCGCCGCCGAGATCATCGCCGGCGTGCGTACCGCATTGGGCGGCCAGGAGCCGTTACTGCTGGATGCCACGCAACTGGCCACCGCGCTGCTGGGCGATGCGATCGCCAGCAACCTGTTCGTGCTCGGCTATGCCTGGCAACACGGGCTGGTGCCGTTGTCGCATGCGGCGCTGATGCGCGCGATCGAGCTCAATGGTGCGGCGGTGGCGATGAATCAGCAGGCGTTTGCGTGGGGGCGATTGGCGGCGGTCGATCTGCCGGCAGTGCGGCGCGCTGCGGGTTTGCCGAGCGTGGGCGACTCGGCCATCGCGCATGGCGATGCGCCACAAGCGCGTGCGCCCGGCAATTGGGAAGACCACGATCTCAGCGGTCAGAGCGCGCCACGTGCGTTGGCGCAAAGCACGGGCAACACGCTGCATGGTGATGTCGATGCGCCGACGCATCCGCTCGACGATGAGCAGCTGGCGCAGTCGCTGGATGAAGCCATCGCGCGCCGCGTCGGCTTTCTGACCGACTATCAGGATGCCGCCTACGCGCAGCGCTATCGCGCTCTGGTCGAACGCGTACGCACGCACGAGGCGCAACGTGCGCCCGGCAGCAGCGCATTGAGCGAAGCGGTCGCGCGTTATGCCTTCAAGCTGATGGCCTACAAGGACGAATACGAAGTGGCGCGGCTGTACACGCGCGGCGACTTCCAGCGCCGGCTGCAGCAACAATTCGAAGGCGACTACACGCTGCGCTTCCACCTGGCGCCGCCGTTGCTGGCAAAGAAGGACGCGCACGGCAACCTGATCAAGCGCGAATACGGGCCGTGGATGTTCAACGCCTTCAAGCTGCTGGCGCGGTTGAAGTTCCTGCGTGGCGGCACGTTCGATGTGTTCGGCTACAGCGCCGAGCGACGTGGCGAACGCCAACTGATCGCCGATTACGTTGCAACGGTGGAGACGCTGCTGGAGCGCCTGGATGCCGACAACGTCGGCCTGGCCGCACAGATCGCCAGCATCCCCGAGCACATCCGCGGCTATGGTCATATCAAGCACGCGCATCTACACGAGGCCAAGGCACGCGAAGCCGCACTGCTGGTGCAGTGGCGCAATCCCAAGGCGCTGCATGTGGTGCAGGCGGCTTGATGTCGCCGAACGGTTACATCGCGTATATGTAACCGAACGAACTCATTCGCCATCACAGCGCGGTCCAGGGGCTTAAGGTGTTGCAAATCCCAAGCCGAATGTAAGCGAACGGCGACATTGAATCCATGTCGCCGATCGCTTACATTCAGACCATGGACACTGTGCGTACCCCTGCCGACATCGGCAATGTTATCCGCGCCACTCGCAAGAGCCGGGGCTGGGATCAGGCACGCCTGGCCAATGAAATCGGCGCGAGTCGGCGGTGGATCGTCGATATCGAGAAAGGCAAGCCACGCGCCGAGCTGCAACTGATCCTGCGCGCGCTGCAGGTGCTGGGCCTTGAGCTGCTGCTTGCCCCGGGTGGCGCCGATGCTCGACATCGTCTTCCACCCGATCACGCAGCCATGCCATCGATCAACCTGGATGACATCGTCGAACGCAATCGCACCCAGCGTCCGCTCAGTTCGCTTTACGCGTTGAAGAACGTGGGCAAGCCGAGTGCATTCCATGTCCTGGAACCTTCGCAAAGCGCCGGCCTGGTAACTCGTTCTGCCGCGCACGCCGCGCAGCTGGAAGTGCATCAAGCGCGCGATGCCGTGTCGCGCAAATCGCAGCAGCCGCCTGCAGATGCAGCAGAGACTGATGCGGCGAATTCACAAAACGCTCGTGCACCAGACATCGGTAGCAAGACCACACCTGCCACACCAAAAGCGCGATCAATCAGCAAGAAGAAGACCAAGTGAAGCTGATTGCACTGATGGGCAGCCAAGTGGTCGGCCAGTTGGATGCCGACGCTACTGGCCGTGCGCGATTTGCTTACGACCCTGCCTGGCGAGCGTCGGCGAATGCGATACCGCTTTCGTTGAACCTTCCGCTCAGCCGGGAGCATCACCCAACCGATGCGGTCAACGCGGTGGTCTGGGGCTTGCTACCCGACAATGAAACCACCTTGCAGCGCTGGGCATCCAGATTTCAGGTCTCGCCGCGCAACCCGTTGGCGCTGTTGTCGCATGTTGGCGAGGACTGTGCCGGTGCGGTGCAATTCGTCACTCCAGCCCGGCTTGAGGACGTCATGTCCGGCGCCAACGACAGCATCGAGCCTCTCACCGAGAGCGCGTTGGAAATGCGCCTGCGCAGGCTGCGCCAGGATGTCGGTGCAGCACGCCAGATCGACGACGTCGGTCAATTCAGCCTGGCCGGCGCGCAGGCCAAGATCGCCTTGCTGCACGACGGAAAGCAGTGGGCCATCCCGGCCGGACGCATTCCAACCACGCATATCCTCAAACCACCCAGCGGCGAATACGACGGCTTCGTCGAGAACGAACTGTTTTGCCTGCGCCTTGCGCGCAAGATCGGCCTGTCGACTGCAGCGGGCCAGGCGCTGAGGTTTGGCGATGAGACGGCCATCTGTGTCGAGCGCTATGACCGCATCGCAACCCAGGGCACGCTGCTACGCATCCATCAGGAAGACTTCTGCCAGGCATTGGGAGTGATGCCGCAGATCAAGTATCAAAACCAGGGTGGCCCGGGACCAACCGAGATCGCGCAGCTGCTGTGGATGCACTCCTCGCAAGCGCGGCAAGACGTCGAAAGCCTGTTTCAGGCCTTGGTCTTCAATTACCTGATCGGCGGCACCGATGCGCATGCGAAGAACTATTCGTTGTTGCTTGGCCAGGCGGGACAAGTGCGACTGGCGCCGCTGTACGACATCTCCAGCGCCCTGCCTTATCCGCATCTGCAACAGCGCAAGATCAAGCTGGCGATGAAGATCGGCAGCCACTATCGCTGGTGGGATGTCCGTTCAAGCGATTGGCAACAGCTTGCGCTGCAGATGCGCCTGGAGGCATCGGCTTGCCTCGCTTGGATGCGCCTGGCTGCCAATCAGCTGCCGGACCAAGCGCAGGATCTTGCTATCCAACTTCGAAACGAAGGCGTCGAGCATCCAATTCTGGACACGCTGGTGGACGCAATCCACGCCGCATGTCAGCGTGCGCTCAAACTGCTGCAATCAGTTTGAGGCACCGACACGACCACCACGTCGCCAAGCACCGATAACATTCTAAAAAGCAGCCGGTTACAGCGGGCGCAACAAGCGCAGCCCAAACCAGTCCTTGGCATCGTTCCAGCCGTGCGTGACTTTTAATCCGGCGGCAGCGGCAAGTTCGGCGAAACGGGCGTCGGTGTATTTGTAGCTGTATTCGACCTGCATCGCTTCGCCTTCGGCAAAATTGAAGTCCTTGCCGCCTACGTGCACGTGCTGGGCGCGTTGACTGATCAGAAACGTCTCGATGCGGCCGCGTTCGCGTGCATACACCGCATGGTGACGGAAGCCCTCCAGATCGAAATCGCTGCCAATCTCGCGGTTGAGCCGCGCCAGCAGATTCAAGGTGAATTCGGCAGTGACACCAGCTGCATCGTTATAGGCGGCCTCGATCAGCGCGGCATCCTTGTCGAGATCGATCCCGATCAACGCGCAGCCATCGCTGCCCATGGTCTGGCGCATCGCATCCATCAACTCGATGGCAGCGGCGTCGGTGAAATTGCCCAGCGTGGAACCGGGGAAGAACACCAGATGCCGACGCGCCGGACGTTGCGCATCGGGCAACAGCAATGGCTTGGTGAAGTCGGTGCACACCGGCAGCATCTGGATCTGCGGAAATTGCTGGGCCAGCCGCGCGGTGCTGTCGAGCAAGGCGCTGCGCGAGATTTCCAACGGGGTATAGGCCACCACATCGCGCAGGCACTGCAGCAGCAACTCGGTCTTGCGGCCACTGCCGCTGCCGTATTCGACCACATGCACCTCAGGGCCGATCGCTTGCGCGATCGCCGGCATGCTGGCTTCCAGCAGACGCAATTCGGTGCTGGTGAGGTAATACTCCGGCTGCTGGGTGATGGCTTCGAACAACTGCGAACCGCGCGCGTCGTAAAAATACTTGGACGGCAGCGTCTTGGGCGTCTGCGCCAAACCCGCCAGCGCATCGGCGGTGATGTCGTCCGGTTGCGGTTGCAGATCGGTCAGCGCGGCGTGGGCGCGTTGGGTGGCGTGGGCGGCGGCGTTCAAGGCAGATCCTTGGCAAGGCGCACGCCGGCAAACTGCCAACGCGCATCGGATGGGAAAAAGTTGCGATAACTGGCGCGGATATGGCTGGCCGGTGTGGCACAACTGCCACCGCGCAGCACCCATTGCGCATTCATGAATTTGCCGTTGTATTCGCCCAGCGATCCGGGCCACGGCGCGAAACCCGGATACGGCAGATATGCACTGCCGGTCCACTCCCAGACATCGCCGAACAACTGCTGCAGGCCGGTATCCACCGCTTCGGCGCCGCGTGGATGCAGCGCGTCGGTATCGACGAAGTTGCCTTGCACCGGCACACCGGTCGCGGCTTGCTCCCACTCGGTTTCGGTGGGCAGACGCGCGCCGGCCCAACGTGCGAAGGCATCGGCTTCGAAGAGACTCAGATGACATACCGGTGCATGTGCATCGCGCGCGCGCCAGCCATCAAGCGTGAACTCGCGTCCATCTGCATCCCAGTACAACGGACGCTGCCAGCCCTGCGCCTGCACCATCGCCCAGCCATCGCTGAGCCAGGCGCCGGCGCTGCGGTAACCACCAGCGTCGATGAATTCCTGGAATTCAGCATTGGTGACCACGCGATTGGCCAGCGCATGCGCGCCGACCAGAACACGGTGACGCGGCGATTCGTTGTCGTAGGCAAACGCTTCGGATTGCGGCCACGCGGCTGCACCGATCTCCACGATCTGCTCGTCGCGCGCATGCCAGCGCAGCGTGCTGGCAATGGCGGCGGGCGGTGCGGGCGCATCGCGATAGGCCGGCTGCAACGGATTGCTCCACAGCGCATGCTTGATGTCGGTGAGCAGCAACTCCTGATGCTGCTGCTCATGCTGGATCCCGAGTTGCACGATGGTGCAGGCCTGGGCGTCTAATTGCCCATCGCGCAAGCGCTGCTGCATCTGTGCATCGACCGCAGCGCGGTAGTCGCGCACCTGTTGCAACGAGGGCCGCGACAACACACCGCGACGCGCGCGCGCATGCATCGGGCCGACGCTTTGGTAGTAGCTGTTGAACAAGAAATCCCAGGCCGGATCGAACAGGCGGTACGCAGGATCTGTCTGCAACACGAAGCGTTCGAAGAACCAGGTGGTATGCGCCAGATGCCATTTGCTGGGGCTGGCGTCGGGCATGCTCTGCACCATCGCGTCTTCGGCGCTCAGCGGTGCGGCGAGGCGATCGCTCAACGCGCGGGTCTGCGCGAAGCGTTCCAGCAGGGTCAGCTGCTGTTGCTGGTGGTCGACCAGCACGGGGGAGATTGCAGACATGAGCATATGCTTGAGGAGCGGCCGTGAACGCGCCGTGTCGGCAGCGTGGCAGCCAGCGGTAAGCTGTAGTCATGTCCACGTCTTCCCTGTCCAGCCTGCTCCCCGCCCCCATCGACTGGGCACATCGGCACCAGGCATTCGCGTTGCCTATTCAAGTTACTTATCTGGATGCCGCCTCGCGCGGACCGCTGTTGCGCGCCGTGCAAACGGTGGCGCATCAGGCCATCGACGCGATGGCCACACCCTGGCAGCTGCCGTTCTATGCGTGGCTGCACGACATCGAACATTTGCGCACGCTTGCCGCTGGCTTGTTCGACCACGACACCGATGGCGTGGCGATGCTGCCCTCGGCAGCGCATGGGCTGGCCACTGCCGCACGCAACCTGCCGCTGCAACGCGGCGAGGCGGTGTTGCTGCTGGAGGGGCAATTCCCGTCCAACTTGCTGATCTGGCAACGGCGCTGCGTAGAAGTCGGTGCGCATATCGTGGCGGTGCCGACGGCCAGCGGCGACGCACTCACCGATGCGGTATTGCAAGCGATTGCCGACACCCCTGCATTACGCATCGTGACGCTGCCGCATGCGTACTGGCTGGATGGGCAGCAACTGGACCTGGACCGGATCAGTGCAGCGGTGCACGCGCGCGGCGCGGCGCTGGTGCTGGATCTGAGCCAGAGCCTGGGCGTGCTGCCGACCGATCTACCGCGCTGGCAACCGGATTTTGTGGTCAGTGTCGGCCACAAATGGCTGCTCGGGCCGATGGGACTGGCTTGGCTGTGGGTGGCACCGCACTGGCGTGCGCACGGCGTGCCGATCGAAGAACACTGGATCGGCCGCGATGCGGGCAGCAGTTGGGACTTTCCGGTTGCCAAAGCGCCGCCGTACCGCAGCGGTGCACGACGGTTCGATGCCGGCGGCGTTGCCGATCCCTTGCGGATCGCGATGGCGACGGTGGCATTGCAGCAAATTGCTGCATGGCAACCGGCACGCATTGGGCAGGCGCTTGGTGCGCTCACTGCGCAGTGGGATGCGGCCTTGCACGTACGTGGTCTGGGCGGCTGGTGCACGCCTGGGCATGCACCGCATCTCACGGCCTTGCAGCCGCCAGCAGATCAGCTGGATGCAGTGGCGGCAACGTTCGGCAAACTTGGTGCGATCTGCACACGGCGGCACGGGCGTTTGCGTATCGCACCACACATGAGCGTCACCGAGAATGCGCTTTCACGCTTGATTGCGGCGCTGCCAGACGGATGAGGCGGTAAGCCAGCGCTTGTAGGAGCGGCCTTGGCCGCGACGGGGCGTTACCGGGGTAAAGCCCTGTCGCGGCCAAGGCCGCTCCTACGTGTTCATAGCGAACATAGGGTTGCACTGCCGCTCAACCGCGCTGGCTGAGCCGCAACCCACGCGGCGTGACCCAGCGCTCCAGGCCTTCGAACGCCGCCTGCACCAGCAGTGCAAGCACCGCTGCGGGAATCGCGCCTTCCAGAATCAAGCCGATGTCGTCCAGGCGAATACCGGTGAGGATCGGCTGGCCGTAACCGCCAGCACCGATCAATGCGCCCAGCGTGGCGGTGCCGACGTTGATCACCGCTGCGGTCTGGATACCGGCCACGATCGTGCGACGCGCCAGCGGCAACTCCACGCGCCACAAGCGCGTCCACGCCGGCAGCCCGATGGCCTGAGCGGTCTGGCGCAGCTCGCGCGGGATCGAGGTCAGCCCGGCGTGGGTGTTGCGCACGATCGGCAGCAGGCTGTAGAGAAACAACGCGGCAATCGCCGGTTTGGCGCCGATGCCGAACAGCGGAATCATGAAGACGAACACCGCCAGCGATGGCAGCGTCTGCAACACGCCGGTCAACGACAGCACCACCTGACCGAGCCGTGGCCGCCGCGCCGCAAGCACGCCCAGCGGCAACGCAATCACCAACGCAAAGCCCAACGAGATGCCGACCAGGGCCAGATGTTCGCGCGTGTGCCGCAGCAGGCGCGTGATACGCGAATCGGCTTCGGATGCAGGCGTGACGCCCAGCCATTGCGCGGCCACCGCCGCCTCGGACTGACGCTCCAGCTTCACCTGCGCGTTGAGCCGCTGCATGGTCGCCTCGTCGATGCGGCCTTGCAGCCCCTGCAATGTCTTCAACATCGCCGGTGCGCGTTGCGCCAGGTCCTTGCGATACAGAAACACGGCCTGGTACTCGGGGAAATACCGGCGGTCGTCGCGCAGCACCTGCAACTGGTAATACGGAATTTCCGCATCGGTGCTGTACAGATCGGTGACTTCGATCGCCCCGCTCTGCAGCGCGCGATAGGCCAGATCGTGATCCAGCCCGGTCGCAGTCTGCGGCAGCGCATACGCCGCGCGCACGCCCGGCCAGCCATCCGCGCGTTGCATGAATTCGTTGCTCAGGCCGATGGTGAGCGTTGGATGCCGGGCCAGATCCGACATCGTCGCGATGCCGAGCGCCTGCGCGCGTTCGGCACGCATGCCGAAGGCATAGGTGTTCTGGAAGCCGAGCGAGTCGGTCATCGCCAGTCCGCGCGCGTCCAGTGCGGCGCGCAGTTCGGCCTGGCTGGCCTTGGGCAACTGCAGCAGTTCCTGCGCCAGCGTGCCGGTGTATTCGGCATAGGCATCGATCTGCCCGGTCTCCAGCGCGCGCCACAGGATGCGCGTGCCACCGAGCTGGGCGCGGTGCTGCACGTCCACACCATCGCGCTGGCCGGCCGCAGTGGCAATCTCGCCCAGGATCACTGCCTCGGTGAAGTTCTTCGAGCCGATCGTCACCTGCGCGGCATGCGCGCCGGCACTGCAGATCAGCACACACAGTGCGAGCAGCACGCGCGCGATCATGCGGCCTCGCCGATGCTGCGTTGCGCGGTGAGAAAGCGCTGCACGAACGGATCGGCCGGATGTTCGAGCAAACTGCGTGCACTGCCCTGCTGCACCACGCGGCCGGCGCGCATCAGCACCAGGGTGTCGGCCAGATACGCCGCTTCGGCCACGTCATGCGTCACCAGCACCACGGTCTTGCCGAGCTGGGCGAACAGTTCGCGCATCTGCGCCTGCAGGTCGTAGCGCACGATGGGGTCGAGCGCGCCGAGCGGTTCGTCCAGCAGCAAGGCCGGTGGATCCAGCATCAAGGCGCGGATCAAGCCCACGCGCTGGCGCTGTCCGCCGGACAGCTCGGCCGGGTAGCGCTTCAATAATTCAGGCGGCAACTGGCACAGCGCGCACAAGATCTCCAGGCGCTCATCGATGCGTTGCCGCGTCCAGCCCAGCGTCTGCGCCAGCAACACCACATTGCTGCGCGCATCCAGATGCGGAAACAGCCCGCCTTCCTGGATCACATAACCGATGCGTTGCCGCTGCGCCTGCAGGCTGGCGCGTTGCAGCGGCGTGCCGTCGAAGGCCACCGTGCCGCTATCGGGCCATTCCAGCCCCACCAGCATGCGCAACACGGTGGACTTGCCGGCACCGCTGGGGCCGATCAAGGCGGTGGTGATCCCGCTGGCGAATGTCAGCGTGACTGCATCGAGGGCAATGGCCTGGCCGTAGCGGCGGCTGACCTGGTCGAGAGTGAACATGTGCGCGAGCTTGCCGGGCTTGGCGTCAGGCGAGCGCGAAGGCAAGCGTGCCGGCGCACATCACCGCGGCGGCGCCAGCAACTCGCGCGCGCTCAGAGAGCCATCGCCGTTCGCATCCTGCCGCGCGAAACGCTCGATCAGCGTGGCGCGATGGGCCGCGCGGGTGATCGGCTTGCCGCGACGACCCGGCAGTTCATCGCCCTGCAGCACGCCGTCGTGATCCAGGTCGCGCTGATCGAAGGCGTAGCTCATCCAGGCCAGATATTCATCACGGCTGACACGTCCGTCGCCGTCGGTATCCATGCGCTGCAGATATTGCTGGCTGTCCTGCACTTGGGCCTGCGCGACAACCGCCGGAATGCATGCCCCACACGCCATCAGCATGCTGCGCACGATCAAGCCATGCGATCCACGCGCGCGCGCATCGGCACGCGTGCCACTAAGCTTAAGACCCACTCAGCGCGTAACCCTTGAGCCTTGCCGCATACGCCTGCAAGGCGGCATTGCCGCTGGCTTCGGCCTCATGACACCACTGCTGCAAGTGCTTGAGCCGTTCGGAGGCATCATGGCTGCGCGCTTCCAGCACGGCGGTCAAGCGCGCGCGGTACTCGACCAGCGTGCGCATGCGCGGGCGCTCGGCCACCCAGCGCTGCAACTGTTCCCGCGCGTCCGGCTTGAGCCAGCGCCCGTCGTCGACCAAGCCCTTGCGCAAGCGCCGCGGCAGCAACTGACGCAACTTGGCGCCGGTGGCGGCAGCTTCTTCGCGCAGTGCCGGCTTGAGCACGTTGCGTTGGTAGTCGGTCATGGCCTGGAAGCGATGCGACAGCAAGGCCTTGAGTGTGTCGGCATCGGGCACGGCGATGTTGGGGCGGATATCCAGCGACGGCGCCACGCGCAGCACCTTGGCCAGGCCCAAGGCCTGCAAACCGCGAATGGCGACCCAGCCGATATCCAGCTCCCAGCGCCGCATCGAAAACCGCGCCGAGCTCGGGAACGCGTGATGGTTGTTGTGCAGTTCTTCGCCACCGATCCACAGCGCCCACGGCGTGAGGTTGGTGGAAGTGTCGGCGGATTCGAAATTGCGATAGCCCCACCAGTGGCCCAGGCCGTTGACCACGCCGGCGGCCCAGAACGGAATCCACGCCATCTGGATCGCCCACAACGCAATGCCCGGCAGGCCGAACAGCACCGAGTTGATGACCAGCAACGCGATCGGGCCGGCGTTGGCATGCGGGGTATACAGGTGACGCTCGATCCAGTCGGTGGGTGCGCCTTTGCCGTACTGCTCGATATCGGCACGCTGCGCGCGCGCTTCGCGGTACAGCTCCACGCCGCGCCAGAACACCTGGCCGATGCCCTTGGTCTGCGGGCTGTGCGGGTCTTCTTCTGTCTCCACCTTGGCGTGATGCTTGCGATGGATCGCCACCCATTCACGGGTGATCATTGAGGTGGTGAGCCAGGTCCAGAAACGGAAGAAGTGCGCAACGAGCGGATGAAAATCCACACCCCGGTGCGCCTGGCTGCGATGCAGGTACAAGGTCACCGCAAAGATGGTGAGCTGGGTGAACACCAGCAGCACCGCCAGCATGCTCCACACGCCCAACCCGGCCACGCCGGAGGTCAGGAAGTCGATGATCGGATCGGACAACATCGGCAGTTCCACAGCGGCGCCATCTCTTTGGTCGATGCAGACATGATGGGGGCGATGGCGGCAAACTTCACCCTTCGGATGCGTAGGGTGCACCCTGCATTCCTAAAGCGGTTCACACGTCTCCTTTCCTCAAACTCTTGATGTCATCCGTATGACTGTTGCTGCCGATTCTGCTGTCGAAAATGCCGTCCCGTTGATCGAACTCGACCAGGCCAGCGTGATGCGTGGGCAGGTGCGCGTGCTGCACGCCTTGAGCCTGCGCATTGCACTGGGGCAACACACCGCCATCCTGGGACCCAATGGCTGCGGCAAATCCTCCTTCATCAAACTGATCACGCGCGAGCTGTATCCACTGGTGCGTGCCGACGGCCAACCGGCGGTGAAAGTGCTGGGCCAGACCCGCTGGCAGGTGGATCGCTTGCGCTCGCAGCTGGGCATCGTCACCAGCGATCTGAGCGTCAACCTGGCCGACATGCCGGGGCTGGATGTGGAGAGCGCGGTGCTGTCCGGGTTCTTCGCCAGCTACGTGGTGCCGCCGCATCGCGACGTCAGCGACGACATGCGCGCGCGGGCACGTGAGGCGCTTGCACTAGCGCGCGCACTGCCGCTGCTGGATCGGCAATTTGCCGAGTTGTCGGCCGGCGAAACCCGCCGCGTGCTGATCGCGCGTGCGCTGGTGAACCGGCCGCAGGCGCTGCTGCTGGACGAGCCGTCCACCGGTCTGGATCTGGTCGCGCGGCAGCATCTGCTCGACACCATGCGTCACCTCGCCCAGCAAGGCATCACACTGGTACTGGTGACCCACCACATCGAAGAGATCGTGCCGGAGATCGCGCGGGTGATCCTGCTACGCGCCGGCAGCGTGGTGGCCGATGGCACGCGCGATGCGCTGCTCACCGACGCCAGCCTGTCGGCAGCGTTCGACGGCCCGGTGCGGGTGCAGCGCGATGGCGAGCGTTATTGGGCGACGGTTGGGGAAGGCTGAGTTGCTTGCGCGGGCCGGGCCGGCGCGCGGCGCGCGGCGCGGGGGTTGGGGTGAGGGTACGGGGGCGAAGCCACACTTGGAATCAGATGACACCAGGCTTCGCCCGTACCCTCATCCGCCCCTGGAGGCACCTTCTCCCGTGGGGAGAAGGAACAGCGGTTGATCGCGCGACGCGTGTATTCTCCCTCGCCATCCATCCAACATCCCGTCGCCATGACCGCGCTCCGCCGCCCACGCTTTCTTGCCCTGATGTCGTTGCTCGGTCTGCTTTCGGCCTGCGGCGGTGAACCGCGTCCTGCCATGCCGGCACCTGTCGTGCAGGCGCCCTCTGCCAGCACTGCAAAGCCGGTGAAGATCGGCGTTGCGCTGGGTGGCGGTGCGGCCAAGGGATTTGCGCATATCGGTGTGATCAAGATGCTCGAAGCCAACGGCTTTGCGCCGGTGGTGGTGTCAGGCACCAGCGCCGGCAGCGTGGTCGGCGCGTTGTATGCCAGCGGCATGGACGCATTCCAGATGCAGGAAAAAGCCGTTGCGCTCGACCAGACCAGCATCCGCGATGTGCGGATCTTCTCCGGCGGCCTGGTGCAGGGCCAGAAGCTGCAGGACTACGTCAACGAGCAGCTCGCCGGTAAACCGATCGACAAGTTGCGCAAGCCCTTCGCCGCGGTCGCCACGCGCCTGGAAGACGGCGAGCGCACGGTATTCGTGCGCGGCAATGCCGGCCAGGCGGTGCGTGCGTCCAGCAGCATTCCCGGCGTGTTCGAGCCGGTGACCATCGGCCAGTACCACTATGTGGACGGCGGCGTGGTCAGCCCGGTGCCGGTGGATGCCGCGCGTCAGCTCGGCGCCGAATTCGTGGTGGCGGTGGATATTTCCAGCAAGGCCAGCGGCAAGAATCCTGGCGATCTGCTCGGCACGGTCAACCAATCGATCTCGATCATGGGCCAGCGCTTGGGCGAGGCCGAACTCAAGCGTGCCGATGTGGTGATCCGCCCCAAGGTCAGCGACATCGGTTCGGCCGATTTCAACCAGCGTGGCGCGGCCATCCTGGAAGGCGAGCGCGCCGCGATGGCGGCGATGCCGCAAATCCGCGCCAAGATCGCGCAGTTGCAGGCGCAGCGCAGCAGCGCCACCCGCACGGCCGCCGATCAGGCTGACGCCGCCAAGGCAGAAGCGTATCGGCGCTGTCTGGAAGAGCGCTCGCGTTGGGAGAAATTGCGTGGCAAGGACGAGGCCTGCGTGGCGCCGTGATGCGGCTGCAGTGCGAGGCCATACGGAGTTGATGATGCGGGTGCCGCACCTGTTTCGAGACGCGCGCTTTTAAAGCCGATGCTAGGCGACGGCGTTGTTGATGCATTGTGTTGATGCACTGAGCATGTACCGGAACGGGGTCGCGGCCAAGGCCGCTCCTACAACTGCGCAGTGGTTTGGAGAATGCGCTGAAGGCGTGCCAGAGGGGGTCGCAGCTGGGGTCGTTCCTACGACAGCGCGGTGGTTGCGCGGGCGCGCTGAAGGCGTATCAGGACGGCTTCGCGGCCGGGGCCGCTCCTACGACAGCGGGCTGGTTTTCGGGGGCAATGACCAATATCGACAGCTTGGGCAGCCAGGCCGTCCCCCTGTAGGAGCGGCCTTGGCCGCGATGCCGTGCCGATAACAGTGCTGCCGTCCTGGCGCTGTTATCGGAACGCACTTCGCCGCTACCTCAATACCGCCAACGCAACGACACGCTGACAAACCGCGGCTCGCCATAGTTCTGGTAGTCCAGGTTGGCCCAGTAGGTCTTGTCGAAGGCGTTGCGCACCGCCAACGTGGCAGTCCACTGATCGCTGATGCGGTAGTTGGCGTTGAAGTGCACCAAGGCGTACGCGTTCTGCACCACGGTCACCGGTGTGGTGGCGCCGCTGCCGTCGCCGGTGGGGCGCTCGATATTGAAACCGCGTACCGCGCTTTGCCAACTGACGCCGCCGCCGATGCTCAGGCGCTCCCAGGCGCCGGGCAAGCGCAACTGCGTGGACAGCTGCAGATAATCCTCGGGCAGATTGGCGTAGATCGCATCGGTGGGCGGGCGCGTCACCTTGACGTGGGTAAAGCCGGCATTGACGGTCCAGCCGGGCAGGATCTCGCCGTTGATATCCATTTCCCAGCCACGGCTCTTGGTGCCGTTGATGCCGATGTAGGCCGAATTGCCGTCCGGCAGCGAGGATTCCGGCTGGGTCATGTCGCGCACGGCGAAGTTGTCCTGCTTGGCCTCGAACACGGCGGCAGTGGCCATCGCATGGCCGTCGAGCAACTGCGCCTTGATGCCGGCTTCCAGGTTGGAGCCTTCCACCGGCGCGAGCAGGTTGTTGTCCTTGTCGCGGTAGTTCTGCGGATTGAAGATTTCGGTGTAGCTGGCGTAGAGCGACACATCCGGCACGATGTCGTAGACCAGGCCCACGTACGGAGTGACTTCGTCGCTTACTTCATAGCGGCCACTGGTGCCGGTGTAGGTGCCGCTGGCATCGAAGGCCTGGGTGCGGGTTTCCCATGAGCTCAGACGTGCGCCGGCGATCAACGACAGCGGATCGGCCAGACGAAACCGTGTGGAGGCATACACGCCGCGCTGGGTGGTGCGCGCTTCGCTGCGCCGGCCGGTGCGCGCATAGGTCACTTCCGACGCATTGCCATCCCAGTTGCGGATGTTGGGAATGAAATAGCAGCGCTCGGGTGGACCAAAGTCGTTGGGGCAGGTCGCCCAGTCGTCGGGATAGGTCTGCGCCACGTCATACGAGGTCGATTGCAGATCCTGCCAGCTGCCGCCGACCACCACGTCGTGCTGCCGGCCGAACAGCGAGAAACCACCGGACAGATACACATCCACGCTGTCGCGAGTGTCTTCGGTCTCGCCAGTGCCGGTGCGCAGAAACATACCGCTGCCATCGGCGGCCGGATAGCCGGTGCCGTACACGCGCAGGCTCTGCACATTGCCCTTGGTGTGCGCGGTGTTGACGCGCAACAGCCAGTCCTCGCCGAAGCGTTGTTCCAGGTTGGCGAACGCGGTGCTGGTTTCGCGCTGCCAGCGGGTCCACTCCGGCGCCAGGTTGGTGGAGCGCGACAGGTTGGCCAGCGAGCCATCGGCTGCGAAGAACGGCACCGTGCCCCAGGTCGAGCCGACCGGGCTGTTGTCCTGGCGCTGGTAACCGACGGTGAGCGTGGTGCTGTCGGTCAGATCGCCTTCCAGCACCGCCATGCCCGACATCTTGTTGTCGTGGTAACGGTCGTAGTAGTAATCGCGGTCCTGCCAGGCCGCCACCACGCGGCTGCGCCAGCGCCCGTCTTCGGTCAGCGGTGCGTTGACGTCGGCCTGCATGCGGCGGAAATCCCAGGTGCCCGCGCTCACCGCGAACGAGGCATCGAACTCCTTGCCGGGCCGCTTGCGCAGCAGGTTGACCGTGGCCGAGGGAATACCCGCGCCGGTGAGCAGGCCATTGGCGCCGCGGATCACTTCGATGCGGTCGTAAAAGACTGTGTCGTATTCCTGGTTGGTGGAACCGCTGTAGGTGGGCAAGCCATCGACCTGGAAGTCGGTGATCTGGAAGCCGCGCGCGAAATACAACGGCCGCTGGGTGTCGTAGAACGACACGTTGACGCCGGTGACATTGCGCATCACATCGTCGATGCTGAAAAGCGACTCGTCTTCCAACCGCTGCAGCCCGATCACGCTCACCGACTGCGGCGTTTCCTGCAAGGTCAGCGGCAGCCGCGTGGTGGTGGCCGGCTGCGCGCGGCTCACCGCACCGTTGACGTTGACCTGGTCCAGCGTCTTGGCGTTGGTTAAATCGGCAGCATCGGCGGCGTGGGCAGCGCAAGGCGTCATCGCCAGCGCGCACAGCAAGGCGGCGGACAGCGTGGCCAGAGGAGCGGAAATCGCGGGCATTGGATGGGTTCTCATCGATCGGTGCGGACGCTGGGCGTCAGGAAGCTGCAGGCAGGCGTGCGCGTCCCACTCGGGCGACGAGCTGGCTGACCCTGCGGGGCTGGCGGATCGACGGGGAACGACATGACCGGACGCGGCCAGAAGTTATGCAAATGTAAATCGTTAGCGTTTGAGAGGCAAGTCACAATGTGCCGCCCCGCCCTCATGCAGCGCTGCGGGGGTCAGGCCAGATGCGCCAACGGCAAGCCTTCCGGTGCCTTGACGGTGCGCAGCACGAAGCTGGAATTGACGTCGGACACGCCGGTGGCATTGAGCAGGCGGTCGAGCAGAAACCGCGAGAAATGCTCCAGATCGCGCACCTGCACCTGCAGCAGGTAATCCATGTCGCCGGTGAGCGCCCAGCAGGCCACCACCTCGTCCCAGCCACGCACGCCCTCGGCGAAATGCTCGATATCGGCCTGGCCGTGCTGTTCCAACTGCACGCGCACAAACGCCTGCAATCCCAGCCCCAGCGCCTTGGCATCCAGGCGCGCGCCGTAGCCGGCGATGATGCCGGCTGCCTCCAACCGTTGGGTGCGGCGCAGGCAGGCCGATGCCGACAGATTGACCTGCACCGCCAACTCCGCATTGCTGCTGCGCCCCTGCGTCTGCAGCAGGGCGAGCAGGCGCAGATCGGTGCGGTCCAGGGCGATGGGGTGGTCCATATGTTGCGCAGCAGCAGAAGATGACGCACGAATCTTGCGCCATCTGGCGTTGACCGCGCAAGATTCGCAATCCCGTTGCGCGGCCATCGGGCTAAGGTGAGCGCTGATCATCGGGAACTGCCGCCGCATGAACACCGCACCGCAACGCGTCGAGAATCAGCTCACCGACAAGGGCTATGTGCCGGTCTACACCACCGCCGTGGTCGAGCAGCCGTGGGACGGCTACAGCGCCGACGACCATGCCACCTGGGGCAGCTTGTATCGGCGCCAGCGCGAGCTGTTGGTCGGGCGCGCCTGCGACGAATTCCTGCAGGCGCAGGATGCGATGGGCATGGGCGACACCCACATCCCGCGGTTCGATGCGCTCAACGCCGTGCTGCAGGCGGCTACCGGCTGGACCCTGGTCGGCGTGCAAGGCCTGCTGCCGGAACTGGACTTTTTCGAACATCTGGCCAACAAGCGCTTCCCGGTGACGTGGTGGATCCGCCGCCCCGAGCAGATCGATTACATCGCCGAGCCGGATTTGTTCCATGACCTGTTCGGGCACGTGCCGCTGTTGATGAACCCGCTGTTTGCCGACTTCATGCAGGCCTACGGCCGTGGCGGGGTCAAGGCGCATGGCATCGGCGCGGACGCGCTGCAGAACCTCACACGGTTGTATTGGTACACGGTGGAATTCGGCCTGATCGCAACGCCGCAAGGGTTGCGTATCTTTGGGGCCGGCATCGTGTCGTCGAAGGGCGAATCGCTGCATTCGCTGGAATCGCCGGCGCCCAACCGGATCGGCTTCGACCTGCAACGCATCATGCGCACGCGCTACCGCATCGACAGCTTTCAAAAGACCTACTTCGTCATCGATAGCTTCGCGCAATTGATGGACGCCACCGCGCCGGATTTCACTCCGATCTATGCCGACCTTGCGCAGCAGGCGCAGGTGCCGGCCGGGGATGTGCTGGTCACAGATCGGGTGCTCCAGCGCGGTACCGGCGAAGGTTGGAGTTGCGAGGGCGATGTGTGAGCGGTGCCGGGGTGGCGCGAGATCGCTGCACCGACTCGACAGCACTGCCCACGCGGACTAAGGTCAAACCTCCCCACACCGCCTTCGCTCAATGGACCTGACGCAGCTACGCATCCGGCGCTTGGAGCTGGACGACACCCGCCTGCTGTTCACCCTGGCCAATGGCATCCGTATCGATGAGCCCATCAAGGCGCATCGGCTGTTGTTCAAGGCGGCCCCGCCGCAGCGCGCGCAGTGGCAGATCACCGAAGACGGTTTTGGGGTGAACTGGCCCGCCGTCGCGCCGCCTACCCCGGAGGGCCTGCTCAACATGCCCGAGCTGTTATGGCGCCGCCGCAGTGCGCGCGCGCAGACCAAACTAACCACGCTGCGTGGCCACCTGGATGCGCTGACACCAGGCGAGCGCGAGCTGGTTGCACTGGCACGGCTGGACGCGGACATGGTCGAAAGCGGCTACGCGCGCTATTTCGACCGCTGGGACGCCAGCACGCGCACTTACGCGCTGCAGGCGCTGGCGGCGATGGGTGCGGCGCAGACACGCCAGGCGATCGAAGGCCTGGGCGCATTGTTCGAACGCCTGGAAGAAGACCCGAATCTGCTCAGCATCGAAGACATCCTCGACGCCATGAACGAGACCGACCGCCAGCGCGTGGATGGCTGGGAAGAGGTCTATTACCGCCGCTCCGGCGAACTGGCGCGACTGGGGCTGACGCATTACGGGGTGGATAAGGCCTGAGCCGCCATCACTGCATTGCCGGTGCCGGATGCGTCTTGCCTCAGCCCGGACTCACAGCCGGCACTGCGCATCGTCCACACCGGGCACGCGCTCCCATTGCCAGGTGTCTACCTGCTCGCCGCGTGGCAGATAGTCCACGTCGAACTCCTTGCCATCGCGACGCAGGCGCAGGTGCAGGCGCTCGGTCTGGTTGCCTTGGATGCCGTCCTGCGGCACCGGCCGCACGATTTCATCGCCATTGCGCACGCCAGCGCGCGCGGCAGCCGAATCTGCCATCAAGCCACGCACGATGCGTTTGGGTTCGGCCAGCACCGCCGGCTCGAACCCCAGCACATAGCGCCGCAGCAGTTTGCTGGTTCTGCGAAAGCACGGCCCGAACGCGTCCGACGCAGGCAACGGCGGGGTGCCCGCCAGAAACGCGTGGAACTCCTGCACCGCCGTATCGCCCAGCTCTGCCTTCAGCAAGGACTCCCAGTCTGCCTGGGTCGCATTGCGCTCCTGGGTGATCAGCAACAGTGCGCGCAGCAGGTCATCCAGAGAGCGTCGACCGTGCGAGCGTTTGCGCAGCGCATCGTCCACCGTGGCCAGATACAACATGCCGCGGTCATAGGCGAGCATCCGGATACGGGTGTCCTTCCAGAACCCTTCTTCTATGCGTGCATTGGGTAGAGCGCCCAGCGCGTTGGTGTAGTAACGCGCTGCGGTGAGGTTGAGGACAGTCAGATACTGCTGCGGCGTGAACAAACCAAAACGCAGCGGCAGCCGGGCCTCGTAAAAGACTGCCGAGCCCTCGCTGAACCAGGTCGTGGACTCGCCACCGTTGCGCGACAGGCGCGGTTGATAGGTGTGGAACATTTCATGCGACAAGGTGACCTTGATCTCGTCCAGATCGGTCTCTGCTGGCGTGCCGTAGGTCGTGATGAAGGACCGGTACAAGGCCGTTCCGCCGCCGGCGTTGACCGGGTTGTAGCGCAGAAAAATCGTATAGGGCCTGGATTCCGGCTGCGGAAACAGTGTTTCGAACTGTTCGTGCAGCTCACCCACCCAGGCGGACAACGCGCTTGCATCGAAGGGCGGCTGCCCCTGCCAGGCAACCGAAAACCCGTCCGCCCGCGGCACGTTCGGCCAGCGTCCGACATCCCCTGCCATGAAGAACAAGCCGGGCAGGCTGCCGGTATCGATGTCCCCAACCTGCACGTTGCCCTCCCCGAATGAGCTCACGCCCCTGGCGCCGGCCGGCAGGTGGCTCAGATCCCAGCCGATGTTCAACGCGTAGATCTGCTCCTCGGGCGGCAGCACCAGAAACATCGCCGACGTTGCAGAAAACGCATGCGCATCGTTGCGGAACGAAATCGGCGGGGCCGGGCCGCGCGGCGGCCGCGTTGCGTTGGCCGGTACGCGGTAGCGCAGGGTCAGCGGGCCGCTGAGCGCACGCGGTGTGGTCCAGACACGCAACTGGCTCTGATCGCCGTTTTCCTGCGCGCTGGCGGCCCGTCCAGACAACTGCACCTGGCCGTGCGCATCGGTCGCCTCGATCGAGGCAATGTGCTCGGCGAAGGTGTCCACGTTGTTCACCTGCATCGGCAGCTGCGCCACGATGCCGCCACGCGGGACGGCAAGGTCACCAATGCGCAGGCGCACCTCCAGCGTGGTCACCTCCCCCTTGTCTGCGTAGGGCGCCAGTTGCAGCTCCAGGGAAACCGGCGCGGGCTCCGCCGGCGCTGGGCTTGCCAGTGCGCCAGTTGCCACAGTGGTGAGTACGAACAGGAGCAACCAGGAAGTTTTCATACATGCCGGACGCTGGGGATGGCCGATCATGCCGCCGCTCGAGGCCGCCCACCAGTGTGCCGAAGGTCACGGCGTGCAAGGCAGTGCAATGGCTGCCGTGTCTTGGGATGGGTGACGCTGATGTCTGACGTTTGCGGCGACCGCTCCATCGCAGTGCCGGGCGGTTGCACTGCGCCTGTGTGGGTGGGCCAGACGGTGACCTTGCCACCGAGCCTGGAACCAACATCACTCGAATACAAAATTAACTTGCTTTTGTACCGCTAGAGAGTAATTTAATTTGGTATGGCTAAACGTGTCCCTCCCACCATGCCGCGTGCCCAGCGCCAGATCGAGGCGCTGGGAGAACGCTTGCGCGCCGCACGACTGCGTCGCGAGATGACCCAGCGCGAGCTGGCCACCCGCGTCGGCGTCAGCGTGCCAACCCTAGCCAAGCTGGAAAACGGCGATCCATCGACCAGTCTGGCGACCGTTCTCCGTGTACTGACCGTGCTTGGTGTGGACAAGGACATCGATCTTCTGGCGCAGGCCGATCCACTGGGGAGGCAGCTGCAGGACAGCCGGCTGCGGCGCCCGGGGCCCTCTTCCATCAGGAGCGAGCCATGACTTCGGCTCCCTTCGCGCATGACATCAACAAGGTCGAGGTGTGGCTAGAGGATCAATCATTGGGCGGCAGCTCCCTGGTTGGATATTTGACACGCCAATACAGCCGCCGTGGCGAGACACTGCAGTTCGAATATGCCGCCGGCTGGCTGGCCAACGAGACACCTGTTCGCGCGTTCGCGCTCGACCCGCAACTGCCGCTCTATGCAGGCGCATCGATTGCACGCGTCGGAGCGTCCGAGTTGACCGGTGCCTTTCTGGATTGTTCGCCCGATCGCTGGGGCAAACTGCTGATGAAGCGCAGAGAAGTGATCATGGCGCGCGAACAAGGCCGAAAAGTTCGTGCACTGCGGCCCTGGGATTATCTGATCGGCGTCAACGATGCGTCCCGCATGGGCGCGCTGAGGTTGCGCGACAGCACGACCGGCCGATACCTCGACGACCATGCATTGAGCGCACCGCCCATGACGCAATTGCGCGAGTTGGAAGCGATTGCTCGCCGCCTTGAGCGCGATGACATGGATGACAGCGACATGGATCTCACGTGGGTCAAGCAACTGATCGCACCCGGCGCTTCGCTTGGTGGCGCCAGGCCCAAGGCCAGTGTCAGAGAGACGGATGGCTCTCTCTGGCTGGCGAAATTTCCTTCCGCTGACGACCTCTACGACGTGGGGCGATGGGAATACATCACCTACCGTCTGTCACTGGCTGCGGGCATCAGCATGCCTGCCGCCAAACCACTGGAATTGTCCAATCAAGGCACCACGTTCGCGGTGCAGCGCTTTGATCGCACTGCGCATAGCCGCCGTGCATATGCCTCGGCATTTACGCTGCTGGATGTGGAACACAGCGAAGCGTCGTCTTACGTCGATATTGCGCATGCCATCGAAGTCGTCGGCGCAACACACGCGATTCAACATGACCTGCACCAGTTATTCCGCCGCGTCGCCTTCAACGTACTGGTCAGCAATCGCGACGATCACTTACGCAATCATGGGTTCCTGCGTGAGCAAGACGGCTGGTGTTTGGCACCTGCGTTCGACGTCAATCCAAACCAGGACAAAGACGTGCACGTACTGGCCATTAGTCTTGACGACCCCACACCCGATACGGCGCTATTGATGGAAACGCACGATTATTATCGGCTGACCAGAGCGCAGGCATTGGCCATCATCGAAGAAGTACGCGCGGCGGTTGCGCGGTGGCAACAGGAAGCTGTGCGATGCAACGCCAGCCGCGCAGAGATAGTGGCGATGGAATCGGTGATTGATCCGATGCGATAGGCTTGATTTCAAGGCGTATCGTGAGCATCCCAACCGGGAGATCGATGATACGTATCAGTGACGTGTGGCTTATATCTTCGGCGCCACCGTGTATGCCAGCAATACAACCAACGGTTCTTCTCCGGTTTGCTGTAACGCGTGCGTACTTCCCGGCCGCGTCAGTAGCGCATCGCCTGCATTGACTTCGTATTGCTTGCCATCCAGTGCATACAACCCGCGGCCGCTGACGATGTAGTAGATCTCGTCCTTGTCGTGCAGGTGCAGGCCGATGCCGGCGCCTTTGTGCAGCACGCGTTTGCGCAGCACGAATTTCAGCTCCGCTGCGTCGGCGAAGAAGGGATACGCCGTGGTGGGGCCGGCGCCGCCGTGCGGGCCGGGTTGCGCGCGGGCGAGGTCGCGTTCGTGCACCACCAGCGAGGGATGCGCTTGCGCGGCGCGTTGTGCGGCGGTGTTGTGGGCTGCGCCGCAATCGGCGTCGCGACGGAGCTGTGCTTTGAGCTCGGGCTGCAGTTGCACCCAGCCATGCACAACCAGGCAGGCGATTGCAGTGGCACCGGCGCGGCTGAAGTGGGTGCCGTCGGCTTTGCCCTGTTCGGGCACGAACAGGAAATATGGTTTGGCTGCCTGTTCGCCGAGTGCGCGGATCCAGTCGCTGGAACTGGCATTGAGATCGATGAGGGCAACGTGCTCTTGCGCTGCGAGTTGCTGCATGGCCAGCGTATAGCGGCCGTGGGTGTCGAGCAGCGCGCCGAAGTCGTAGAGCAGGCGTGCGGCGGGCGTGATCAGGATCGGCGTGGCGCCCTTGTCGCGCGCGACGGCGATGTAGCGGCGCAGGAACTGCTGATAGTCGCTGTGCGCGTCGGTGTAACGCGTGGGGTCTTCGTGCTTGGCGTCGTTGTGACCGAACTGGATCAGCAGGATGTCGCCGCGTTGCAATTGGTTGGCGATGGCGTCCAGGCGTCCTTCTGCGATGAAACTGCGGGTGCTGCGGCCACCCTTGGCGTGGTTGCGGACCTGCCATTGCGCAGGGTCGAACCAGTCTTGCAGCAGTTGGCCCCAGCCGGCCTGCGGCGCGCGCTCCGGGCCGTACTCGGCGGCGGTGGAGTCGCCGGCGATGAAGATGTGGTGTGTATTGGCGCGGGCGAGGTTTGCGGAGAGCAGCAGCAACGATGCGAAGAGAAGCAGACGCATGGTGGCTCCGGGGAAGAGTGTTTAGGACAGCGCGGTGTCCCTTCTCCCATCGGGAGAAGGTGCCCGAAGGGCGGATGAGGGTGCGGCGGCATCGGAAATGAATGTTGGACGGCGGTACTGTCGTCTCAAGCCTTTCAAGCCTTTCAAGCCTTTTCCGTTTAGGCCAGCTGTCTTCCGCCGTACCCTCACCCCAACCCCTCTCCCGGCGGGAGAGGGGCTTTAGTGCTTCGGGGGCCGGTTAAGCTGCCGCTGCTGCAGCGGCTTCCGGCTTGCCCAGTACGCCGGCGACGAAGGCGCGGATCTCGGCGTCCTGGGCGTTGTCGAAGAAGCACTGCTGGAAGCGCTCGCCGCCGACGGCCTGCTTGATCAGTTCCGGGTCGATGGCGCGCAGGCCGTCGAGATACGACTTGGCGGTGGCCTGCTTGAGCTGGGTCAGGATGCCGGCGTTGGCGGCCTGCGATTCACGACGCTCGGCCGGGTAGCCCAGGCCACGCTCGCCGCTGAAGGCCTTTTCGAAGATGTAGCGCACGTTGATTTCCGCGCCCCAGCCGTAACCCTTGGCGAATGCCAGCGACAGCGCATTGCCGTTGTTGACCTGGGCGAACAGGTAGGCGTCGGTCGGCTCGATGCAGTAGCCGCAGAACACGCCTGGGTGTGCGTTGAGCGACATCATGGCGCCCTGGCCGGTGCCGCAGCCGGCGACGACGAAGTCGACCGCCTTGGAGTTCAGCAGCAGGCTGGCGACGATGCCCAGGTGGATGTAGGTCAGGCGGTGGTCGTTGTCGCCGTCCATGCCGACGTTGAACACGCTGTGGCCCTGCTCGCTGGCGACGTCGTTGAGCTGCTGCAGGATCACCGGGTTCTTGCCGGCCTGACTAAACTCATTCATGAGTGCGATTTTCATGGGATGCTCCAATTGGGTTTGGGGAAGTGGTTTGGATGTGGAATGTGTGCGCTTGGGTGCCGTGTCTTGATGCGCTTTTCCGGTGCCTTGTCTGTGCGGGATTAGGGCTCTGATCGAGCACGGAAGAGGTATGCCGGCATGCAGCGCGCGTCTGGTTGATGTACGTGCATGCCGACCCTCATCCGCCCTTCGGGCACCTTCTCCCGGAGGGAGAAGGGAACGACGCGTTTTTCTCAGCGTGCCAGCCAGCCGCCGTCGACCGGGATGATGGCGCCGTTGACGTAATCCGAGGCACTGCTGGCCAGGAACACGGTGGTGCCGCCGAGGTCGGCCGGTACGCCCCAGCGCGCGGCCGGGATGCGGTCCAGGATGGACTTGTTGCGCGCTTCGTCGGCACGCAGCTGGGCGGTGTTGTCGGTGGCCATGTAGCCGGGCGCAATGGCGTTGGTGGTCACGCCCTTGCTGCCCCACTCGTTGGCCAGCAGGCGGGTGATGCCGGCGATGCCGGACTTGCTGGCGGTGTACGACGGCACGCGGATGCCGCCCTGGAACGACAGCATCGAGGCGATGTTGATGATCTTGCCGCTGCCCTGGGCGATGAAATGGCGGCCGGCGGCCTGGGCCATGAAGAAGGCCGATTTCAGATTGACGTTCATTACGTCGTCCCAATCCTGCTCGCTGAAATCCACCGCGTCGGTGCGGCGGATCAGGCCGGCGTTATTGACCAGGATGTCCAGGCGGCCCAGGCCGTTCAGGGTTTCCTTGAGGATGCGCTCGACTGGCTCGAGGCTGATCAGGTTGGCCTGGATGGCGATGAAGCGGCGGCCCAGGCCCTTGACCAGTTCTTCGGTCTCGGTCGGCGCCTGGATGCCGGCGGCGGCGATGTCGGCGCCCGCCTGTGCCAGTGCCAGCGCGATGCCCTGGCCCAGGCCAGTGTTGGCACCGGTGACCAGTGCGACCTTGCCTTCGAGACTGAACGGATTGCTCATTACCTTATCGCTCCTGCTGGGTGATGCCACGTTGGATGAGTGCGTTGCGTCCGCGCGCTGCGCGGCCACGCATTGATGGAGCTATCGCATTAACTTGGCTGGTGAATCGCATTAACCGAGTGATTGCGCTGATTAAGTATTGCCTTGCAAGCGCCAGCGTCATTTGAGCTGGCAGATGTCCAGCACGTGCATGTCGGTGTAATCCAGGTTTTCGCCGCCCATCGCCCAGATGAAGGCGTAATTGCTGGTGCCGGCGCCCATGTGGATCGACCACGGCGGCGACACCACCGCTTCGTTGTTCTGGATCACGATGTGGCGCTGCGCGTCCGGCTCGCCCATGAAGTGATAGACGCGGTCGTTGCCGCCAAGATCGAAGTAGAAATACACCTCGCTGCGGCGGTCGTGCAGATGCGGCGGCATGGTGTTCCAGACGCTGCCCGGCTTGAGCACGGTCAGGCCCAGCAGCAACTGCGAGGACTGGCAGGTGGCCGGCACGATGTACTGGTAAATGGTGCGCTCGTTGCTGGTTTCCAGCGCGCCGCGCTCCAGTGCCACCGCATCCTTGATCGAGAGTTGTTTGGTCTCGAAGCGCGCGTGCGCCGGCGTGGAGGCGAGGTAGAACTTGGCCGGGTTGGCAGCGTCTGCGGACGCGAAGGTGACCTCGGTGCTGCCCATCGCCACGTACAGGCCGTCCTTTGGCCCGAGCGTGTAGGCGGTGCCGTCCACGGTCACGGTGCCAGGACCTGCGCCGACGTTGAGGATGCCCAGCTCACGGCGCTCCAGGAACGGATGGCCGGCAGCGGAAGCAGGTTCGGTCTGCTTGGGCAGCTCCAGCGTTTTGCTGAGCGGTGCCGCGCCACCGAGCACAAAGCGCTCGTAGTGGGTGTATTTGAGGGTCACCGCATCGTCGACGAACAGGCCATCGAGCAGATAGAGCTCGCGCAGGTCGTCGTTGCTGGCGCCCTTGATGGCAGCGGGATGGGTGGCGTAGTGGGTCTTGCAGTACAGGGACATGCGCGATCTCCGGTAGCAAGCAAGGGGGATTGGCTTGCACCGGGACATTCTACCAACTCTGGTTAACCGGTGTCATTGCGCAGTGCACGATAGCGTGGGAATCCCTTCTCCCTGCGGGAGAAGGTGGCGCGCAGCGCCGGATGAGGGTACGAGGCTGCGCGCGGTGCTAGAGGGCGCGATCGGGTTGGTCGAGTAGAGGCCTGTGCGCCCATCTCACTTCTGCGCATGTCCGAGCTTTCTTAGATGGCTGTCTGCCGCCGTACCCTCACCCCAACCCCCGCTCCGCGCCCCGGCCCGCGCTTGCGGCGCGGGCGCTCCAAGGCACGCGCGCCCATGGCGCGCAAGCCGTGCCTTCTCGCCCCGGAGGGAGAGGGGCTCACTCCCTTCTCCCTCCGGGAGAAGGTGGCGCGTAGCGCCGGATGAGGGTGCGCCTCAGTGGATTGCCAATGCCTGCCATGACCAACGCGTCGCCACGCGCCGTCACAAGTGAATCGCCAGCGCTTTGCTTGACGGCCCCCTCCCCTGGGCTTGACCTGCTCAATCTTCCGGCGGTTGGCAGGAGTCGCGCACGATCAGGTGCGGGCGCACGCTGGCGGTGGGTAGCTGCGGGGCGTTGTCGGGCTGGATCAGCATCGCGGCGGCGGTGCGGCCGGTGTCGCGGGTGTGGCGGCGCACCGAGGTCAGCGGCGGCCATAGCCGCGAGGCCAGCGAGCTGTCGTCGTAGCCGATCACCGAGAGCTGGCGCGGGATGTTGATGCCGGCGCGCAGTGCGACCTTGTAGATACCGGCGGCCATTTCGTCGTTACCGGTGAAGATGGCGGTGGGGCGCTTCTTGCCCAGCAGCAGCTTTTCGGCCGCCGCCACACCGGATTCGAAGGTGTAGCCGGCTTCCACAATCCGCTCGGCCGGCAGTTCGATGCCGCGCCGGGTCAGCGCGTCGGCAAACCCGGAGGTGCGCTCCACCGAGGAGCGGTAGGCGCTGGGGCCGGTGACCAGGGCGATGTCGCGGTGGCCGAGCGAGAGCAGGTAGTCGGCGGCCTCGGCGGCGCCATCGCGGTCGTGGGTGATCACCGTCTGCGAGGTGGCGTCCAGCGCGACCGAGGCGATGCGGGTGTAGCGGCAGCCGATCTCGGCCAGCATATCGGCCAGCGCCTGGTCCTCGGAGGCGCGTGGCACCAGGATCACCCCGTGCAGCTTCTGCGCCTGGGCAAAGCGGCGCACGCCTTCGATGTAGCCGGGGCTGCGGCTGTCGCAGGGGTGCACCACCAGCTCGAAACTGGAGCCGCGCAGCGCGTCCAGCGCGCCGTACTGCATGTCCACGATGTACTGCGCGGTGGGGTTGTCGTAGACCATGCCGATCAGGAACGAGCGCCGGAACGCCAGCCCGCGCGCGAGCGGGTCGGGCGAGTAGCCGACCTCGCGCATCAGCGCTTCGACCTTCTCGCGGGTGTCCTGGCGGACCAGCGGCGAATTATTGATGATCCGCGAGACGGTCTTCTTGGACACCCCGGACATCCGGGCGATGTCGTTGATCGTGGCTACCTTGCCCTTCGGCAGGCCGGGCATTCCCTCTTCAGGCATCTTGCGGGCGGGCATAGCGGTCAACCATTGAAGTTGATTGGATTCTACCGGCCAGCGGGCCGGCAAGCCTTCGCAGGCTTGCCGATGTCCCGAATCCGCCATGACCGGAGCGCCGTTGCGTGATGCGCCACGGCATGCCCGGCAGTGCAGAACGGTCAGTCCAGGGCGCGGTAGCGGAAGTTGCGGAACTCCACCTGGCCTTGGCCGGACGCGTACAGCGCCGGTTTCAGTGCCAGGAACTTGCCGGCCACGTTGTGGTGATAGCCGGACACTTCCATCTGCACCGGGTACTTGGTCCAGGTGGTGCCGTCGGTGCTGCTGTGGATGGTGACGATGTGGCGGTTGTTGGTGACGCGCAGCCATAGCGCGCCGCCCTTGCCGCTGGGCGCCAGCTTCGCCGGGCGTTCTTCGCCGTAGCGGTGCATGACGAAGTTCTCGCCGTTGCTCCCCACCCCGGCGTAGAGCTTGTCGCTGTAGAACAACAGCGCCCCGCCCTGCCCGCCCGGTGCAACGTTCATCTGCACCTCGAACTGATAGGCCTGGTCGGGCGCAATCAGCGTCAGCGGCGAGGCGTCGCGCGGGGCGCTGCCCTTGCCCTGCAGGCGCAGCACGCCATCGCCTACTTGCAGGCGCTTGGCTTCGTCGGCGGCCGGGTTGAAGAACGACCACTGCGGGCCGAGCGTGTTGGCGCGGAAGTCGTCCGACAACCTCAGACCATGCGGCAATGCCTGCCCGCTGGGCTTTTTCAACGGCGTGCCCAGGTCGCCGCCCTTGGCGACGAACCAGCCGTCCGCGGTCCATTCGATCGGGTCGAGCAAGGCCTGCCGGCCCAGCGTCCAGTAGCCGTGTTCGTAGCCGTGGTAGAGCATCCACCAGCGCTGGTCGGTGCCTTCCACCAGGGTGGCGTGGCCACGCGACCACCACGGCTCGTCGGCGCTCTTGGTGCGGGTGATCGGGTTGTTGGGCGCGTTCTGCCAGGGGCCGTGGATCGAGCGCGAGCGCGCGGTGATCACCATGTGCCCGGTCGGCGGGCCGGCGGTGCCGCCAACGGCGGTGGTCATGTAGTACCAGCCGTTGTGGCGGGTAATCTTGGGGCCTTCCTGGGCGTAGCCCTCCACGTCCCAGCTTTCCGGGTATTTCCAGCCGTCGTAGACGTGCTTGGGCGTGCCGACCACCTTGAAGCCATCGTCGGAGAGTTGCACGTAATCGCCGCCGCTCAGGAACAGATAGCGCTTGCCGTCCTCGCCCACTGCATGGCCGGGGTCGATGTACTTGCCCAGGCCGATGTCAATCGGCTTGCTCCACGGGCCCTTGATGTCATCGGCCCAGACCACGAAGTTGCTGCGCTCGCCCTGGTCGCCGCGGCGCGCCGGGAAGTAGATGTAATAGCGCTTGCCGTGCTTGATCAGATCCGGCGCCCAGATCGCGCCGACGTTCTGCGTGATCGCATGGCCCAGCGGTTGCCAATTGACCAGATCGCGCGAATGCCAGATCGGCAGACCCGGATACGCGTCGAACGAGGACAGCGTGAGGTAGTAGTCGTCGCCGTCCTTGAGCACCGACGGGTCGGGGTGATCGCCGGCCAGCACCGGGTTGAGGAAGGTGCCGTTGCCCTGGTCGGCAATACGCTGGTGTTCGATGCCGCGCTTCCAGTCGGCCGCAGCGCTTAGCCCGGCACACAGCAGCAGGCCGCTGGCCAGCAGCCAACGCAAACGGGGTGAAGTGATACGCACACGCATGCTCTCTCCTTGACCCCCAACCTGCGGGGCGATGCGGCGGCCGACGCCTTAGATCGTCGGCCGCTGGGATGACGGCGGAAACTCCCGCCAGCAGCGGCGCTGAGCACAGCTCATGCAGCGTCGCCAAGCGACTGTCGGATGAGGAGGCCGGGGCGGTGGAATCGCACGTGGTAGATGCCGATTCGTTCGCCCCGACCGCGCCCTGCCGACGGATACGCAGTGGATGGAGTGGCGCTTTTACGCGCGCAGTGCCCTCGGCAACCACAACGACAGTTCGGGGAAAAACGCCACGATCAGCAGCACGCATAGCGCGGCCAACCAGAATGGCCAAATGGTGCGCATGCTCTGGGCGATGGTGATCTGGCCGATCGAGGTGCCGATAAACAACACCGAGCCGATCGGCGGGGTGATCAAACCGATACCGCCAGCCAGCACCATCACCAGACCGAAGTGGATCGGGTCGATGCCGTAGGCCTTGACCACCGGCAGGAAGATCGGCGTGCAGATCAAAATCTTCGGCGCCAGGTCCATGAACATGCCCAGCAGCAACAGCATCACCACGATCATCAGCAGCACGGTGTTCTTGCTGTCGGCGATGGCCTGCAGGAACTTCACTGCGGCCGCCGGCACCTGCAAGTACGCAAGCAACCAACCGAACACTGCAGCCGTGGCGATCACGAACAAGATCACGCCGGTGGTGCGCGCGGCATGCGTGACCGCGGCGAAGAACTCGGCCCAACGCAGCTGGCGATACAGCAGCGCGGTGACGATCAACGCGTACACCACCGCAATCGCGGCGCTCTCCACTGCGGTGAAGATGCCAGCGCGAATACCGATGAAGATCAGCGCCACCAACCCCAGGCCCGGCAGTGCGCCGAACAGGCGCAGCGCCACTGCGCGCCAGCCGGGGAACGGCTCGGTACCGTAGCCGCGATGGCGCGCCACCGCATAGCCGGTGACCATCATCGCTGCGGTCATAAGCAGCGCGGGGAAGATGCCGGCGGCGAACAGATCGGCGATCGAGATACCGCCGCCCGCTGCTGCGGAAAACAGGATCAGGTTATGCGAGGGCGGCACCAGCAAGGCCACCAATGCAGCGGTCATGCTGACGTTGACCGCGTAATCGCGGTCGTAACCGCGCTTGATCATCTGCGGAATCATCGTGCCGCCAACTGCCGAGACATCGGCAATCGCCGAGCCGGACACGCCGCCGAAGAACAGCGACGACAGCACGCTGACCTGGCCCAGCCCACCACGTACGCGCCCCACCAGCGACGAGGC
Organism: Xanthomonas hortorum pv. pelargonii; assembly: GCF_024499015.1. NCBI lineage: Bacteria > Pseudomonadati > Pseudomonadota > Gammaproteobacteria > Lysobacterales > Lysobacteraceae > Xanthomonas > Xanthomonas hortorum. The sequence goes on along the minus strand of NZ_CP098604.1, from coordinate 2,674,965 downwards.
CAAGGCGATCAAGCGTTCGGAAATACCACCGCGCAGCATCAACTCGCCAGCGAAGATAAACAGCGGAATGGCGATCAACGAGGCCGAGCCGCTACCGGCAGAAATCTGCTGCACCAGCACCACCGTGGGCAGGTCCAGATACAGCAGCGTGGCCAGCGCGGCCGCGCCCAGCGCATAGGCCACCGGCACACCGATCAGCAGCAGCACCACGAAGGTTCCCAACAACATGGCGATGCCCATCAGCGCACTCCTCCGGTGTGGATCGGGCGCAGCACACGCCACAGCTTGTACAAGGCGAACACCACCATCAGCGCGCCGCCGATCGACAGCGGCAGGTAGTTGATGCTCTGCGGCATCTGCGCGCCGGCCATCTTGATGTCCAGGCCATCGAGCAGCAGCGCCGCACTCCAGCGCGCCAGCACCGCACCGATGGCAATGATCATCAGCGGGCGGATCAGATCGAACACCTTGCGCACCAGCGGCGGCACGTGTTCGCCCAGCAGGTAGAAGCCGAAATGGCGGTTGGTGTGCACACCGGCGGCCGCGCCCAGGCTCAGCGCGGTGCTGAGCAGCAGCAGCGTCACCGGCTCGGTCCAGCTGGGCGAGTCGTTGAGCACGTAGCGGGTGAATACCTGCCAGCCCTGCACGACCACCAGGCCCAGCAAGGCCAGCGATGCCACGCCAACGGCAGTATCGGAAACGCGGTCCAGCGCGCGCTGCAACGGCGCGACCGGGACGGCGGGAGTCTCGGGTTCGGTCATTGGATCACCTCTATGCGAAATCGCGGATGCGGCGGTACAACGCTTCGATCTCCGGCTGCTTGCGGTATTCGGCCAGCAGCGGGGCGGAGGCGGCGCGGAACGCCGGCATGTCGACCTGGTTGATCTTGACGCCGTAGTCGATCACCTGTTTGCGCGCGATCACTTCCGAGGCATCCCACAGGTTGCGCATCACCGGCACCGAGGCGCGCGCCAGTTCCACCACCAGGCCGCGGTCGGCCGGGCTCAGCGATTCGAAGCTCTTGCGCGACATCACCAGGATGTCCGGCGCGTAGGAATGCTCGCTCTGCGACCAGTAGTGCGCGGCCTCGAAATGGCGGCTGGACTGGAAGCTGCGCATGTTGTTTTCCGCACCGTCGATCATGTGCGTTTCCATCGCCGAGAACGTCTCGCCCAGCGACATCGGGGTGGGATTGGCGCCCAGCATGCGCATCAGCTTGAGGAAGATGTCCGACGAGGCCACACGCAACTTCAGGCCCTTGAGATCTTCCGGGCGGTGCAGCGGGTGCTTGGTGTTGTAGAAGCAACGCGCGCCCGAATCGTAGATCGCCAGGCCCACCAGATCGCGCTGCTCGAAGCTGCGCAGCACGCTGTCGCCGACATGCCCGTCGATGGCGCGGCGCAGGTGCAGCACCGAGTCGAACACGTACGGCAGGCACAGCGCCTGAGTCAGCGGAAAAGTGTTGTTCAACGCACCCGAATACACCCGGGTGATGTCGATGGCACCGAAGCGCGCCATGTCGATCGCCTCCGACTCGCGGCCCAGCTGGCCGGAGTGGTACTGGCGCAGCTTGAGCCGGCCATTGGTGCGTGCTTCGAGCTGCTTGCCGAACCACCGCACCGCTTCCACGGTGGGGTAGTCGCCGATATGCACGTCGGTGGCGGTCAACAATTGCCCGCCGGGGATCGGCGTGGTGGCACCGGCGCCCAACCAGGGGCCGGCCGCGGCGGCACCGAGCCCGGCACCGAGGAAATGTCTGCGTGTGATCATTGGCGCCCTCCCAAGCGTCTGGTCACTGAGTCCGAATCAGGTAGCGGACACAGCCGTGCAGGAAATGTCGCCGATGCCGGCGAAGCGAATCAGGGCACGCTGTCCCACTTCGATGTCATGGATACCGGTGGCATTGCCCGTGGCAATGAGATCACCGCGCTTGAGCGGACGCCCGCGCTGGGCCGAACGACTGAGCGCAAACGCGTAGGCGGCGCGCAATCCACCCGGCAACGTGGTGGCCCCGCCGGTGCCGACAACCTGGTCGTCGATCAGCGTTTCGGCAGTCAGCGCGGACTCGTCGCGTGCCAGCCAATCGGTCACTTCCGGGCCTAAAATCAGGCCGTTATTGTTGCCGAAGTCGGAAATCACCACGCGCGGGCCCAGCTTGTTGATGGTCGCCAACGGGCTGCTGGCGATCTCCACGCCGATGAACAACGTGGCCGGCAGTTGCGCCGCCTGCTCCGGAGTGAAGTGGGTCTGCTCGGCGGGAGCGTCCGCTTCCAGGCGCAGCACATACTCGGCCTCTACCGCACCGAAGCCGCCCTGGTAGATCGGGAACTGCGTTGTTCCACCGGTAGCATTCCAGAGCTTGTGCGAGAAGATCGGCCCCAGCAGGCGGTCGTCGCCGGAGGCATCGCGGCGCTCGGCGGCGATATAACCCACCTTCCAGCCGACCACCTGGTCGTCCCATTGGCTGATGGCGATGTCCTGCACCTGATAGGCAGTGACCAGATCCTCAGGGATTTGCCCGGGAAAGTCGGGCAGCGATGCCCCTGCACGGCGTGCCTCCACAAACTGCTGGGCGATCTGCGACAGCATGGATGTGGACGATGGCGGGGTGGCGGCGTCGTTGCTCAAGGGTGTCTCCCTGCTAGTGTTTTTGTTGCACTGCCAATCGACAGTGGCACGGTGTGCTGTATATGGTAAACCGGTGTCATTGGCAATGTGCAGTGCGGCAAAGTTAGCCTTCAAAGCGAAGCAACCCTGGGAGGGGTGGATGGAACAGACAAGCCAAACGCGTGTTTTTACTGCGTTTTCAGGTGCCATGCGGTGGTGCCTGCCGCTGGTGTTGCTGGCGACCTCACTATTGATCGGGCCGGTGGTTGCGGCCGAGGTGCCCAGCGCCGATACCAGGGCCGAGCAGGCCAGCCGGATCGCGCTATGGCCCAGCGGGATGGCACCGGGAGACAACGCGCTGAAGCAGCCGCAGCGCATCATCGAGCGCAGCAGCGACCCTGCCCTGCCCGATCGCTACATCCAGCAGATCAGCACGCCTTACCTGGTGGTCTACCGGCCCAAGCAGCCAAACGGCACTGCCCTGCTGGTCACCCCCGGCGGCGGCTACCAGCGCATCGTGCTGGACAACGAAGGCAGCGCGCTGGTGCCCAGCTTCGTCGACCAGGCCGGGATCACGCTGTTCGTGCTGCGCTACCGCCTGCCCGGCGAAGGCCATCCGCACGGAGCCGACGTACCGCTGGCCGATGCACAGCGCGCGCTGCGGCTGATCCGCGCCAATGCCGCCCGCTACGGCATCGACGCGCAGCGGGTCGGGGTGATGGGGTTCTCGGCAGGCGGTCATGTCGCCGCCAGCCTGGGCACCCGCTATGCCGCGCAGGTGTACCCGAAGCTGGATGCGGCCGATGCGCTGAGCGCGCGGCCGGATTTCGAGCTGCTGATCTACCCGGTGATCGACATGGACAGCGCCAACGCACACGCGGGCTCGCGCGAGCGCCTGCTCGGCAGCAGTCCGAGCGATGCGCAGGTGCGCGCGTACTCGCCGCAACTGCATGTGGACGCACGCACGCCGCCAACCTTTCTGCTGCATGCGCAGGACGACACGGTGGTGTCGGTGCGCAACAGCCTGTTGATGCATGACGCGTTGCTGCGTGCCGGCGTGCAGAGCGAGCTGCATGTGTTTCCGCAGGGCGGTCATGGCTTCGGTACCGCCAGCGGCACCGGCTTGACCGTGGCTGCGTGGCCGCAGCTGGCGCAGGCCTGGATCGCGCATGTCAGCAAGGTGCAAACGCCCGCGACTGCGACGACTGCGAATGCATCTGTCGCTGCACCTGCACCCGCATCTGCACCGGCGCAGGACGCCGCGCGATGACGTCGCCATCCACGCCCGACGCGCGGCGGCGCACGCTGCTGCGTGGTGGCTTGTTAGCCGCGGCTGCAGCCGCGCTGCCAGGTTTCGCAGGCGCGGCCGCAACAGCGCCTGCGCCCGCGACGACAGTACGCCGCTGGTACACGTGCGTGGCGGCGCACTGCGCGGTTATCGCGACCAGGGTATCTGCGTGTTCAAGGGCATCCCCTACGGCGGCGACACCGCAGCGCGGCGCTTTCAGGCGCCGGTGCCGGAAACGCCCTGGCAGGGCGTGCGTGATGCCAGCGCCTTCGGTGCCGCTGCACCGCAACCCAAGGCCAGCGAACCCACCAGCGAGGAGTGCCTGTTCCTCAACGTGTGGACGCCGGGTCTGCGCGATGGCGGCAAGCGGCCGATCCTGTTCTATATCCACGGCGGCGGCTACACCACCGGCTCCGGCAGCGACCCGCTCTACGACGGCGTGCGCCTGTGCAAGCGCGGCGATGTGGTGGTGATCACCGTCAACCACCGGCTCAACCTGTTCGGCTATCTGTCGCTGGCGCAGCTGGGCGATACGCGTTTTGCCGACTCCGGCAATGCCGGGCAGCTGGACCTGATCCAGGCACTGCAGTGGGTGCGCCAGCACGCGGCCGAATTCGGCGGCGATGCCGGCAATGTCACCGTGTTCGGCCAGTCCGGTGGCGGCGCCAAGATCGCCACCTTGATGGCGATGCCCGCCGCACGCGGCCTGTTCCATCGCGCGTGGACGATGAGCGGGCAGCAGGTCACCGTGGCCGGCCCGCGCGCGGCCACCCAGCGCGCGCAACTGCTGCTGGATGCATTGAAACTTGCGCCCGGCGCGCTTGCGCGCATCCGCACGCTACCAATTGAGCAGCTGCTGGCTGCCGCGCAAGTGCGCGATCCCTCGCGGGTGGAAAACAGCGCGTTGTATTTCGGCCCGGTGCTGGATGCGCGCAATGTGCCGGTGCATCCATTCTGGCCGACCGCCCCGCTGCAATCGGCGAAGATTCCGCTGGTGATCGGCAATACCCGCGACGAAACGCGCGCGTTTCTCGGCAACGATGCGAAGAACTTCGCGCTGAGCTGGGACGAGCTGCCGGCCAGGCTGGAAACCCAGCAATACGTGGATCTGCTGCCGCAGGTGGTGATCGCCGAATACCGCCGGCTGTATCCGCAGTATTCGCCATCGGAGGTGTTCTTCGCGGCCACCACCGCAGGGCGCTCGTGGCGCGGCGCGGTCGAAGAAGCAGAGGCACGCGCACGTCAAGGCGCACCCACCTGGGTCTATCAACTGGATTGGGGCTCGCCACTGGATGGCGGCAAGTTCGGCGCCTTCCACACGCTGGATATTCCGCTGGTCTTCGACACCATTGCGCAACCGGGTTCGCGCACCGGCGATGGCGCCGATGCGCAGCGCATGGCCGAGCAGATGAGCGAGGCGTTGATTACCTTCGCGCGCAGCGGCGACCCGAATCATCGTGGTCTGCCGCGTTGGCGGCAGTATTCGTTGCAGCAGCGCGAGACGCTGCTGTTCGATACACCCAGCCGGCTCGACCACGATCCGCGCGGTGGCGAGCGCAAGCTGTATCAGCAAGCGCCTTTCATTCAACGCGGTACGTTTTGACTGACTTTCGTGGTCAAGGTCGAGGTCGAGCGTGGTCTGATCGCACTCCGCAGCGGCACGGCGTGGCGTGCGTGTAGGTGCCCATCAGCGCGCGGCTCGGGTCATCGTGCTTGGGCTCTTCTGCCTGCCTGCGGTCTTCTGATCACCTTTCGCCTTCTGACTACCTTGCGTTTTCTGATCGCTCTTCCTCCAAGGTGATTCATGCGTTTTTCGTCTCTTGTACCGTTGGTTTTGCTTGCAGCAATCGCTGCACCTATTGCGTACGCTGCAGATGCCTCACCGGTTGATGCATCAACTGCAAGCGTGCCAGCGTCTAACGTAGCCGCTGGCGGCAAGCACTTTGCCGCCAGCAAGATCGTGCTGGTCGGCGACTCCACCACGGCCGTGCAAGGTGGCTGGGGGCCGAGCTTTTGCGCGCAGCATGTGACCTCGTTCCTGAGCTGCCTCAATCTGGCGCGCGGTGGCCGCAGCACCTCCAACTATCGCGCCGAAGGCTCGTGGGAGATCGCACTGAAGGAGCTGCGCAGCGGCGGCTATCGACAGGTGGTTGTGTTGATTCAGTTCGGGCACAACGATCAACCCGGCAAGCCGGGGCGCTCCACCGAGTTGGCGACCGAATTCCCGGCGAATCTGCGCCGTTATGTGGCCGACGCACGTGCCGCCGGTGCGATTCCGGTGTTGGTCACGCCATTGACGCGACGGCAATTCGAACACGGCCAATTGATCGACGACTTGGCGCCGTGGGCGGAGACAACACGCGCAGTTGCACGCGAGTTACAGGTGCCGCTGATCGACCTGCATGCGCGCAGCCGTGCGCTGGTGCAGGGCATGGGCCCGGTATTGGCGATGCGGCTGGCGCAGCGGCCTGCCGATCCGGAACAAGTGATTGCCGCGCAATCGGGCACGACGATTGGCAAGACACCGGCGCAGGCATTGCATGCGCCGGCGTCGGCGTCGTCAAAGATCGCGGCAGCGGGCAGCGTCCCCGCCGCTGCACAGGACAATGCCAGCGCCGAGCCGATGGGTCAGGCCAAACTCGCGTTCGACTACACGCATCTTGGCGCGGACGGCGCGGATCTGTTCGCGGCGATTGTCGCCGACGAGTTGGCCAAGCAGGTGCCTGCGTTGCGGCAGCTGTTGATTCCTTGATGCGTCATTGTATCTGATCAACTAGAGCGGCTGATCTGCGGCTTGGCTGCAGGGCCCTTGCCCGCCCACCATCGCGGGACACGCTGCAAGTACGTCCCTGTAAGCTCTTACGCGGCATCCATGCCGCGTAAGGTCCCGCGACGGTGGGCGGGCAAGGACCAGTCAAGATGGTCGGTGTGCATGGTGCAAGCAATGCATGACGTGCGTTGTTTGGATAACGGCGCGTCCGATCAGCTTCTCACTGCAGGCAGAGCAATAGGCAGGCTTTCAACAAAGCAACCTACAAACTTTCTGGTGCGGTGCCCTTACCGATTGCGGGACCGTGTGGCGGCATGGATGCCGCCACCGAGCCTACATGGACGTACTTGCGGCGTGTCCCGCGAGCGGTGAGGACACCGCGCATTCAACCACCTCAGTGTCTGATCTGGACCTCCGACTGCATCCACCAAGATGCGGCCGGCAAAACCACTGCACTCACTGACAGGCGCTCGCTCGCTGGGTTTTGTCAGCCGCTCTTAGCTGCATCAGCTCACAACAGGCACCGGCGCATCCGCTTCGATCACCTGCTCGCGCTTGAGCTCATCCCACACAGCTGCCGGAATCGCCACGCGCATCGAGGCCGCATTTGCATGCGCCTGCTCTGCCGTACGCGCGCCCGGAATTACCGCCGAGACCACTTGCGGTGCAGCGGCAAACTGCAGCGAGACGGTGCGCAGATCCACGCCGTGGCGGTCGCAGATGGCCAGCGCTTTCTGTCGCATGGCCGGCGCCCATTCCGGCACGCTGCCGTCGTAGAGATAACGCTCGCGCCCGGCCAGATAACCCGCCAACAGCGGCGCGCCAACGACGACCGAGGCGCCATGTTTGGCGATCTTCGGGAAGGTGTCGTGCAGTGCACGCGCGTGATCGAGCAGCGAGTATTGGCAGGCCAGCAGGAAGATGTCGGGGTCGGCTTCTTCGATCGCACGCAAGGCCGGTTCCGGACGATTGACGCCAAAACCCCAGGCCTTGATCAGGCCTTCCTTGCGCATCTTGGTCAGCTCGGGCATGGCACCTTTCACCGCTTCGGCAAAGCGCTGTTCCCATGGCATGCCGAGATCTTTTTCGTTCTCCGGCGACAGATCGTGGATGTAGGCGATATCGATCTGCGACACACCCAGGCGCTGAAGGCTGTCTTCGATCGAGCGGCGCACGCCGGAGGCGCTGTAGTCGTAGCGATAGTCGAAGGGCGAGGGCTGCTGCCACATCGTCTTCGGCGGTTTGTCGGTCGCTGTGAGCAGGCGCCCGACCTTGGTCGACAACACGTATTCGTCTGAGACGTGATTGTGCAGATGATGACCGGTGCGACGCTCCGACAACCCCAACCCGTACCACGGCGAAGTATCGAAATAGCGCACGCCCGACTCCCACACCGCCGCCAGGGTCGCTTCGCTCTGCGCATCGCTGGTGGCTTCAAAGCCATTGCCGATCGCCACGCCACCAAAGCCTAGACGGCTCGCAGGGCGATACCGCGCACCCTTGGTCGCTGCGTTGGCAGGCAGCTTCGATACGGTGGCTTTGCCGCGCGTCGGCATCACGCTGCCAGGCGCGGACGACTGTGCCAACAACGGCGCAGCGGCCAACGCAGCGGTGCCGGCAGCGGCGGCGGAGAGGAATTGGCGACGTGTATTCATGAGGATTCCTTGCAACGACTTGAGGCACAAGGATGGCCCCGCATGCGTGCAGACAAGGTCAGCGCATGGGTTGCAAGCGTGCACAAGCATTCAACAGATAGCGCAGATGCATGCATATAGGCCGCATAAAATCAGCGAAAAGTTGTTTGCAGACTCATGCGCTCCCCTTAGCTTCCATTCTTACCATCAGTACATTCCGGATCGAGCGTATTGAAGTCAGGTGCACGTCGTCGCACCGCGTCACCTGTATCGTGGCTCACCGCTTGTTGCAGGCATCTGTCCTAGATCAACGCAGCTGTAGCACTTGCAGTTCCGCACGCGGCGGGCCATCGCCCAACCACAAGGTGCCCACACTGATCGGCAAGCTGAAGCGACGTGGGCCGGCGCTGCCCGGATTGACGTACAGCACGCCGTCGCGCATGTGCACCGCTGGCTTGTGCGAATGACCGCTGACGATCACCTCTGCAGCGACCTCGGGCCCAAGCGTTTTCAGATCGTGCAACACATGGATGCGTACGCCTGCGATCAGCAGATCCAGCGTTTCGGGTAGCTCGGCTGCCCATGGCGTGTTGTCGATGTTTCCGGCGATCACGTGCAACGGCGCCAGCGCCTGCAGCGCGGTGAGGATCTCCGGCTTGCCCACATCGCCGGCGTGAATAATGGCCGCGCAGCCCTGCAAGGCGGCGACCGCCTCCGGCCGCAGCAAGCCGTGCGTGTCGGAGATCAGGCCAATGCGCAGTGGTCTGGACATTTCAACGCACCCAAACGAACGTCAGCAGCGATCAGAGGCCAAGGATCGTACGTGACATGCATGTCGTCGCACGTGAGTTGAGCTCAACCGGGCCCAGATCTTCAGTTTGCGATGCGCGCGTTGTACGGGCAGCGCTGCAATGGCACTACAGCGCGCAGGAACAGCAACCGCTCACGGAGCGGCGCGATCTCCCCACGCCCAGACGCTGTTCGGATCGCCCTGCACTCCGCGCCGTTTGCTCGCGCTTGCCAGCTGCCAGTACGTCCATGCCAAAGCCAGCGCGATCAGGTCGACACCGAGCAGCGTTGCGTCCTGCCACGGCAGCACCACACCGCGCCCGGAAAAACAGCTGGCAACCGGAATCAACGCCGTCAGTGCGGCACACGCAAGTAACACCTCGTAGGCGCCCCGTGCCGTGGGACGCAGCAAGGCCCACATCAGTATGAGCGCGAAGACCGCGTAGTAGACATAACGCTCCTGTCCCTGTGGCAGAAACCGCGCCGCGATGAACAACGCCGAGATGCCGGCGACGCTGCCCAGGCACACACCCACCGTGAGGCGCGCCATGGCGTGCGTGCGGCGCGGTTGATCGACCAGGCGACGCTTGCGGCGTGCCTCGATCCACAACAAGTTTCCGCTGTAGAACAGGAACGCACCGCCCAGCCCCAGCAGGAAGTACAACCACTGCACCGGCGCATGCCCAAAATTGCCGAAATGCAGCGCCTGCAGCCCACGCAGTGCAGCGGTGCCGGCCGACATCGTCCTGGGCTCGAGCACCCGCAAGACATTGCCGGTTGCCGCTTCCAGTGCCACGCCGCCGAGCGTGTTGAGCTGGCGCTGATCGTGGTGGCCATAGACTTCCGCACGCGCATTGGCATCGCCGGCATCGTGAAACCCGATGCTTTCCGGCACAAACCCCGGGCTGGCTGCACGCGCCTTGTCCAGCAACACCGCAACCGGCAGTAACGGCGCGGCACGCTTGGCCGGTGCCACATGCGGGGTGAGTTCGAACTCCGGCTCCAGGATCTGCATCAACTTGCCGTCGAACACCAGAAACTGAAACGGCGCCAGCAGCAACACGCCCAGGCACAACACCGCACCGGACCAGGCGAAGATCACATGGAACGGCAGCGACAACATGCCGACCACGTTGTGCGCGTCCTGCCACAGGCGCTTGAGGTTGTGACCCAGCCGCAGCGCGAACAGATCCTTGAAGAACACCGGCGCGTACAGCACTACCCCGCTGACCAGGGCCAGCCCGTACAGCATGCTGACCACGCCGAACAGATACGTGCCGAACACACGCGGCAGTCCGGCGGTGAAATGCAGGTCGTAGAGGAAATCGGCAAAGCCCACGCGCTGCGGCAACTCCAGCAGCGTGCCATCGGCGGCGTGTTGGTATTGGCGCATGCCGCCACTGGCATCGGCCTGCGCGCCATACCAATACAGCCGTGGAATCGGCCCGTGTTCGCCGGGCAGCAGCACCAGAGACGATTCGGCTACCTGCGGATGCTCGGCGATCACCGCGTCCAGCAAGGCCTGCGCTGCGGCGACCGGATCGGCTGGCGCCTTTTGCGTGACCTGTGGCGTGGCCTGCCAGTCGCTCAACGCATGCGTGAACACGGTGATGGCGCCGGCATAGAAGGCGATAAACAAGGCCATGCCGGCCAGCAAACCCATCCAGCTATGCACGGAGAGAAACGCACGCAAGGTCGATGCTTTCATGCGCTCAACTCCGTCCAGCCCAATACCTTGATGCCCGCGAGTGCGACATAGCACAGCACGGTCAGCCCGCCGAGAACCACCCAGGCGCGTCCTGCGCTACGAAACACGAACGGCAGTGCCATTGCACCGATCCACACCGGAAACATCAGCAGCAGCCACGCCAGCGTGTAGCTTTGCTGCGGCCCAGGCAGCAACAACGCGCACAAGCCGACCATGCCAACCGCAAGCGGCAGGCCCAGCACCACGGCAGCCAACCATCTAGCCCACATGACGCACCCGCCTGCGTTGCGCACGCGCCTGTTGCCAGACATCCAGATACGGCAGCGCCACCGCCACCAGCATCAGCGCAGTCACAGCGGCGAAGACGCCCGCCCACACACCCAGCGCACGGATGGCGCAGACCAGCGACAACACCAACAACACGCTGCCACCGCTGCGCAACAGGCGCGCAGACAATCGGCGCCGCAGTACGAGGCGTTGATGCGTGGTTGCCAGATAAAACGCAAAAGCCGAGGCGGCAGCGGTGAGCAGATACAAAAGCGTCATCAGGCTGCTCATGCGCAAGCCTGCGTCGAGGTGGGCTCAGGCAGCGCACCAAGCCGGACAAGACATCGGTAGCCACGTCGCGCGGTCGCACGCAGTGGCTGTGCCGTGCACACCGCTGCATGCGCGCAGCCACTGTTGCGCACAGCGCAGAGAGCGGCCTCAACAAGCCAAACAATAATCACAGCAATCAAAACGCCCACGCACAACGCTCCCGCAAAGACGGTCGACGGAAGGCATGGCGGCGGCTGTGCCCGGCAGCCCTCCCCGGGCCACCTAAGAAGCGGCTGACAAAACTGCCGCGTCACCCATTGGGCGTTCACAGCGTTTTGTTGACCACTCTACGGCGCGCAATCTAACAGGTGCCACACCGCCGGGCCAGCTGCCCGGCGGTGTATGCGATGCATCAGCCGTGCGGCGTGAGCACGATGACGCCCAGCGGCGGCAATAGCAGCGGCAGCGATTGTGCCTGGCCATGCATGGACTGCTGCTCTGCAGTGACCACACCGCCATTGCCCAGATTGGCACCGCCATAGATGCCGGCGTCGCTATTGAACACTTCGCGCCATTGACCGCTCTGCGGCACGCCGATGCGATAACCGTGCTGCACCAGCGGGGTGAAGTTGATCACCACCAGCACTGGTGCGTCGCCGCGTTTGCCCTTGCGCAGGAACGCAACCACGCTATTGGCCGCATCATCGCCCACCACCCACGCAAACCCTGACGGATCGTCGTCGTAGGCGTGCAGCGCGGGGTATTCGACATACAGTCGATTCAGATCGCGCACCAGGGTCTGCACGCCGCGGTGGCGCGGGTCGTCGAGCAACTGCCACGGGATGCCGCCGTCATGGTTCCACTCGATGGGCTGGCCGAACTCGCAGCCCATGAACAGCAACTTGCGCCCGGGGTGGGTGAACATGAAACCGAGGTACGCACGCAGATTGGCGAAGCGCTGCCAGTCGTCGCCCGGCATGCGGCCCAGCAGCGAGCCCTTGCCGTGCACCACTTCATCGTGCGAGATCGGCAGTACGAAGCGCTCCGAATACGCATAGACCATGCTGAAGGTCAGCTCGCCATGGTGATAACGGCGGTAAATCGGATCCAGCGCGGCGTAATGCAGCGTGTCGTGCATCCAGCCCATGTTCCACTTGTAGTGGAAGCCCAACCCGCCATGCGCCACATCGGCGGTGACACCGGGAAATGCGGTGGATTCCTCGGCGATCATCACCGCACCAGGCGCATGCTCGCGCACCACCTCGTTGAGCCGGCGCAGGAAAGCGATGGTTTCGTAGTTCTCGCGCCCGCCATGAATATTGGGCACCCACTCGCCGGCATTGCGGCTGTAATCGCGGTACAGCATCGAGGCCACCGCATCCACGCGCAGACCATCGACGTGGAAGCGCTGCAGGAACTCCAGCGCGCTGGCGATCAAAAATCCGGACACCTCGCGGCGCCCGTGGTTGTAGATCAGCGTATTCCAGTCGCGGTGGAAGCCTTCGCGCGGATCTGCATGTTCGTACAGCGATGTGCCGTCGAAATGCGCCAACCCGTGTGCATCCGTGGGAAAGTGCGCCGGCACCCAATCGACGATCACGCCGATCCCGTCGCGATGGCAGCGCTCGACAAAGCGGGCGAAGCCGTCCGGCGAACCGAAGCGCGCGGTGGGCGCGAACAATCCCAACGGTTGATAGCCCCACGAACCGCCGAACGGATGTTCGGTCACTGGCATCAGCTCGACATGCGTGAAGCCCATATCGGCCACGTACGGAATCAAGCGATCGGCAAGACCGTCCCAATCCAGGTCCACGCCTTCTTCGCGCAGCCAGGAGCCGGCGTGGATCTCGTAGATGCTCATCGGTGCGTCGTGCGCCTGACGGCGTGCGCGTGTGGCCATCCAGCCGTCGTCGCTCCACTGATGCGGCGTGGGGTCGGCCACGATCGAGGCAGTGCCCGGTGCCAGCTCGGCACGCCGCGCCACCGGGTCGGCCTTGGCCGGCAATTCGTTTCCGTGCGGGCCGCGCAGCTGGTACTTGTAATGCGCCCCAGGGCCGACATCGGGCACGAACAGCTCCCACACACCGGACTGATGCCGCAGCCGCATCGGGTGACGGCGCGCATCCCAACTATTGAAATCGCCCACCACCGCCACGCGTGTGGCATTGGGTGCCCACACCGCAAAACGCGTGCCGCGCACGCCATCGACCTCGATCGCATTGGCGCCGAGTGCATCGGCCAGTTGCAGATGATGGCCTTCGCTGATCAGGTGCAGATCGAAGTCGCTGAGTTGCGGCCCGAACGCAAACGGGTCGGCGGTGTCCTGCTCGCCGCCGGGCCAACCGATGCGCAGGCGATAAGCGCCTTGCGCCGGCAACTCGCCAGCGAACAGGCCCGGCTCCGGGCCTGCCTCCAGCGCGATGACCTGCCCGTCGTCGAGCACTGCATTGACGTAGTTGGCGCCCGGTTGGTAGGTGCGCAGCACCCGTCCGCTATCGGTCGGGTGCGCGCCCAGGATGGCGAATGCATCGCCATGGCGTGCCTCGGCCAGGGCGCGGGTCGCGCCGGGGTCCCATCGATTGGTCACTGCTGTCATCACTCCACTCATCATGTGTCTCCTGCATCAGCGCGCGCGCGTTGCAGGATGCGTCGCAAGCCTTCCACCGGCACCATCAACCAGCCGGGCCGGTTGGCGGCTTCGTAGCGCACTTCGTAGCAGGCCTTTTCCACCAGGAACAACAGCGTGGCCGCATTGAACGCTGCCGGTGCGATCCACGGATGCGTACTGGCATCGAGCACGGCATGGTACGCGTCCAGAAATGCCTGCGTGGAGCGGCGACGGAACTGCACCAGGAATTCATCCAGATGCGTATCCACCCCCACGCCCGCACGTGCGGCAGTGCCTTCTTCGCCACGTGCCGAGACTTCGCTGGCGTAATCGAGCGAGCGCAGGAAACCGGCTACATCGCGTAGCGGGCTGGCCTTGGCGCGGCGCTCGGACAAGGGCTTGGCCGGCTCGCCTTCGAAGTCGATCAGGATCACATCGTCGAACGCCACCAGGATCTGGCCCAGATGGAAGTCGCCGTGCACGCGGGTCAACAACGACTCGGCGAGCACGCCCGGTGCCTTGGCCAGCAAGGCCTCCAGCTGCGAGCGTTCGGCCAGCACCGCTTCCAGTGCGTCGCGTTCGATCGCATCGTCGCTGCTGGCCAGGCGTGCGTTGACTGTGTCCCACATCTGTTCGACCTGGCGCGCAACGCCGGCCACCACATCGTTGGCGGCGGGCAGGTCGATGCGCTGCGGCACGAAGTCCGCATCCTCGGTATCGCACGACAAGGCTTCGTGCAGCTCGGCAAGACGCTTGCCGACCACGGCAGCGAACGCGTCGTAACCGGCCACGGCTTCGGCGCGCGATTCATCGGTTTGCGCGGTGGCGTACTCGTCGAAACTGCGTGCCAGATGGTCCAGCGTCCAACGCCAGGCATCGCCCTGATTGCGGATGAAGCCCTGCAACAACGCAATGGTCGTAATGGTGCCCTGCGCGTCGATGCGGCTGACGCTGCCCAGCAGGGGCGCGGCGTTGGCATAGCCCATTTCGGTCAGGCGACGGCCGATCTCGATCTCCGGATTGGCGCCATTGGCCACATGCCGCAGCAGCTTGAACACCGCCTTGTCGGCGACCACCAGCGAGCTGTTGCTCTGTTCGGCCGACAACCAACGGATGTCCGGATCCTGCGGAATATCCAGCGTGGCCAACGCCGGCGTCGCTTCGAAACGCACCTGTCCCTGCTGCGAGGCATCGTCGCCATCGCGGAACTCCAGCGTGGAATTCTCGCGCAGCGCATCGATCACTCCACGCACCATCGGCTTGAGGGCGAACGCGTCGGTGAGGTAACCCACCTCGCGGCCCTGACGCACACGCGCCAGTGCCAACTGCTCGGCCAGGGTACTGGGGTGGTCGCGCTCCCACACGATGCCGATCGGCAGCATGTAGCTCTCGTGGCGGCCATCTTCCAGCTCCACTTCCAGCTCCAGCAGGCTCATCGGCTCATCGCCGGGCAACGGCGTGCGACGCGAGATACGCACGTGTTTCAGCACCTGATCCTTGGCCGAGAACCAGCGCCGCGCCGACAGCCAGGCCGGCAGGATTTCGCTTTCCAGCGTGGACAGATGCGGTAGCAGCGCGTTGCCTTCGTCGGTATCGCTACGCAACACCAGCGTGCGGTAATCCGGCAGCGGCACCGGGGTGGGCACATGCCAATCCGGCAAGGTCCCTTCGCTGACCAGCTGGAACGCATAGAAGCCGAACGGCGGCACAGTGAGTAGATAGGTCAGGCGGCCGACCGGCGGGAAGCTGCCGCCACCGATGATGTCCACCGGCACGCGGCCTTCGAACTCGGACAGATCCAGTTCCACCGCCTGCAGCGTATGCGACAGATTGGCCACGCACAGCACCGTCTCGTCCTGATAGCAACGCAGGTAGGCCAGCATGCGGCGATTGCCCGGATACAAAAAGCGCAGCGTGCCGCGGCCGAAAGCCTGGTAGCGCTTGCGCACGCTGAGCACGCGGCGGGTCCAGGTCAGCAGCGAATGCTGGTCGCGGATCTGCGCTTCCACATTCACCGCCTGGAAGCCGTAAAGCGGGTCCATCACCGGCGGCAACACCAACTGCGCCGGGTCGGCACGCGAGAACCCGCCATTGCGGTCGATCGACCACTGCATCGGCGTACGCACACCGTCGCGGTCGCCCAGATGGATGTTGTCGCCCATGCCGATCTCATCGCCGTAATACAGCACCGGCGTGCCGGGCATGGTCAGCAACAGGGAGGTCATCAATTCGATACGGCGGCGGTCGCGCTCCAGCAGCGGCGCGAGACGGCGACGGATGCCTAAGTTGATACGCGCGCGGCGATCGGAGGCGTAGGTCTGCCATAGATAATCGCGCTCCGAATCGGTGACCATTTCCAGCGTCAACTCATCGTGGTTACGCAGGAAGATCGCCCACTGGCAGCTCTCCGGAATCTCCGGGGTCTGGCGCATGATGTCGGTGATGGGGAAGCGGTCTTCGCGCGCGATCGCCATGTACATGCGCGGCATCAGCGGGAAGTGGAACGCCATATGGCATTCGTCAGCGTTCTGGCCGAAATATTGCTG
Source organism: Xanthomonas hortorum pv. pelargonii (assembly GCF_024499015.1). NCBI lineage: Bacteria > Pseudomonadati > Pseudomonadota > Gammaproteobacteria > Lysobacterales > Lysobacteraceae > Xanthomonas > Xanthomonas hortorum. The sequence continues at coordinate 2,658,478 of NZ_CP098604.1, read as the reverse complement.
GGTGTCTTCCGGCCACATGTTGGCCTCGGCCAGCAGCATGCGGTCCGGATATTCGGCATCCAGGGTGGCGCGGATCTTGCGCAGGATCGCGTGAGTCTCGGGCAGATTCTCGTTGGAGGTGCCCGAGCGCTCGATCAGGTACGGCACCGCATCCAGACGCAAGCCGTCCACGCCACGATCCAGCCAGAAACGCATCACTTCCAGCACTGCTTCCAGCACGGCGGGGTTGTCGAAATTCAGATCCGGCTGATGCGAATAGAACCGGTGCCAGAAATACTGCCCGGCCACCGGATCCCAGGTCCAGTTGGACTTCTCGGTATCGCAGAAGATGATCCGCGTGCCTTCGTATTCCTGGTCGGTATCCGACCACACATAGAAGTCGCGTTCCGGCGAGCCAGCCGGCGCATTGCGTGCACGCTGGAACCAGGAATGCTGATCGGAGGTGTGGTTGATTACCAGCTCGGTGACAATGCGGATGCCGCGTGCATGCGCCTGCGCCACCAACTGCTCGAAGTCGGCAATGGTGCCGTAGTCCGGATGCACCGCCATGTATTCGGCGATGTCGTAGCCGTCGTCGCGGCGCGGGCTGGGGTAGAACGGCAGCAGCCAGATGGTGTCCACGCCGAGTTCGGCGATGTAATCCAATTTGGAAATCAGGCCGGGAAAATCGCCGATGCCATCGTCGTTGGAGTCGAAGAACGACTTGACGTGCACCTGATAAATGATCGCGTCTTTGTACCAAAGCTGATCTGCAACCACCGCAGACTGTTCTGCGTCGGCTTGTAACGATGGGACTGCATTCATGCGACCTCTCCTGCGCGGATGCGCCATAACGCGAACGGCCGCGTCGCCTCTAACCGGATGTGTTGTTGCTTGCCTTGCCATGTGAAGCGATGGCCGTCCCACAGATCGTCCACTGCCACGCTGGCGTGATCGGGCAGGCCCAACTCCCACAATGGAATTTCGATATCGGCATCCTGCGCGGCATTGGGGTCCAGATTGATTGCCACCAACACCATGCTGCGGCTGCGCGAAAGGTAACCGGCATCCAGGAACTTGCCGAAGTACAGCACCTGCTCGTTGTGCGCCTGATAGAACCGCGTGCCCAGGTGCGATTGCAGCTCGGGGTGCATGCGACGCAGCTGGTTGAAGCGGGTGATCTCATCGACGATATCGCCGGGCGCACGCTCGGGCCAGGCGCGCAGCTGGAATTTCTCCGAGTCCAGATACTCTTCCTTGCCCGGCGCCAGCGGCGTGGCTTCGCACAACTCGAAGCCCTGATACATGCCCCACAGCCCCGACAAGGTCGTGGCCAACGCGGTGCGGATCAAATGCCCGTTGCGCCCGCTGGTCTGCAGGAACTGCGGATTGATGTCCGGCGTGTTGACGAAGAAATGCGGGCGGAAGCATTCGCGCGGCACGCCTTCGTTCAACTCTTCCACGTACTCCTGCAGCTCGTGCTTGTGGTTGCGCCAGGTGAAGTAGGTGTAGGACTGCGAGAAGCCGCACTTGGCCAGGCGATACATCATCTTCGGCCGGGTGAAGGCCTCCGACAGGAACACCACATCCGGGCGGCGCCCACGCACATCGGCAATCAACCACTCCCAGAACGGGAATGGCTTGGTGTGCGGGTTGTCCACGCGGAACAGCGTGACGCCCTCGTTGACCCAGAACAGCACCGCATCGCGCAGCGTATTCCACAGATCGGGCACCGCACCGCTGGCGTAGAAATCGACGTTGACGATGTCCTGGTATTTCTTCGGCGGGTTCTCCGCATACGGAATCGAGCCATCCGCGCGCCAGGTGAACCAGTCCTTGTGGTCCTTCAACCATGGGTGATCCGGCGCGCACTGGATGGCGAAGTCCAGCGCTACTTCCAGCCCATGCGCCCGCGCGGCCTGAATCAAGCGGCGGAAGCCATCGAGCCCACCGAGCTCGGCATGCACTTCGGTATGCCCACCATCGCTGGCGCCGATCGCATACGGGCTGCCCGGCTCGCCTTCTTCCGCAGTGACCGTGTTGTTGCGGCCCTTGCGGTTCTTCGCGCCGATGGGATGGATCGGCGGCATGTACAGCACGTCGAAGTTCATTGCGCGGATATGCGCCAGCCGTTCGATCACATCGTCGAAGGTGCCGTGGCGCTGCGGGTCGCCGCTCTGCGAGCGCGGGAACAATTCGTACCAACTGGCAAAGTGCGCCGCGCGGCGCTCCGACTCGACCCGGAAGGTCACCGGCGTCTCGGAGCGGAACGGCTTGTCGTCAGCCAACGCCATCGCCTGTGCGGTGTCCGGCTCCAGCACGATGGCCAGCTGCTGCAACGGCTCGCTCTGCGCACCGATGCGGGTGAGGACGGCCTGCAAGCACTCGGCCAATGCACCTTTGCTGCGTGCATGCGCGGCCTGCACCACCGCCACGGCCTCCTGCACATCCACCGGCAGCACCGTGTTGGCGGCGCGCTTCTTTTCCAGATCCGCATGCAAGGTGGCGAAAACATCGCGCCAGCCTTCCACACGGAACTCATAGGTACCGATACGCTCCAGCGGAAACTCCGCACGCCAACGGTCGTTGCCCAAGGCGCGCATCGGCGCGCTGGCCCAGGTCTTTGCATCGGCCGGACGCCACAGCACAGCGACTGCAATGCGGTCGTGCCCATCGCAGAACGCATCGGCCTCTACACAGATACGATCGCCCACCGTGCGCTTGACCGGGAAGCGGCCGTTATCGACCGAGGGCGTCACCGATTCGATGCACACGCGTGGCCACGCGGCCGCCGTCTGCGCACGCGGGCGCATCCGCGGCACCGCCAACACATGCCGCGCCGGCACACTGCGGTATACCCGCACCTCGCCCGGCTCCAGCGCCTCCAACGTCGCACCAGACAAGGTGCTGCCGTCTTCGCCCACCAACGCTTCGGCATCGCCTAACAGACGCAGCAGATCCGGTGCCGGCACCGGCACTACATGTGCGGCATCGCCATTGATCAACAACAACGACGGCAAGCCACCGAGCGGCTCCACCGCCACGGCCGTCAGCCCGGTGGCTTCGCGCAATAGCGGGCGCAGCCGCAGGCCGGCATTGCTTGCCGGCACGCTGTCAGTGGCGCGGATGGAAGAGGGCACTGCATCCAGCTGCGCAGCGTTCAACAACCACGCCCCGCCCAGTGCCTGCGCCAGCTGCCAGTGCTGCGCAGGCGTCGCCGCACGCTTGCCATCGGGCGCATCCAGCACCGCAACCACCTGGGCGGCGAGTGCGCGCAACGCGGTGTCTTCATCGAAGAACCAACTGCTGCGCCCATCCCACCACGCGAGCGAGGAGAACGCCGCATCGAACCCGGCACCGGCCAACTGCTGCAAGGCTTCAGTGCCCAGGCCTGGCGTCCACGCTGCAAACACCACTTCCGGCGCCTGCGCATGGACGCGTGCGATCAACTCGCGCCAGCGCTGCGCCGGCACCTGTTGCGGCTGCAGCAGGCGGAAGCCGGCCACACCTTGCGCCGCCCAGTCCAGCAAGCGCGCGCTCCACCACTCCACCAGCGCCGCACCTTCCTGCGCATAGGCAAAACGCGCCTCGGCCACTTCCGGCGTTGTGCGCGGCTGACGCGGGTCAGGCACCGCGGTGCTGCGTGCGCGGAACCACTGCGGGTTCTCGCGCACCACCGCACTGGCGCCGCCTACTTCGTCCAGGCGCACATCGAGCAGCAGCTTCACGCCAGCGCGGTGCGCCGCCTGCACAAGCTCACGCAGACGCGCTGCGTCGGCCTCGCTGCCACTGGCGACTTCGCTGAGCCGGCCCTCTGCATCACGCTCGAACGGCGGCGGCGCCACCACGTAGTCGCAGCCCGCCTTGCGCGCTGCTACGCAGCGCTGCTCCAGTCCGGCTTGCTCATTGGTTGTTTCGTTAAGTACACAAATCCGCATGGCGCCTCCTCAGCAGACCGCGGCGCAAACACGCGCCGTGACGACAATGGGAGCAACGCGGCGCGAACCACCCAGCAGATCCACAGGCGCTCGCTCACGACGCACCAGTCCAACTTCCGTCCAGATCGCCCCCTGGCTCACCGCCTGGCCGACCTTTCCACCTGTGACTGCACTCATGCGCAACTCCGCAACGATTCTTGACCCATGCAGTCAAGCACCCTCACTGCGAATTTCATGTGTCGGTCGAATTGACGAAAATCAAACAAGCGCGGCTGTGGTGCGGGCTCAGGTAGCATTGGCCAACTCCCCAAGCGTTGTAAGGCTATGAACTTAACCTGCAGGGAGAGCAAGGATGCGGAGCTACGTCATGGCGGCACTGCTCACCATCGCCACAGTTGCAACGGCAAAGGATCAGAGGCTGAGCCCGAGCCGTGCCGGAGAGCAGGATGCGACGCTTGAGTTAAACCCACCTGCCAAGCGCAAGCTGCCTGGACGAATTGTCAGGCACCCGTGGACCGGGAGAAAGGAATGTCCAGCTGATGTTCGCCCAGTACTGAGGTGTAATGGGCCAGCATACCGAGCAGCTTGCTGTGCACATCTTGTAGCTCATCAGAAGAGTCGGGACCACCGGCTAGCGCGCCGGCGACCTGAGCACATAGCGCATGGAGTGTATCTCCTTGCAGCAAAACTCCTGGAGACTTTCGCCCAGTCATTGCAACGTTGCGATGACACCTGGTACTGAAGCAATCACGTTCGATGGATGCGTAAGAGGAGATCACATTGATAAAGCACCCCAGCTGGGGCAACATTCCAGATCGTAGCGATGTCAAGGTATGAGCATTCAAACAAGAACCAATAATGCATTCGCAATCCGCTCTTTCCTATCGCTTGTTGGTGGAGTGGTCTTGTTTCAAGCCGGAAATGCGCTGGGCAAGGGCTCCTCCTATCAGATCAACTGGTACTTCATTGCCCTTTGTGCTGTCTATGCATTAGTTCCGATCGCCATTCTTCGAGCCATTCAGCGTCGCCCCAGTTTTTCCAGGCGTCTGTATTCGATAATTCTTAGCGTGTTGGCGCTGTTGGCAGTTGTGGGAGGAATCGCCTTTTCCCTGATCCCCCTTCCAGGTCCCTAAGTTCGAAAACGACGACGTCGCGCTCACCCGCCGTTTGCAGACCAAGCGTGGCAGACCGGCGATCTGCCACACCCACACTCACATCGCCTTCTTGATCTCTTCCGCCTTCGCCAGGTGCTGCTCGACGTGCGTCTTGGTCTCGGTCAGGTGCTGCTTGACCGGCTCGGTCGACGCCACTGTCATCATCTGCGTCTCGATCAGCTGCAGCGCGTCCTTGTGCCCGGCGATCATTGCATCGATGTAGGCCGCCGCGTAGTCGTTGTCGGACGTCTGCCCCAGCGTGGACAGGTCCTGCTCGCCCTTGCTCTCCAGCTTCTTGACGTCCGGGGTTTCGGCCAGCGTCCCCAGCGCCTTGGTCTTTTCCAGGTTCTCGGTGTGCTCTTTCTCCATCATGTTCGCGTACTCCAGCACCGCGCCGGTGACCTTCTTGTCCTGCGCCTGCTTCGCTGCGGCGATCTCGTGGTTGTCCACCGCCCCGAGCAAGCCCAGAGCGATGTCGTCTCCGGAACTCGCGCGCGCCGCGCCTTCCGGCGCTGGGCTGGCTTCGCCGACGGGCGGCGTGGTCGGGGTCGCCGCGCCACCGGTCGGCGTCGGTTCGGTGGACGCGGCAGGCGCTGCGGCCTCCTTGTCGGCATCAGGCTTGCAGCCAGCGAGCGCCAGCGCCGCGACGATGGACAGGACCAACAGTGATTGTTTCATGCTCCACTCCCTCTCGATTGGAGACAGCAGCATCGCCCTCCCCAGGTGAAGAGAGCTCATACACTTCCACTGAGTTAATCAGACACAAGCATGGGCTGCGGGGCGAAGACACAACGCCGCACCATGCACGCACCGCACGCGGCGGCGCGCGCTTGCACGCGGGCGTGGAACTAGACGTGGGTCAGCGCGGCTGTGATACGCATGGCGTGTGATGACACTTTCCTGCTGAAAGACGGCCCGGTTTGCCGCACACTACCGCGCCACATTTGGAGTGATTGCGATGCGTAAGGCCTGGATGCTTGCCCTGTTGGGCGTTTCGCCGTTGGTCCACGCCGCGTCTGCCACCGACGATGCCACCTGCCGCAATGGATTGTTCACCAGCGCGCCGGTGGCGTTCTCCCTCGGCAAGGTCATCCCGCCGCGCCTGCATCTGCTCAAGGACACCGATGGTTGCCCGGACAAGGGCGGGGCCGCATGCCAGGGACGCGCCTACGTGGTCAAGAACGATATCGTCCTGACGGCGCAGCGCCGCAATGCGTATGTCTGCGTGCTCTATCCCAACAAGGGAGGCGGCAATGCTGGTTGGGTCGCACAGTCCAGCCTGCAGATGCAACCAAGCGCGGCCACGCCCACACCGCAGGCGTGGAACGGCCACTGGCACTACGGCGACAACACGCTGCAATTGACCCCAAACGCAGACGGCAGCATCACCGTCAACGGCGATGCGTACTGGCCCAGCGCCTATCCCGACCCGGAACAGACGCCGGGCGGTCCGCACACCGGCTCGGTCACCGCGCGCGGCTATCCAGAAGGCAACCGTGTCGAGGTCAACGAGAACACGTGCAAGGTGCGCCTGCAATTGCTGGGCGACATGCTGCTGGTCGACGACAACCTGGAATGCGGCGGAATGAACGTCTCCTTCGGCGGGGTATATCGAAAGAAGTAATCGCAAGCCTAGCCACCCCGGTGCGCCGCACGCCTGCAGGGGAAGGCGCAACGGAAGCAGGCGCGCCATCGACCACCGAGCGACATAAAAGCCGATGCGAAGCAGCGCGGTGCGGTTTACGCTGGCCTGCACCGACCAGAACGGATTCGGCTCGCTCGATCCCGCGAGCGGCCCAATGGATGGTGATAGCAGCAGGACGCGCCAGAAGACCTTGTCAGGGGTGACGCACCGAGTAGACCGGCGTCATCTATCATTGCCGATTGCTGTTTTTAAGGAATTGCGTTGAGACATTCCGCCACGCGTTTGATGCGCGCGCCGCTGCTTGCTCCCATGGCGTTGCTTGCCGCTTGCAGCACGACCAACACCACCAACAAATCGTTGCCGCCGTCGGCGGACAATCCCGTCAACACCAGTTACTGCATCGGGCGTCTTGCCGTGACGACCGATGTGCCCCTGCATTTTCTGGGGAGTTCCGCGCAGTTTTATTGGGGCGACATCGATACCTACCGCGAGGACGCGGCCAGCTATGCACAGCGCCTGCTGACCGCACAAGCATCGGCCAGCGATGGCAAGGTGCGCCAACTGATCAAGCCGGTGAAAACGCTGGCACAGGACGATGGCAGGGTCATCGTCGCACACGCGGAAGACGCGTTGCCGCTCGACCCGAATGTCGTACAGGTCACCGGTTTCGCCCATCGCGATGGCACGACCTTTCGCTTCCAGAAGAGTGCCATCAGCCGCCTGCAGGACATCACCGAACGGCGCACCAAGGAAATCCTGGCATCGATCACCAGCAGCGCATCGCCCTTCCCGCCAGCGGCGCAGTCCCAGCAGGGGTTTTGCATCATGCACGGCACCGTCAATCTGGCACCCGGACACGACTGGCACGAAGCCTCCAGGGCCGAAGGGGAATTCACCCTGCAGGAAGCGCGCTACCGTTTCAGTCTGCGTTCGCGCTACCTGCGCTCGCTGTCGTTGAACGAACAGGAAGTGACAAACCAGCGCGACCTGCTACTGGCACTGGCGGGCGCCATACCGGACTCCGGCCTGGCACCGATCAGTGAACTGTCAGGTGCCGCCGGCAACCCATCGCAAGGCAGTGCCCGCCTGCTCGAGATGACGACAGCCGACGGCAAGCAACAGGTCTACGAGTGGCATATGCCGGCTGTCAGTACAGCGTCCAGTACGCCAGCAACGTTTCTCTACATCTGGCCAGCCTCCGGGCAAGCGTCAGCCCGGGACCAGGCCAATTTCATGCGCTGGGTGATGTCCCATCCGCAGCAGACGACACCGCTGTTGCAGATACAGCAAATGGCCAGCAGCGTTATACGGCAGCAGGCGACGCCAGCAGTAGAAGAGAGCAGGCTGGTGTACCGGATGCAGCTGCATTACCACGGCGACCAGGCTGCCGGCGGGCGCCATTACGTAATCTACAAGGATGGCCAGAAAGTCGACGACGGACGCAGCGATGCCAACGGATTCACCAAGTCACACAATGCCGATTACGACCAGGTGTGGACAACCAAGGTGCTCAATAAATGAGTCCCTGCTTCAGTACGGCGCACCCTGATCTATAACCAATCAGGCTGGAGAAGACCGGTAACCATCCGGTCAACCTATCCTCCTGAGACCCGCACTGAAGATAGGCATCCAGGCAAGACGTCTCGCTTTCGAAAATGTAGGCGTTCGAGCAGCATATCCGGGCTTTCAAGCGCACTCTGGTTACCCGCCTTTCGGAATCCGCTACGCTCAACCCCAATACGTGGACACGAGACAGGCAATGAAGCTGACAGCTGCGCAAATCCTTTCAACGCCTGGCCAAATCGAAGAGAACATCAGTAAGCACCTCGATGTCAGCCAGCCTGGCGGCGAGCAAGGGTGCGGATGTGCTGGTCTTTCCCGAGCTTTCCCTCACCGGTTACGAACCCGGATTGGCGCAGGCCCTGGCGGTGCAGCCGGCTGATCAGCGCTTTGATCAATTTCAGGTAGCAAGTGACCGGCACGGCATGCTCATCGCCGTTGGCGCGCCCACGAAGGGGGCAAAAGGCACCGAAATCAGCATGCTCTGCTTCCAGCCGGGGCTAGGGCGCACAAGCTACTCCAAGCAGCAGTTACACCCCGACGAGTTACCGTTCTTCACCGCCGGTGCCGAGCAGCTTGTGCTCAGACACGCAGATCAGCTGCTGGCGCCTGCCATTTGCTACGAGTCACTGCAGGCAAGCCATGCGGAACAAGCTGCAGCGTCAGGTGCTGGCGTGTACCTGGCAAGCGTGGCCAAGTCGGAAACAGGCGTGACATCGGCCTACAGTCATTATCCGACGATTGCAAAAAGCATTCCCTGACTGTCTTGATGGCGAATTGTGTAGGCCCCGCCGATACCTTCATAGGAGCGGGGCGGTCTGCCATCTGGAGCAGTGAGGGTGACCTCGTTTGTAGAGCTGATGCCTTCCAGGAGGCATTAGTGGCGTACGACATGGGGACCGGAAAAGCGAGCGTCTTCAGCTTAGCTTGAGATCAGGCCAAGGCCAGTAACAGGCAGCCCTGTCTGTGCGGTGACACTCGGCAACCCCACTTGCCCGCTGCGTCAGCAGCTGCGCGAGGACATCTGCGGCGGCGGGTTTGGCTTGACTGCATTATCAGGACGCAACGACCTGGGGATACAAGCCCTTTGCGCTGTTGAGCTCCACGGCCAACTTCCCTACTTTGGACAGTAGTTTGCCGATATCCTGCTCAGGATCAGCGTAGAAATAATCGATGCAAAAGCGAAGTGACGTACCAAACTGATCGCCGACGGGTGGAAGCGCAACGCTCCTGATCTGCATCGGCTCGCCCGCTCGCGCCGAATCGCGTACCCACCAGGAAATGAACTCGAGTGCCTTAAGGCCTTTCGTATCGCGCGTGATACCAAAGTTGACGGAGATGGCAAGCTCGTTGTCCAAGCCTCCCTTTGTGCGCTTCAACGCACCGAGCGGCAGGTCGGCATACGGAAGAAGACTGAAGTCGCTTTCCGTGACATCAGAAAGATCCACCTTGTCCACCGCTGCATCGGTAATGCCGGGAATGGACGCAATGGCGTCTTGTAGTTCTTGTACTTCGGGCGGCATTGCAGCTCCAGACGAATTGCGTCGGACGATCGTCGTCGAGGTGCTGTTTGCAGTCAATTGCTCATGGTCTTGGAATTCGCCGCCCACGGCGCGAAGCAACATCAGGAGATAAGATCAAACGCATATCTGTTGTCTTCCGGCATCGCCAGCGCTTTTGGCGCCGGACTCGCACGATCATCTTGAGAGATGAAGGAGCAAGGCACCACCTATCTCGTCGAAGCACAGTGGTATCGAAAGGCCTTGCGCGATGCGCATGGCAAACGGGGGCGTGGCGCCATTCCCGCTGACTTAAAAGCAAATTTCTGAGTCAGCGGGCAATTTACGTCAAGGCGTATAGCCCCACTGCGCGATGATGGCTTCCAAGATGGCTTGATTCGGTACGCTCGCGCCTTTACATGTCATCAGATATGCCCGGCGTGCCGCCGCCGTGGCTGACGGGTTGAAGGCCGGGCTCCATACCTGGATGGAATGGAAGGTTGCGATCGGCGCTGCACATTCTGGAGTCGGAGCACCGAAGCCGGACACGCTTGCCATGCAAAGAAAGACCGAGCAAGGATCTCCCGCCTGGGCGCGCGCTGGGGCGCTCAAGCCAAGGCTTAAAGCAGCAGCCAATGCGAAAGTGGTGGCAATGCTACGTAGCTTCATGATGAATACGTCCCTGGTAGTGATTGAAATGACGTGCTTGTCTCTGGGCGACCTGCGTTAAGCGTGGCTCAGCGAGAAAGCCCCTGACACCGCTTGCAATGGTGTCGGCTGGGTCACCTGATGTTCCGTCTTCGCCAGAATGGCGGTGGTCAGGGTAGCATGTCGACCGCGCGCGGTGTGAGGGCTAGACACCGCCGGTTGGCAGCCGAGCAGAGATGCGCTGGTAGCTAGTCCAGTCCCGTGGCGCGACAGCTCAACGCCCGCTCATCCATCGCTCTCTTGCTTTTCATTGGCCAGGTCAATGTCGTGCAGATTAGAGACCTCAGCACACTAAAATGAGGCGGCATAAGCCAACTTTCATAGCAAGCTGCGTTGATAGAAGATTGTCAATGGACATCTATCAAAGCCAGAGTTAGACAAAGCCTATCTGCCATCAGGCTGCTTGACCGTAAGAAAGCCAAGCGTACACAGGATGACACCCATCACGGCAAGGCCAATGACAACCAACTGCCGGATCTCGTCGCTGGGCGAAGGAGCCTTGATTAGGCCCCTCAAGAAAACCAATGCGGCCACCGCCAATAATATGAGTCCGATTTTGCTATAAGGATTGATCAGGCCCCCAAGAGAAGGGGGCATCTTCTTATTCATCCATGAAGTCCTTTGTAATCCGCAGTGAGCGTTAGACTACTACCGTACGATATTCCCGCACTCTGGGCTCTTGGTCAATCATTCAACGGTATCGAGTCCAGCATAAAAATCGCAACCACGTTTGTATTGCGGATGCACCATGAAGGGATGAGAGGTCAAGTCGACTCATTAGATTAACCTGACCCCACTTCTTGTGGTCTCATCGCCTTGTGTAAGGTACAGCCCAGCTCACCTGCGGCGCGCTACGCCAGAGCTAGACGGTGTCTGATGCATATGCGCGGCACACTTCGTTTCTTACGGAGAATCTGTCTGTGGAAGAGCATGAAGATCTTCGGGTCTGGGCGCTATGAGTGACGTTGAACCGTTGCATGTGGCTGTGAGTCTGAACTTGGACTTGGTCGATTGATCCTCGATAGCGCGAACACCGTCGATAACGCACAAGACGCCGAACAGCGTTGCATCGGCCGCTATTTGCAATGCGGCGACAACGTTGGCTTTGTCGGCAGGAGCGAGACCGCGATACCAGACGGACAAGCTAACCAGAGATTGTTCGGGCCTACGACCCGGCGGGGCCTTAAGAAGTTCCACGCAATCGTGAACGGCTGCGTCCGCGCATTGGGTCTTCAGCCCGCTAACGAAATCATTTGGGGTCATTTCTGGTCCCGGCTGTTGAAGAGTTCGCTAGCTTCCACCTTCAGGCTATCGCAGTGTATGCGTTTGAAATGCGGCAGAGAGCGAGCACAGCCATTTATGGCGTATGTGAGAGCGAACTCGATAAGACGTGGGGAACATAACTTGCATGTTCTGGTGCGCACCCTAAGTGCGACATTAGGACGAACCCATGCGACTACAGTTCTGCTTGCTTGCGTTAGCGATGGCATTAGCGCCACACGCACTTGCCAAAGGACCTTCTACAGCGTTGTCTGATGCCAACATCAGGACGCTGCTGATTCAACAATCGATCAATGCATATCCCGGCAACTGTCCCTGCCCGTACAACGCGGCACGCAATGGCAGCAGCTGCGGCGGTAGAAGCGCATATAGCCGTGGTGGTGGCTACGCCCCGTTGTGCTACCCAAAGGACGTGACCAAGGCAATGATTGCCGACTACCGAGCTGGAGCGCAGTGAAGCCGATGGCCCAAGCTGGCCACACCATTCGGGCCAAACGGCCCTTACGTCGTTCGTCTTCTGGCCCTGCATAACCATCAAGTAGTTACGAGGAAACATCCATGAAAAAGGCAAAGATCGTTTTGGCGATCGTGGTAGCACTCGCCTCCGCTTCAGTGTGCGCGCAGACCCGTGTCAATGGTTATCACCGCGCTGATGGCACTTATGTGCAACCTCACTATCGCAGTGCGGCCAACAGCACAACGCTCGACAATTATTCGACACGTGGGAATGTGAATCCATACACCGGAAAACTTGGAACTGTCGATCCGTATAAAGAACAGAACACTTATCGCCAGCCAGCACCACAGCCAACCTACGGACCATCGAGGGCTGACGCCGTCGATCCTTATGGATCCGGTTACTGATGCATCAAACCCTGCCTCGGCAGGGTTTTTATCTGCATCGATGTTTGCGGGTCGTAGCGCACCGGCGTGCGTGTACAACACAGCGAGAATGCATCCTGATGCCTCATCCGGCAGACAACGCACCCCGGGACATCACTGCATAGCGGCCCGGCACGCGGCCAGTGCGCGGCTGATGTGCTTTTCCACCATCTTGATCGAGATGCCCATGGCTGCGGCCACTTGCGGGTAGGTGAGGCCGTCGATGCGGTTGAGGATGAAGGCCTGGCGGCATCTGGGCGGTAGTGCGGGCAGCGTGTGGGTGTCAGGTGCTGCATGATGCGGCGGGCGTCGGCGATCTGGTCGACGTGGGCGCCGTCTGCGGCCAGTGGTGCGATCAGGTCCAGTGCGACGTGGGCGTTGGCGTGGCGGCGGTGGCGCGTGCGCCAATGCTCCAGCACCACGTTGTGCGCGATGCGGTACATCAGCAGTGCGTAGTCGCCGATGTCGGGCGCGTCGCGGTAGGCCAGCAGGCGGAGCAGCGTTTCCTGGGCGAGGTCGGCGGCGGTGTCCGGGTGACGAAGGCGCCGGCGCATGTAGGCGAGCAAGTCGGCATGCAACAGGCCGATGGCCTGGTCGAAGCGCGCCCTGCCCGATGCCGGTTCCTCCCGCACGCGCCAGCGCGTGGTGGGGCGTACCTGCGTGTAGTCGCGCACGAGTGTGATGCGCGGTGGCGTGTCGCACGCCATACGTTAGGCGGAGGTATTGCCTGGGTCGCTGCGTCGATGCAAGGCGGGTCAGCTCGCCGTTGCGCAGGCGGATGTGGAGGTAGCGACGGGATGCAGGAGGTTAGAAACCGCACAGAATGAGTGGTCGTATTTCCCGACGAGTGTTGTCAGCCGGGCTCCGGGCGCAGGCATCGCGTCGATTACAACCACCAGAAACTACGGACACAAAAACACACTGGGTTGACGCCGGTGGATACAGCTCTTAGAAGATTTTCTATGATCTTGAAATAAAGCTTGCTAGCGATCTGATGCGATACCAGCCCACTGGGACAAAAGCATCGCAAATCGCGCTGACACCTTTATTGCACTATCTGATCAATTTCATACCGTTCGATGCGGCTGCACTGGTGCTTGATCACGTTGCTGTGTCAGCCCCCGTAAAATTGATCCAGCCATAACTAGAGGTCTCCGGGCACACTAGCCACCGAGGAGACCAACGATGCGCAAGAGCAAGTTCACCGAGAGCCAGATTGTCGCCACGCTGAAGCAGGTTGAGGGCGGCCGCCAGGTCAAGGATGTGTGCCGTGAGCTGGGTATTTCCGACGCGACGTACTACGTCTGGAAGTCCAAGTACGGTGGCATGGAGGCAGCTGATGTGCAGCGCCTTCGCGACCTGGAGACCGAGCACAGCAAGCTCAAACGCATGTATGCCGAGCTCGCGATGGAAAACCATGCATTGAAGGATGTCATCGCAAAAAAGCTGTAGACCCGGCGCACAAACGCCCGCTTCTTGCCTGGCTCGTCGAGCAGCATGGCTGGAGCGAGCGCCGGGCCTGTGCGGTCGTTGGCGTGGCTCGCTCGACAGTGCGCTATCGGCGTCGTCCCGATCGCGACGAGGAGGTCATTGCGCTGTTGTCCGAATTGGCCGAGCGTTTTCCCGAGCGTGGTTTTGGAAAGCTCTTTCAGATCATCCGCCGTCGCGGACATGTGTGGAATCACAAAAGGGTGTGGCGCGTGTATTGCCTGATGAAACTCAATCAACGTCGTCGCAGCAGGCGCCGGGTCCCGACGCGTCATCCACAACCGCTGGCATGCGGAGAGCGACCCAATGCTGGATGGTCGATCGACTTCATGTCCGATGCGTTGTGGGATGGTCGACGCTTCCGCACGTTCAATGTCATCGACGATTTCAGTCGGGAAGCCTTGGCGATCGAAGTGGACTTGAATCTCCCGGCCGCCCGCGTCATCCGCACCTTGGAACGCATCGCAGCCTGGCGCGGCTACCCCGCCAAACTTCGCTTGGACAATGGCCCGGAGTTTGTCGCATTGGCCTTGGCCGAGTGGGCCGAGCGCAAAGGCATCGCCTTGGACTTCATCGAGCCGGGGCGTCCAATGCAAAACGGTTTTATCGAACGCTTCAACGGCAGCTACCGGCGCGGCGTGCTGGACATGCATCTCTTCCGCACGCTGAGCGAGGTTCGCGAACAGACCGAACACTGGCTGGCCGACTACAACCAGCAGATCCCGCACGACAGCCTGGGCGGGCTAACGCCCGCCGAGTTCCGTGATCAACATCAACCGCAGACCTCTAATTTTGGCTGGCATTGAATTACGGGGAGTCGACAGCGGCACCGTGGCGCGCTTGCGCGCCGGCTTGGGCGGGATGGGATCGACGCATGGCAACGCTTCTCCTTGACGAACAAGCCTTGCCACCTTGGCGGAATTCGCACAACGTCCTGCAGTCAGATACCCTCGCGAGAATCCCGGCAGACGTGCGGGCTGTTTACGTGACCGACCATTCTGGCGACCTGCATCGCCAACAGCCAAAGTGCAGAAGGAACGATGGGTATGGGTGATAATCACCGAAAGGCCTATGTCGCATTCGTTGGATTGCTTTGCGCCGCAGTGGCGGGGTGTACCTCACCTGCGCCCGCCGTCGCGTCACAGCGCGAGCATCCGAGTCAGCACACTGCTAAGGCTCCTGTTGTCTTCTATCCTTCTCAGGATTTCGGCACGTTTCTGCGACGTTATGCTGATTCTGCCGACGACAGCGTGCACCGCAGCTTTACTGACGACCCGCTGGAGTATGAGGTGGCGACTCACACGGTCGAAAAAGAAACTGACGCGTCACCCACTACGCATCTCTCCAGGCGAACAGGCCTCTCCCGCCTGGAGCTCTTCCCCTATCGTTACTTCAAGGATGCAAAGGTCTTTGATCGAGTCGTTCTGGGGGAGATGAAGCCGGAGCGTCAAAGTAAAGTTGGATACCCGGTCTCTATCCAAACGATGGCCGGTGATGGCCGCAGTGTGGACTTCGGCATGGAGTACGAAGTAGATACCTACGTGTTTAGAGGGAGCCAGGGCTGTTGGTACCTGTCTCGTGCGATCAACCTTAGGGACTAACAAGGAGTAGGCACATGGCCGCACAGGACGCGACACAGCAGGTCCCTTATCGCGTCATTCAACTTGAGTGGGATGCGGGCGGAGAAGGGCTATCACAACGAGGTTGTGGAGAACTTCGATGGCCTGGTCACGCACCATCCCAACAGCAATAGCGGTGCTCATCTGGTCAACGGCAGCGTCGTTGGCGGGCAAGCGCCGAAGTCCCTACTTATGTGAAGCCAGTTCAGAACCCGCTGCCTATTGCAGTGTATAAACGGGCTAATTCTGGATGTCGTCGGCGCTATAGACGACATGCTTTACCAACACGAGGAAGAGATGCGAAGTTTACTGAGGCCATGGATGGTCATACTGCCAATGTTGATCGGTGGATGCGGGGGAAAGGTACCTCCGGCTTATGGCGACGGCTTTCCAGTCGTCAAGCCGATTGATCTAGTCCACTCCGGTGCGACGGTCGAAGCGCGCTTCGAACTGCCTCTGCAGGAGACAGGCGATCCGGGACCCAGCACGTTTCTGATCGGATTCCGTTCTGGTGGGCCACGCAAACGCCCCGATCTGAAGCCAGGGGATGCGGACTTCCTTGAGGAAGCGAAGCTTCCCTTGAGGGTCCAGCTTTGGAAGCAGAATGGTGGCAAAGAGACGCCCGTGGTGCTTCACGAGCTGAATCGTGATTTGCCGGCAGTGTGGCAAGGCACGCGCTACCAAAAGGCAAAGAGTGACGTCTTCCCCTACAGAAGCGCTGTCGGCGCGGATTCCAATAGCCTGGTGAAAGCCGGCAAATACGACATGTCGATGGCCTATATGGAATATGAGGTTGCCAGTGCCGAGTCTAAGGACCTGACTCCCGGGAAATACCGGTTGAAGGTTACCAATCTTCAGGACAACCCGCAGATCGCTCACCTCAGCTTTGAGCTTCTTGTCGCTAACTACAACGTGAAATAAAACATGGACAGTCAATCTCATAGCAGTGCTCAGGCCCAACCTGGCAGGAAAGATCCCGGCCCCTACACCGTTACCGTCTATCTCGCTGCACCCGGTACGACCGTGCGCGATGAAAAGGGCCATGGTCACCCTTCCTCCGCAGGCCATGCGTACTTCATGATCTCTGACGGCGAGCACAAGAGCGGATATGGATTCTCGCCGATCAAAACGGGTGTTAAAGGCCCCGGACACGTCGTCAGATACGAGTACAAGAGCGGTATGTAACTAGGCAGGAGACATGAGATCAAACTGACACGCTCTGAGTTTAATCACACCATCCTCGGCCCGCTCTTGCTCGGATCATCAGGACCGCGATCACGCGCTTGCGCGAGCTCTTGCAATCGTGTCTGTTCCTGCGCATCACGTGTTTGATTGGCGGCGAGGTATTGTTGTTCCGACGATGCGGTGATTGCTTCTTGTGTCGGCATATTTGCACGGTTGGCGAAAGGATCCGGAGAGGCTCCAGGGCCGGTACGCATCACGAACATCGTGACTCCCCCTGGGAGCTTATCGGTGGGCACGTTCAACGCAACGTCCACGTTGTCGCCGGGTTTGAATCCCGCTTCTACCGCCAGCTTGTATGCGCTCGCGACCATGCGATCGCTTCGCTCGTCCCAAGGCTTGTTGGCGCTTTCATCGAGCTTGGCGATGGACAAACGTATCTGCTCCACCAACGCGGCGTCTTGCGGTTTGGGACCAACAGGGCTCTGACGGTCTACGGATCGCTGATCGTCAATCGGCGGATCCTGCGATGCAGTGGCGCGCGCGCTCAGCTGCATTGCCGGGGCAGCACCCTGCCCTGCAATCGTGCTCGTAGAAGCTCCACGCTCTTGTGTCTGGCCGTCGTCCAGCGAGGATGACCGTCCTGGCACAGTTGGTGACGAAGGCGCACTAGGTAACGGTGCTTCCGACGACGGCGTTGCAGGTTGTTGTGTCTGAGGCGCTTGCGTAGGAGCACCGGGTTGGGGAGTTTCCGCAGGCCTGGCTTGCTGCGTTTGCGCTTGCGATATCTCTGCTGCTGTCGTGGTCGCCCTGATCTCCATGCGGTCGTCATTTTGGCCAACCACCGTGGCGATCGAACCGTCTTTCTGTAGCTGCAGGAAGAACGGCATCGTTGGGCCAGTGTCACGCGCGTGGTCTTGTGCGACCGCCGAGGTCGCCGCGTCGATCTGCTCGTCGGTGCGTGTAATGCCGGCACGGGCGTAGACACCGGCTACCTGGCTGCGCAAGTCGCTTTGTGTCGGCGTGGGATGGGTGCGCGCAACTTCCGCCATCGACGCCATGTCTTGAAGCCCGGCCTGCTGACTCTGCAACGTGCGGTTCAATTCCTCGCGCGTGTTGCCGGTTGCCTGGTTCGTTCCGTAAAACGTTCCTGGCGTGCTCCATTCGCCACTGGCATCACGGGTGTAAGCGTTGCCGTCGGAGGCCTGCAGTGACTGTGGTTGTGCGCGGGCATTGGCAATGACGGGTGGCACCGGTTCGCGGGAGGTGAACTCGTTCCAGCCAAACTGGTTGTAGGCAATCTGATAGCGCGCTGCGGTCGCCTCTGGTGTGTTGGCCGCGTTCTGCGCGATCACGGTTTGCGATTGCCGATCCAACTCGGTCGCACGCTCAGGGCTGACCGGTGCGTTACGCGTCACAGGTATCTTGCCGTCGATGTTCTCCCGGATTTCAACTTGCCACCGCCCTGTCTGGGCATCGCGTACGTAGTCGCGCCCCGTTTCGAACGGTTCGCGCGGTGGCCGGGTTTCGGCGCTGGCATCAAGGCGGTATGGGTCTTGCGGCTTCGGCGGGCTCCCCAAGCCGAGCGAGTACGAGTCGTTGGCAGCACGGTAATTCAGCTCGTCGACCAAGCGCCCAGCGGCAAGCAAACGTGTCTCTTGATAACCGCCGTTTGGCGTTGGAGCACGCACCGTGCGTGTCCACGCGCCTTGCGCGTCTTCCGGATTGCGTGTCCACTCGTTGCCGCTGCCGTCTGGTTGCGTGTAGATCCGCTTGATGTCCTGCTGCTCGGCCCAGCGTTCGCCAAGATAGACGCCGGCCACGCCGCCAACCAAACCGGTGGCCAACGCTCCCGGCCCCGTCCATGAACCGGTGGCGGCGCCGTAACCAGCACCAAGCAGGAAGCCGCCAGCGATACCACCGGCATTGCGGCCAACGAAGTGGGTGGCCGCCGATTGGGCCGCTGTCTCGTTGCCCGCCGTCTGCAGTTGGACCACACGATGGCCAGTGACGGCGAAGTCGTAAGCCATGAGCGCCACGCCCGCAGCACCGGCAACACGGGCGCCGGGTCCTCGCAATCCAGCTGCTTCTGCTGCGGCGCCTTCGCCCGCAACAATGCCGCCCTCGCCTGGGACACCCGGCATTCGGGGAACAATTGGCGGCCGCGCAATGATCGGTGGCATCTCATGGGGAAAGGCAACGCGCAACCGCGCTGCAAGCGGGTCTGAAAGGGGCAAGTGGCCCGCCTGGTTTGCCTCCGCGATCGCCGTGCCCAGAGACGGCCGCCCGCCCCATCTCTCACTCAGCGTGGAGGCGCCCGGCTGATCGGCGGCATCCAGTGCAAGTTTGATGTTGCCTTCCGATTGGGTGACCCCCGCCCAGCGCGCTTCTGCTGCTGACATCTTTCCCATTTCGGCGATTTGGGGAGCATGGCTTTGCCGGTATTCGGCAAGGTCGCCGTGAAACTCCCGAATCCGCGCATTCGCCTGCTCCGGTGTCATACCCTGCGGCGCGTTAGTCACAAGATCGCCGTTGACCAGCCCCACCTTGAGCGTGTCAGTCAGACCATTGACCCGGGCGGCGATGCGCTGCGCTGCGGCTTGGTCGCCTCGCAAGGTCGCTTGGCCGTCGGGTGAAATCTCCAGCCGCTCCAGAGCGTTCGCGAGTTCCTCTGTGTAGGCCCCTAGCGGCCCACCGGGGTGCGGTGACAATCCCATTTTGGCAGCTAGCGCTGGATCGGCCGGCAGGTTGAGCATGTTGTGCGGGCCATGGAGATCGAACAGTTTGCGTTCCGACAAGGCTTGCAGCAGTTCGCTGCGGCGATAGGCGCCCTGCTCGATAACGTGATGCCCCTGGAAGACAGGCGTGTCGGCCATGCTAGTGCTCCCGCTCAAAAATCCATGGAAGATCGAAGGAAATCAGAATTCCGCAGCGTCACGCACCTGAATACCGTCGAGATTCGCAGCCTCCAATGCATCGGCTAAGGTCCGGTCGCAAATAGCGTCGATCCCGAGCCGGGGCTGGCGGAAGATATGGCCATTGCCAACGACTTCTTGCTTGAAAACCAGGCTCGCGCCACCGGCAACGCTGTAGAACTTAAGGTCCTCTCCAGTTTGATGGTCCCGTTCGTACTCGATCTTGACCCGTGACTCAGCCTCATCGAGCGCGTCAAGCGACCGCAGCACACCGCAAAAATAATATTGAGGCCCGGGGAACCGTCTGCGAGCGTAAAGTCGCAGGCCGAAAAAGCTAAGCCCTGTGGGTCCACGGCCTCAAAGACATGCTTCAACGCCTCGGAGACGATCCATTGGCCTGCCAGTTTTTCGAAATCCCGCGGCATTCCGCCAAGTTCCGGCACATGGATCAGATGAGGCTTTTCTGGGTATTGATTTGGATCGCCATTGGGCGGCTCAATCATGAAGGTTCCGGGAAGCCGAAGCCG
Source organism: Xanthomonas hortorum pv. pelargonii (assembly GCF_024499015.1). NCBI lineage: Bacteria > Pseudomonadati > Pseudomonadota > Gammaproteobacteria > Lysobacterales > Lysobacteraceae > Xanthomonas > Xanthomonas hortorum. The sequence continues at coordinate 2,638,101 of NZ_CP098604.1, read as the reverse complement.
TTTCTTGTTGGCAATCTCTAAGCCAGAACTCTGACCGTTGCCCCAGAAGCTCGGCCGGAGGACAAAGAACTTGCCCTTGTGAGTAACGCTTGGAATCGTAACGGGAATTGCAGTCTGGTTCATGGCGACTTCCATCTTGAACGCGGGTGGATTACGCATTTCGGCTAATTACCTAGCCTGGCGATTTTAGAGCTACAAGCAACCGGTCTGTGAATCAGTAAAGTAATCTTTTTAAGCCGTTTTCTCAACGAGATCATGATGTTACAAAAGAGCATGTAGGTCATGCTGATGCTCGCGCTACGCAATCCATGGACAACGTTGGGAAGAACTACAAATCCGCGGCGTCGCGAATCTCAACACCATCCAGATTTGCAGCATTCAACGCGTCAGCCAACACACGGTCGCAGATAGCATCAGTCCCAAGACGAAACTGCCGAAAAATGTGCGCATCGCCTACGACCTCCTCCTTGAAGACTAGGCTGGCACCGCCCGATACGCTGTAGAACTTGAGATCCTCTTCGGTTTGATGATCTCGCTCATACTTGATCTTGACCCGTGACGCGTCCTCATCGAGCGCGTCGAGTGAGCGCACCACCTCGCACAAATAGTGCTGAGGCCCAGGTGAGCCATCGGCGAGCGTGAAGTCACAAGCCGCGAACGCGAAACCTTTCGGGTCAATGGATTCGAACAATTGCTTCAGTGCTTCTGAAACGATCCAGATGCCGAACAGGTTTTCAAAATCGCGGGGCATGCCACCCAACGCTGGTACATGGATCAAATGGGGCTTTTCCGGATACTGCCCTGGATCGCCATTGGGCGGCTCAACGATGAAGCTTCCAGGGAGCCTAAGTTTTTCTCGTTCGCAATCTCTATGCCAGACACCTTCCCATTGCCCCAGAAGCTCGGCTCGAGAACAAAGAACTTACCCTTGTGGGAAACGCTTGGAATCGTAACGGAAATTGCAATCTGGTCGTTCATGGCGGCTTCCATCGTGGATGCGGTTGCGTTGTGCATTTCGGCTTATCACTTTGCCAAGCGATTCTAGAGTAACGAGCGGACTATCAGTGGATTACTCGAAAAACCTCTTAAGTGGCCGAACTGGCGTATGAAAATCTTGGTTAACGCCGGCATCAAATTAACTTCTGTAACAAAACCTGTTTTCATTGTGGCTCGCCCCGCCTTTGCTCCACCCGCTGCTCAAGCATCTCGCGCACGGCATGGGCGGCATCGAAGATGGCTTGTCCGAGCGTGGGCAGGGTCTGCGCCTCCAGGCACTCCGGTTTGCTCATGGCGATGACGTCGCCATGAGCGATGAGGGTGCGTAGCAGGCGGTCGAGCTGGTCGCGTTGGTCCAACGTGAGATGCAAGACGACGGCGGGGTGCTCCATCTGTGTTCTCCTCTGCGCGGTGAGCGGGGAGCGCGCACGGTATGGCGATTGGCGCGTTGCGCTCGGCGCGGGGCGTGCGGGTGCGTGCTGCGCGTGCGCGGCGCACCTGGTTAGTCCGTAGGTGCGACGCTGACGACCAACTCGCCATCGCGCAGGCGGATGTGGAGCTTGCTGCCGATGGTGAAGCCCAGTTGTTCCAGCCAGCGGCCGCGTAGGCGTAGCGTGGGGATGCGTTGGTCGCTGGCGGGGTAGTAGCCGTAGCCGACGGTGCAGTGTTGCGGGGCACGCGGGTGGCCGGGGCGGGGGGGCGGGGTTCGGTGCGGGGTTGGGGGATGGGGGTGCGCTCGACGTAGGGCCGCGGCTTGATCGAGGGGTCGAGCGAGCGCCAGACGATCTCGGTGGGCGGCGGCTCCGTGGCGCGCTTGCATGCGGATGTGGAACGGGACGTGGATCGACGCATGGCAAAGCCCTCCTTGACGAACAGGCCCCGTCGCCGGGTGGCGACGGGATGTCGGGAGGTTAGAAACCGCACACAGTCGGCGGGCGTATTTCCCCGAAGGGTGTTGTATTAGAGCGTCTAACAAAACCCCTTGAATCTTGTCTCGCCGGGGGCAAAATTGCGGACATGACACGTCGCAAAGAGATCCCCATTGCGCTGTGGAAGCGCATCGAGCCGCTGATTCCGCAAGTGAAGCGTTCGCCCAAAGGTGGACGGCCGCGTATCAGTGATCAGCAAGCCCTTAACGGCATCGTCTATGTCCTGCGCACGGGCGTGCCGTGGGAAGACCTGCCCATGGAGCTGGGCTACGGCAGCGGCATGACCTGCTGGCGCCGGTTGCGTGATTGGCAAGCCGCCGGTGTGTGGCATCGTCTGCATCAGGTGTTGCTGACCGAGCTGCGTCGCGCCCAGAAGCTGGATCTGAGCCGAGCCAGTCTGGATGCCGCCAGTGTGGCCTCCCCCCGGGGGGCGCCTACACCGGGCCAAACCCGACCGATCGCGGCAAACTCGGCAGCAAACGGCATCTGATCGTGGACCGCAACGGCGTGCCCTTGGCAGTGTGCGTCACCGGCGCCAATCGGCACGACTCGGTCGTGTTCGAGGAGTTGATCGACGCCTTGCCGCCAATTGGTGGCAAACCAGGGCGCCCGCGACGTTGGCCAGACAAATTGCACGCCGACAAGGCTTACGACATCGACCGCTGTCGCGCCTTCCTCAAACAGCGCGGCATCATTGCGCGGATCGCACGCAAGGGAATCGAGCGCAACGACCGGTTGGGCCGTCATCGCTGGGGCCTCGAGCGCACGCATGCCTGGTTCGCAGGCATGGGCAAACCGCGCATCCGCTTTGAACACCGCATCGATCTCCACTTGGCGTTGCTCTCGCTTGCTTGCTCCATCATCTGCTTACAGCTTCTTTCTGGGTTTTGTTAGCCGCTCTTATGCCCAACATCTGGCAAACACCGATATCATCAACCCCGGACTCTAAACCCGACCACTACTCAGGGCGGGGGACGTCGGTTTCTATAAAAGTCTCATATCAAGACATTCAACCATTATCGTACACATGCCCTATTAATTTTACAGGTGCATTAAATGCACTTATGACGGATGCCACAAAGAAACGCATAATTCACCACAATTACATCACAAGCCAGCAGAGAGGCGTTGAAGTTATCGGATCTTTTCAGCATAGTTACCCCGCCGCACGGCGGCATGAGATTGCTAAGTTTCGTGCGATGAATATGACTGCACAACGGCGTATTTTGTTCCACACCATTGAATTAATTACCCAAATAAAATAGATATTGATGAAAATAAATTTTCTAGCAGCGAAGATCTTTCTGGGACTGAGCTGCACTGCCACCTCTATGACATTTGCAGCGAAGTAGGAAATCGCATTTATTCTACCGTTAACAAAGGAAATACGATGAAGCACATTACATTTTTGCTAGTAATTGCAATTGCCACTACTACCTGCGCACAGGCAGCTGCACAATTAGGTGGTACGCAGCCAGTAAACGCCAGTTCCAGCCAACTGGAATTGCAGGTCCAACAGGCATGGCAAACAGAGCTTGCAAGGTCTGATACGCCGACGACCGGATGCTTTCACGCCAAATACCCAAGCATGATTTGGGAGTCGGTACCCTGCAACGCATTGCCACGTCGAAACCATCGTTTACCCTTCGGTAAAATGACCACTCAGGGCGCCGCTGGACGAACGGTACTTCCAGATGCCGTCGGTGCAACGCAAGGCCCCGTGAGCTACGCGCTCAGGGGGCATGGTCTTATTAGCGAGGCGGTGGGAAGTTTTCCGACGGTAACCGGGCTGAAGACCGTACAAAGTGACTCTAATCCGGATGAATATAGTGTGCAGCTGAATACTAATGACGATGGAACAACGCCCGCGTGCCAGAATCATTCGGGCTGCACAGTATGGGAACAATTCCTCTACGGGAACGATGGCCCCGCAAACTCGGCATACGTTTTAATCGAATACTGGATGATCAACTTCGGCAGCACATGCCCGCCCGGATGGAGCAGCGACGGAGACAATGCCTGCTGGAGGCAAAGTAAAGCCGTACCGACGCCGCATTACCCAATCGGCCAACTACCAAACTTCCGATTGACGGCGAAGGCGGCCGCCAACGGCAACGATACCGTGATTTTCACAAATGGTACTGATGCCTACAGCGTAAGCGCGAAAGGCAACATTCTCAACATCAGTTCCGTATGGACGCAGGCGGACTTCAATGTCGACGGTAGCAATAGTGGCAAGAAAGCATACTTCAATACAGGCACATCCATTACCACGAAATTGGCTGTGAAGGATGGGACAACCCTGTCGCCCACGTGCATCAGTGACGGCGGTACGACTGCTGAGATTAACAATCTCATACTGGGTGCCTGCGCTGTGTCAGCAGGCGTCATGCCCTCAATTGAATTTACCGGGAAGCTCTGATAGACAACTCGAAGTCGGCATCAGGATAGATCGAGCGTAACCAGACCAATACATCGAGTCGACCGTTGCGCTAGTGGGCATAGCTCTGCCTGACAGTTTGACGCTGTTGAGAGTCGACAGGGATTCGTACGAGAAACATCCAATTCGTCGGCAGCTCATTAATTGCTAAGCGACAGCAGTGTCCGAAGAAAGGCTAGGCCCAGGCGATTGGCATTTCTTGCTTTTAAACGATTAAGGAATTTACTGCAAGAGGACTCAGGCAAGCTACCCACCTTCGCTGGCTCAAGCTCGTCTGGCGCGAGCCAGGCGATTTAACCATCTCGTTCGGGATTGCCGCTGCGCTGGTGTCTTTCAGTTCAGCACGCTGTTTTGGCTAATAACCGACAATCCGCAGATGTAAGAAATGAGCGCCCGGAGGGTTCGGGCGCTCATTTCCTCGGCGGTCACAAGCCTCAGCCTGAGTCGATTCGGCCTCTATTACAACGGGTTCTCCAATAGTTGCATCGACTACGTCTGGGGCGGACTTCGGGATGCGGGTCTGCAGCCGAAGCTCGAAAAGCCAGATCCCAGCTTTGACGGTACGATCAAAGTTCTTCCTAATATCGATGCGCTGAAGAGCATTCCCAAACCATTTCCAGATAGCAAGCTCAACTCGTCACACGAGAACCCGCTTCCGAAGAACCAAAGCCCACTGCAGAAATTGCTGACTGAGGTCGAGGGCGAGCCAGAACGTGGTCAGGCTTCTGCGCTGTCGCGCGAATCGCAGCAATTGTTTGATCGCATGCGATCGGATCTTCCTGCCAATGTCACCGACGGTCAGGTGATGTCAGCGATGGTCGCCGCACGAGAAAGCGGCATTCACCAACTGCAGCAGGTGCGTGACGTGGTTCTGCATGAAGAGAAAATCTTCGTAATGGGAACGACCCCCGGCTTCCGGGCGATGGTAGATCTCAACCAGCCACAGCAAAGCATCGAAGAAGGGCTGGCCCGCAGCCAGCAGATCGACGCGCGGGTGGCAGAACAAACCCGGCAGGAAACGCAGCAGCGCGAAGCAGCCACGCAGACTGCCGGCGGCCCACAGATAGGCTAGTGGTCTGGGACGTAGCCGGAAAACCTGGCTCAGACCAGCTCCTGCCCCCTTCAATCTTCCCTAGCTACGCTCATCACCAGCTTGGTGCGTCTGCTCCACCCGCTGCTCAAGCATCTCGCGTACGGCATAGGCCGCATCGAAGATGGCTTGCCCGAGCGTTGGCAGCGTCTGCGCCTCCAGGCACTCCGGTTTGCTCATGGCGATGACGTCGCCATGAGCGATGAGGGTGCGTAGCAGGCGGTCGAGCTGGTCGCGTTGGTCCAGCGTGAGATGCAAGACGACGGCGGGGTGCTCCATCTGTGTCCCTCCTCTGCGCGGTGAGCGGGGAGCGCGCACGGTGTGGCGATTGGCGCGTTGCGCTCGGCGCGGGGCGTGCGGGTGCGTGCTGCACGTACGCGGCGCACCTGGTTAGTCCGTAGGTGCGACGCTGACGACCAGCTCGCCATCGCGCAGGCGGATGTGGAGTTTGCTGCCGATGGTGAAGCCCAGTTGTTCCAGCCAGCGGCCGCGTAGGCGTAGCGTGGGGATGCGTTGGTCGCTGGCGGGGTAGTAGCCGTAGCCGACGGTGCAGTGTTGCGGGGCACGCGGGTGGCCGGTGCGAGGTGGGCGGGGTTCGGGGCGGGGTTGGGGGATGGGGGTGCGCTCGACGTAGGGCCGCGGCTTGATCGATGGGTCGAGCGAGCGCCAGACGATCTCGGTGGGCGGTGGCTCCGTGGCGCGCTTGCGTGCGGATGTGGGACGGGACGTGGATCGACGCATGGCAAAGCCCTCCTTGACGAACAGGCCCCGCCGCCGGGTGGCGACGGGATGTCGGGAGGTTAGAAACCGAAGACAGACGGCGGGCGTATTTCCCCGAAGGGTGTTGTATTAGCCACCCTCCCGACGCAGGCAACGCGTCGGCTGCGCCCGCAGGAAGCTGCAGGCACAAAAACCCACCGGGATTTCGGAGGTGGGTACCGCTGTCTTAGGAGTTTCTACGCTCCGTGGCCAAAAGACTGCTACGCGCTGCGTGACATGTCAACTGGCTGACGCTGGCAATCTGGAAAGCGTTGGTGGAAGATCCTTGCGTCAACGTTTGAAGCAGCAAGGTCAGAGTTGGATTGAACCTAGAGAGATTGCTACTCCAAGCGCATCCCCACCTTCCCGCAAATAGCTTTACGTTCCCTCGCTATCCATCACTATCGCGCCACTCAGATTCGGGCGCGGTAGTGCATGACACAGACGGCACGGGTGACAATTGACCAGCAGCGCGATGCCGCGTGAGTCGCAGGATCCCAATGACAAAAATTAGCTTCCGAAACCTGTTTCCCTTGCTGCTGCTTTCACTAGCGCTGCCAAGTGCATGTGCTCGCACACCCCATGAAGCAAAGCGGGATGCAGCCACGTCATCTGCTGCGACAGCGACGCCGCCCCCTCAAGAGAAGAGCAGAGGTACCGACAACGGTGCCGACATCGTCTCTGCGAATACTACTCTGCAAGAATTGCAGCGCCGGCTGCTGCGCTTCATTGATGGACTGACAGTGCCAGCGGATCTGGACTATCCCCAGATGGAGTCAGCACTTGGCATCAAGCTTGGACCACCGTCTGATCCGGCATACCCGTGGCGTGAAGTAAAGGAAGTTCCTCTGGTCGATGGCTATGAGCTCTACGCGACGCATCGCCCAACGAAAGATGGATTCTCGCGGATAGAGGTTGCAGTGACTCTACCTGACCATAGCAACCCCACGCGCGTGCCTACGTCGACCTGCATTTGGCAAGCAGAAGCACTCTCCAAAGCGCTCGAAGGGATGGGATACACGCGCGGCGGGCAGCGGCCTTTTCAGGGTGGATGGCTACGCCAGCATTGGCGCGCGATCAACGGCGGAAGTCAGATTTTTTCGGTCTCATTGCTTCTTTATCGAACCAATGAACAAGGCAGTCAACAAGAGTGCGTTTATAGCGTCAAGATCGATGGAGGCAAGCCATGAACCGGGTTGACCCACGTATCGAGCCTCTACTTGCCCAGATGGCAAAAGACCCTGCACTTCCTGCTGGTGCAGAGAACAGCATTCGCCAGACAATCGCCGAATCACCCTATCTGTCGAACCTGCTAGGTGATGCCATTGAGAAAGGTCGAATTGGCGCGATTGCTGTTTCGCATGGACAGAACAACGGCGGCCACTTCCAGGACGGCAAGGACGGCAAGGCGGGCACACTCAATATCAGTGAAGCAGCGTTCAAAGATTTCACAGGATCAGAGCGCATCGACTATCTGACTGAGGTCATGGGCCACGAAACAATGCATGGCGTGTTGGCCCAGCATCGTGCCGACGCCCTTGCCGAGTTCGGCAAGAGTATGGGTAACCGCATGCAGGAAGCCTACGACAATCGGGAGCATCAGGTCGACCTGACTGGCCCTACCCGTGTTTACCTGGATTCGACTCGCGCAGATGAAGCACTGTCGGAAATCTCGGGAATGCGTGCCCTGCATGATCGAATCAAACATCTGAACCCTGAGATGCCCGACAGTGTGGTTGAGAAGGAGTTGCTCGACCGGTCGAGTAATCGGTGTGTCGTGCGACAACCGAACGGCGCTCCGCAGTTTGCAGACGGACTGACCTACGATGCACTCACCAAGCACCCTTTTACCCGCAACGATGCGCTGACCAAATCGGTTGAGCACTGTTTTTACGACAGCAGTGGCACGCTAGGCCCACATGGCGATTCCGACTACCGCAACTACTATGGCGTCAATCCGATCAGTCACATCGCGCAAAACTACGCGCATCTGGCGCATGACCGCCAGCCTCCGGAAGTCCGCATCGATCTCAAATCCTTGGGCCTGGACCCAAGACAGCTGGAGCGCAACGGGCTGGACCTCGGGTCTGCGAAGACCTTCAACGTCGTTGACCTGGGCAAGGACGGCTATGGCATGGTCCAGCTGAAGGACACTGGCGCACGCGGCGTTATCTCTCCCAATCTTGCGACACAGAATGAGCCAAGCCGCACATTGAGCCCTGCAGAAGCGGGGCACCCGGACCATGCCATGCATCAGCAGATCCGAAGCAAAGTGGAACAGCTGGACGCCGCCAACGGCCGCACGTTTGACGCCACCAGTGAACGAATGACAGCCAGTCTGCTGACGCTAGCCAAAGACAATGGGCTAACCCGGGTGGATCACGTGCTGCTCAGCGAAAAGACCGAAGACTCGCCCGCTGCGCAGACCTTGTTTGTAGTGCAAGGCGATCCAAAGGATCCGGCCATGCTGCGCGCTCATATGCCGACGGCCGATGCAGCGCAGCGGCCTGTTCAAGAGAGCTTTACGCAATTGGAATCTGTCAACCAGCGGCTAGCGCACGAGCGCACGCAAGAAATAGCGATGGAACAGCAGCGCTCGCAGGAGCAACAACAGCGCGGCCCCGTTCCGTCGCTTTGAAGCGATGACGTGCCCGCACTTGTCATCATCAAAGGCCAGCAGCTCTTGATCAACAAGGAACGGCGCTGATTCCTAAGTGAATCTGACCCCGTTCTTCAAATTCAACTTACCTCATCTCCACTTATTAAAAAATACTTTGATCCCTTACCTTTCTTCTCATCTGGTCGATTTATCTCAGGAAGTGAACCTGACCCCGCTTGTGCCCGACCCCACATCTAAACCCCGTTTCTGGCACTAACGTTTGAGATTAGAGGCGTCGTCCAGCTTGCCAGGCGACGTCGTCTCGATTGAACGGTTAGGCCTCAACCAGCGTGGCGATGACCTCTTGAATGAGAACTTCAAAAGCCGCTTTATATGGCTCCAACTGATTTTTTGTTGGCAAATATTCACTGCGGCGCATAACCAGATGTGTATGAAGATCGGCAATTGGACGCGCATCGTCGTTGAGGCGCGTCAGGATCGCTTTGATGCTGCGTCCTGATTGAGCAACGACCTGAGAAAATGTGTCGACACCAAATACGGTCGGAACGTGGTTGATACATGCGCGAATCAATAGTGCAGCGGAGATGAAGTTTGCTCGTGCGTAGGCATCATTGAGCTCTTCACAAATGCGCACCAACTTTGCCGGATCGAGGTTCGTGGCCGGGATTGCTTTGAGACGAAGTAGTACCTCTGGGCTTAGGAATGCACCATTCGTGGCAGCAATTGCCGAGTAGTTTGGGTCCCGCGCAGCCTCTCGAAGTGCGTCGATAGCGACGTATAGATCAGCCCGCAAGTCGTGCGCTTCCGAGATGTAGCTTGGTGAGGTGTTTAGCTCAGAGACCAAAAGTGAAAGATCTGGGTCACCGATTCGCTTCACCGCTGCAACGAACCTCTTCGCAGTATCTCGGAACGCCGCGCAGTACGCGTACTGTTTGTCTGGGTCATCGCTCGGACCGCACTCACCAAGAGGGAACTGATCGATCTGATCGGCAAGCTGGACAGCAAGTTCGAAAGCGGTAGTCATGAGGATTTCTGAGGCCTAACGCCTGAGTTAAGCCAACCCGCCAAGCGGGTTCGCCTTGGACAAATTGTTAGGCGGCCGCTTCATTGCGCGCCTCCCATGTGGCGAGAAGAAATGTTGCCATGGCACCCGAAAGGTTGACCGCCAGCTCCGCGTGCCTCGGGGCCGGCTTAGAACCTACCTTGCCCTTTCCGTGTGCATCGCTGAGACGATTTCGGAGCGAGCCAAGGCCCTCAACAACGGAAGTGCACCCTCCGAGCACTTGCTTGAAGACAGCCTCGGTATGCTGAGAAGGCGCCAGTTGGAGTGTCTCCGCCGTTAGCTTGTAAAGCTTCGGCAGATCTGTGCCATCGTCGTACGTAGTGCCAGCGGCATCAAGGATGTGCTTACACACTGACTCGATGAGTGTCCGGGCCGACGTGATAGCCCCCTCGGGGTCTGCTGCCCGCCGTTCGAGCGCCTTTGACCAGGCAGCCTGAACATGCGACGCATCAAACTTTTCTAGCTTTTCAGAAACAATTTGATCCGCTGGCGACAGCGGACCTCGCTCCAAAGTTTCAAGCAGCGGGTGGAACTCTCCCCAGATGAAGTCGCGGCGCTCGGCATAGGTCGAATACTTGAACTTTATAAACTGCCAGAATTGCGACAGGTTCCTGCAGGTTCGTATGAAACGCGGAATTAGAGGATCCAGAGCCTGGTTAGAGAGCAGCATCTGGCGCAGCCGAACAAACTCTGCATCGTCTTCGCTACCGCCTGTAGCCTGCGAGATAAGCAGGTTCTGAAGCGCTTCTGTTTGATTGAGTAGTTCGTGCACTGGTTCGGCCGCCTAACGTCTGAATTAAGCCGCGCCGCGAAGCGGCGTGGGCTTGAATGAATTTTTAGGGTGCGCCCTAGAACGTAACGAGCTCAGCGATTTTTGCAGCTACTTCGGACATCGAGTCTTCTGCAGTGTCAAGACCCGTTCTTGAAGCGAGCATTGGACTCACCTCGCGAAGCGCCTCGTATGTTGTCTTGTGAACGATAGGCACAAGTCGATTTCCAGCAAGCAGCGTTGAGAGCTCCTTGTCTGCGACACTTTCTTTTGGAAGACGTGCCAAAAGTGCCGGTGTCACAAGCACGAGGCCGACTTTGGAGTTGGCTAGGCCCTTATCAATTGCGCGCATCATAGGGACGCCAAGTCCAAGGTCCTTCTCACTGAACCAGACTTTTACCCCTGCAGCTTCGAGAAGGTCATGCAGTTCTTTCGCAGCTCCCTGACGATCATCCCAGGCGTGGCAAAGAAACACATCTCGTTTGTCTGGGTGCCGCGCGACCTGGACCTCCACAGCCTCGCGGACCGGTGTAAGTGATTGCACCTCGGTCGGTGTGTAGAGAATAGTCGATCCCGTCTTTGACCAGCGCGGCTTTGAGTTCTTGCGCCCACTGCCGCTGCTTGAGCTGGTATAGCTAGGGCTACTCGTTGACGGGTAGTAAGAACCGCCACTTCCGCTGCTGTAACGCGAGCTGCTGCGGTAGCGACAGGCAGGACAAGCGGCTGCTGCCGCTGCTGAACTGTGACCACGAACTGGTGCCGTGCATCTAGCCATGAATCAGCCTTCCTTTTTTGTATAATATTCATCTACAGGACAATATTATTAAAGTCGCTCCGACACTTAATCAATCCTACATACAGATCATTTTCGGCTTGAATAAAATTTAGAGCACACCTTAGAAATTTAAGTACCGCTCAATGCGCCAGACGGTTCCGTCTTTAAAGCTTACATCGGCGAAGAGCAGGAACGACCCCCAGGCTCCCGTGTCTAATGCGAATGCTGTCAAATGATCTGAGACGACGCGAACAGGATTTTCAAAGGTCTCATGAAGGTGGTAGGTAATAGAATTAACCGTTCCTAGATCGATACCATCCGACTCGACCCAAATATTGAGTCGATAGTATATGCGACCATTTTTGTCCAGGGATTTTGCGCGGGTGTATCTGTGCAGCAAATAAATCTCATGAGGCGCGCCCGGGTCAGCTTGCGCCGGTGGGCTGGACGCAGGAAGTGCAGCAGCGGATGTGTCGGGAGGTAGTTTCGGTTGCGAAGAGCCAAGCTTTACCCCAAAAGCTTCAGCTGAGTCGCCCTTTTCCACGCGGTCGACCAAGGCGCCAAAAAGACGTGGAATATCTTTGCGCAGCCACCATAGAACAGCGCCTATGAAGACAGGCCAGATAAGTGCGGCGATGAGATCCATGGAACCTCCCTGTGCAGCCTAATGCTTGGATTAAATCACATTGCGAAACAACGTCGACTTGGATGAATTGTTAGGCACCTGATGCATCTGATACCTTTCTGTTCCAGTTAAAGCCCTCCTTTTCCTCTCCGCACTGTGTACAAACATACTCGCCGGTGTTGGAGCCAAGGCGATACTCCTTCTCAATGTGCGAGTGGTCGCAAGGCTTGTCTCCCCATGCCTGACGAAATTTTATGCGGCCAACATCTGCATACATACCCCGTCGATGCCTAACGCTGGAATTAAGCCGACTGGCGATGCCATCTCGGTGTGAATTAATTGCTAGGCCACGTCCCAAAGCCAGGCAGTTAACACTGATAGCGGTCACGGATATGATCGTTGTAGTAACTGCCTTTTGAGCCCGCATTGAGAAGCCCCTGAAACACGTGCGAGGGCACACCGCAGAAGTCGTATGTGTGGCCCTGCACGAATTGAATTTTCATACGCATACCAGCCGGGTCGTAGCCAATAGCGCTGATGGCTGACGAGGCTACGCGAATCATATCCATCGATTTTCCTATCGCTTGAATTAAGTGGGACCACATCGGGGCTGCTGTTTGAATCAATTGTCAGTACTAAGCTTCGTCATCTTGCTGCGGCGAGCTAGAAGCAACCGGAACATCAAGAGCAACGGAAACGCAAGTACAGCGGCTCGCAGGTGTAGCGTCGGCGTAACGCCCTCCTTCGGCCAGAAGCAAAGCCAGATCGCGAGTGCGGCAAGGCAGCACAGTGTCAGCATCAGCAATCGCTTGGCAGCGCGTAAGGAAAACGGCATTGCCAGCGCAGGAGCGGCCACCACCAGAAATCCAATTCCGCTGATCAATGCGCCCGTCTGTCCCTCACGTACCTGGCCTGCTGCAACCAGCGCCACCAGCAGTGCGCCTGTCGCCGCGAGCATGACGCCGGCAAGGCCGGCGAGCAGCTTCAGGAGTTTTTGATAGCGCATTCTTTGCGTCCTAGTTCTTGCATTACGCAGCACTTCCGAGTGGCGTTGGCTTGAGGCCTGCTAGGACTTGTGACGCCGATAGTGGTTGTTGGTACTGGTGCTGCGGTAGCTGCCACCCTTGTGCGAAGCACCGTGGCCTGCGCTGTAGTGACCGCCGTGACTGGTGGTGTGGTGCGTGCCGGCGGCCCTGACGCGCGCTTGCGCTGTTGGAGTAAACACACCGAGTGCGGCCACAGTCAGTGCCACGATGCTCCATGCCTTGCTCAACATTGTTTCTTCCCCTGAAGAAATGTGTGGCTTTGCGGCTGCATTAAGTACTGCGTGCCTTGATCCTCGCCGAGTTTTTGGGTTGCGTCAATGTGCTTGCGCGGCTGATTGCTGGCTTTATCGGGTTTGCCCTCATCCGCCCTGCGGGCACCTTCTCCCGTGCGCGGGAGAAGGGCTTGGTTTATCGAGTTATTGGCTGTTTTTTGCGGTTGCCGGCGTAACCGGTGCGGGCAGAGCGAGATTATTGTTGAGTTCGGTAATCTCCGGCGCCTTGCTTTCGGCAACCACACGCAAATGCGCGGTTTTTAGATTTGCTGCGTTGGTCAGCGGCAGGCGTACCTGCGTGGTGATCGGATGCAGATCGCGTGGTGCCGCGAGTGCCGGGAACGCGGCTCTTGCCAGCTCCTTCCCACGCCCATCCTCCAACACCACAAATCCGGCCGGTGCATCGGCATGGCCGAGGCTGTGCACGGTCACTTCGATGGCATCGGCAGTCACACGCACGTCGCCGTGGCCGATGCCCAGGTCCGGGCGCAGTTCGACCGGGGTGGCGGCGGCGATGCGTTCGAGCCGCAGGACGGTGGTGCGGCCTGCGGGGAAGTCGACGTCGATGGCCGCGCTTTTTTCGAAAGCGACCTCTTGCGTCTTGGCGTTGCTGTCGAGCTTGCCGTCATTGGCTTTACTTACGCCTTGGGTGATGCGCCATTGGCCTGGAGCGACGTTCCAGCCGGTCATGCTGGCGCGCTGGTTTTTATTCGATGTATTGTAGGCGATGACGGTGAAGCGGTCTTGCTGGGGTGCGGGGATGGCGATGGCCACTTGGGTTGCGGCCTCTGGATCGTTGAAGCGCCAGCTGACGGTGTGGCCGGGGTAGGTCTGGTTGCGCTTGAGCGCCACGCCGCCCAGGCGTGCGCGTTGCAGGTTGACCGTGGGGGATTCCACGCGGTCGCTCCACCAGTGGCCTTCGGTGTTCATGTAGAAGTTCTGCAGTTTCTCGCGTGCCTCACTTCGGTAAATGGCGGCGAGATACTCGAGATTGCCGGTCTGCTCCCAGGCCACATGGTGCGGGAAGTCCGGGGCGCTGCCGTCGTCTTTGCTTGCGGCATCTAACAGCTTGCCGCTCCAGTCGCTGCGCTTGCCCATGACATCGAGAAAGTTTTCGTTGAGCAGGGACAGGCCGTTGGGGCCGCTGTTGGCGACGCGGTAGTTAATCGGCTTGAGATAGCGATCTTCGCCGGTGAAGCGGTAGGCGGCCCAGAAGGTGTGCAAGGTGTCGGCGCCGCCGCTGCCTTCGAACAGTTCGCCGCCGCGGGTTTTGCCGGTTTGCCAGTTGATCTCGTTGGGTAGCGCCCAGTTGCCCTTGGCGTTGGTGTAGGCGAGGGCGAGATAGCCGTCTGCTAACCCTGTGACGATGCGGCGGCTGTTGGGGTCGGCGTTATAGCCGCCCAGCAGGATGGCCGGGTGCACGATGGGGAAGGAGTACGGTTTTTGCCATTGCCAGTTGGGCTCGCGGTAGACCTTGCGGCCGCCGAACCAGTTGCTGGCGAACAGCAGATGCCCTTGCGGGTTGATCTGGATGATGGTGTCGAAGGCCTTGACCGTTTGCATCAGGCGCTCGACGGTGCGTGGGTCGCCCCAGTTGAGGTACAGCAGGGCGCTGTTGAGGTTGATGCCCTCCTCGTAGGAATGCAGCTCGTCGGTTTCGATGGTGGACAGGCCGTTGGTGAACATGCCGTTGCGGTAGTTGGCATCGGACAGCGCCAGCATGGAGGCATTGAGCATGTCCGGGTCCACGCCCATCAGGGCGACGCCGGGCCACTGCTGCACCAGGTCCGAATCGTCGGAAATGCCGCCGCCGAAATCGCCGTAGGCCACCTGGCGCTGCTCGATCCACCAGCGGATGTAGCGGCGGGTGGCGCTGAGGTCTTGCAGCTGCCAGAACGCCCAGGCGGGCACGCCCTTGGGCACGGCGGGCAGATCGACAGGCAACTCGCCCTGGTTGGCGTAGCTGATGTCGTTCCAGTACTGGCGGCCGAGGGCGTTGTCCGGGTCTACGCGCAGTAGGTCGGTGATGTCGGCGTCCAGGCGCTTGTAGAGCAGCTGGCGCTTGGAGGTGGTGTGCTCTTCCACCAGAAAGCCCCAGTTGTCCTTGACCTGGTTGAAGCGGTCGGCCACGTGCTCTTTGAGGGCCTCGGCGCGCGGCTTGAACACCAGTTGCAGGTGGGTGCCGTCGAGCGCGTTGGCGTTAAAGCCGGGCGCGGCGGCGGCGATGCTGAGCATCAGGCTGTCGTTGCTGAGGATTCTGTCGCGCAGGTCCAGCCACAGGGTGCGGGCCTGGCCGGGGGTAACCGCGACCGAGACGTCGATCATGTCGCGCGCGGGCCAGATGGGGTCCTTGATGCGGATGTTGAGCGGGATGCGGCCGTTATGGGTGGCCGGCAGGTTGAGCGCCGGCAGGGTGATGGCGATGCCGTCCAGGCCGTCGTGCATGTTCTCCCAGCCGTAGGACCAGCTGCGCATCAGCGCCTGGTCCGGCGGCGGGTTGCCCAGGCTGGACGGCACCAGGATGTGCACGATGGGTTGCTGCGCGCTGCCGGTGGCGGTCTTGTCGCTGGGGCGCTTGCGTGCGGGTGCCTTGGTGGGCAGCGCAACCACGGTCTGGCGCTCGCCTGGCGGGTAGCGGCCGGCGATGACATCGCGCAAGGGCGCGAGGTTGTCGTAGTCGGGCTGGATGTCGCTGCGCACGGTGTAGCTAAGTTGGGCGCTGCCTTTGGGTACCTCGCCCGGCTGCACGTTGTAGGCCCAGATTTCCTGGATGGGGGTTTCCTGCGCGGTGTTGGCAAAGCGCAGCGTGCCGCCGCGGCGCTCGGGGAACTGGTCCACGCTGCGCACCACGCCCTGGCTGCGCGCGAACAGCGGCTGCGCCTGTGCGTTGGGCGCGGCGTAGCTGGCCTGGCCATAGGCGGCGCCGCGCAGCTCGATGCGGTTGACCGGCTCGTCCGGCAGGGTGAGGTCCAGCGCCTTGCCGCCTTCGACGTAGGTGTTCCAGTCCGGCAGCTGGAAGTAGTCGTCGCGCCCCGGCAGGCGCGAGCGGTTGTAGACGCCGGGCCAGGTGGTCTCGGCGATGCCGTCGGTGGCCTTCCACATCCATTGCTTGAGGTCGCGTGCGTCTGCGAATTCCACCTTGCGGATACGGGTGATGGGTGCGCTCAGCAGCGGCGGTGCGTGGCCGTTGTCCCAGCCAAAGCGGTGCAGGAAGGCGGCGTGTTGCGCGTCGCTTGTGGGTGCTTCAGCGGTGGTGGGCTCTTGCAGGCGCGCCAGTGCGGCAGCGCCATTGGTATCGAGCATGCGGTCGTAGATGCGGAGTTCGTCGAAGTCGCTGCCGCGCAGGAAGTTGTAGCGGCTCTGCACCTGGTGCGGCGACATCACGCGGCCGGCCAGGCCGAACTGGTCCAGTGCGGCGTCGAAGTCGAGCGCGCCGCCGTTGGCGCACGGTTGGCCGCAGTCCACGCGTGCGGCCTCCTTGCCGTCCACGTACAGGCGCACGCCGCGGGTTTCGTCCCAGGCGAATGCGATATGGGTCCAGTCGCTGGCGGCGGGATTTTTATCCAGCTTGAAGGAGACGCGGGTGCGCGCGAGGTTGGCGTCGGTGACGAAGGCATCGAAGCCGTGGCCGTTCCAGTCGATGCGCAGCCAGGCCATGTCCCAGCTGGTGTGGTCGGCATAGCCGACGCGGAAGATCACAAATGGCGCTTCGCCAACGGGATAACGCGCACGCCAGAAGAAGCTCAGCGTGCCGCGCTGGGTGTAGAGGTTGCCAGGCGCATTCCACGACAGCACGCCGTCGTCGGCCCACTCGATGGCGTTGCCGCGTTTGCCGGTGGGCACCAGGGCGATCTTGTCGCGGAAGTTGGGCACGCGATCGCCGCGGGCCACATCGGCCTCCAGGCTGCGATCGGCCGAGACCCGGAACAACAACTCCGGGGCCGTGGGGGTGGCCGCGCTCACCGGCAGCGCGATCAGACACAACAAACCCATCCAAACCTTCAGCACACGCACCTCGTCTGTTTCAAAACCACTGCCGCACCGCATGGGCGACAGACATTGCAACGTGCCACCGCAACGCGGCACGCGGTGCACGGTGGGCGGCGAGCAAGCGGGCCGGCACGTACGAGAGTACATGCCGTGCCTGCGTGCTGCGCGCGCCAGCATGCGCCGCGTGCGGTGGTGCGATGGCTGCGTCCACTACAGCCCGTTTGCGGCCTTCCACTTGGGGATCTCATCCTTCAACAACTTGTCCGGCCAGGTGCCATGCCAGGCATAGCCCACGCGGCGTTCGTTGGGCACCTGCATGTAGTCGGTCAAGGCCTTGCCGTCGCGGTTGGCATACAAGGGGCGTTGATTCTGCAGGTCGTAGAAGCGTGCCCATAGCGATGCACCGGGTTGCGCCACCAGGATCACGTCCTTGCCGGTTTCCTGGGTGGGGTCGTCGATTTTCTTGGTAGCCAGATCGCGCATGCGATGGGTGTCGAACCAGACACCGGCCGCTTGCACCGCAGTCTTGATCTTGGCCGAGGGGTTGGGCTGGCGCATCAGAAACCGCACGATGCTCACCGACTCGCTGGACGACAACGAGGCCAGTTCATACGCGCGCGCCCTGGCCGGCTTGAGCGTGACCTCGTCGTACTGCGCGCCCCACACGGTGAGCGTGCCGCCGATCTTGACCTGGGTGGCGAGCACGCATTTCAGGCCCTTGGCCACCGCCTGCACTGCGCGTGCGCCGTGGCTGCTGCGCAGTTGCGCGCCGGTGTCGCCCTTGCCCTCGCCGATGTCCTGCAGCAGGTTGAGCACGCGCACCATCGCATCGTCGTTGTAGGTGAGCTGATGGTGATAGGACGACAGGTCCGGATAGAACTGCGGCCAGCCGCCATTGGCGTATTGCGCCTTGAGCAGGTAGTCCACGCCACGGCGTGCGGCGGCGATGTACTTGGCGTTCTTTTCGTTCTTGAAGGCGGTGGACAGGTACGTAATTTCGTACGTGGTCGCCTTGTTGTCGATGGTGGCGTCGTCCTTGCGCTCGGGTTGCTGCAGCTCGGCGATTTCGGCAGCGATAAAGGTGCGGTTGTAGTCGACGGCGACGCCCTTGTATTGCTTGGACCAACCGCCGGAGGCGGTCTGCAGCAGCAACATGTTGTCGGCGATCTTGTCGGCCATGGCCGACAGCGGTGCCAGCAGCAACGCGGTGGTGAATGCAATTGTCGATAAGCGGATCATCAGAACGGCCTCCAGCTGCCCAGGATGGTGTTGCGGTCCAGCGCGGCGGCCTGCGCAGCGGTGAGTTGGCGCGACCACTTCACGCGGCGCGACGGGTTGGCGCCGTTGCCGCTGCTCTGGTATTCGCTGTAGCGTGCGGTGGCCTCGTTGGCGGTGTTGCCCCAGTTGTTCCAGCCTTCCGCCGGCACATGCGCGCCGAGCTGGCTGCTGATGAAGCTGACGCTGGCATACGGCCGCCACGGCCGCCCCAGGTGCACGCGCGAGACACCGCTGGCAGCGGTGACGCGGGCATTGCGGAATACGAAGCCGCGCGCGCTTTCCTGCCGGGTGGAGGCGGCGGTGAGATAGCCATCGCCCAGCGAGTGCAGTTGCACGTTTTCGAACAGCGCGGTGCCGGCGCCGAACACGAAGTCCACCGTGCCTTCGACATAGCAGTCGAGGAAATACGACAGCTTGGCGCCGCGCAGGTACAGCGTGTCCTGGTAGCCGAGGAAGCGCACATCGCGGAACGCAGCGCGGTCGCCATCCACACGCACCGCCACCGCCTGCCCGACCGGGCCTGCGTGATTACCGAAGCTCAATTGCTCGGCAGTGAAGTCGTTGCCGGCGATGATGACGCTGGACGAGCCGGAGGTGCCGTACTCGGTGCCGGTGGCCGGATTGATGCGTGAGGCGTAGTTGTCGTAAGTGATGATGGTCTGGGTGGGGCCGGCGCCGGTGAGCTTGAGCGCCGGTGCGTTGGACGGCACCACGATCAGCTCCTGGTAGGTGCCGGCGCCGATGTTGATCTGCGCGCGCTTGCCGCCCTGCACGGCGGCGTCGATGGCCGCCTGCACGATGCGGTAGCCGGCGCTGCCCTGCTTGGCCACGGTGTAGACCGGGTCGGCGGCGATGGCGGCGGTGCTGCCGAGCGACAGCCCGGCCAGCAATGCGGTGGCGACGAGGGTGCGTAACACGATCCTGCGATGCGCTTGCATGCGTTGCTCCTGTCAGAACTTGTAGCGCGCGCCGATGTAGTACTGGCGCCCGGTGACGGTGTACTTGTCGGGCAGTTCCAGCGTGGAATCGACGTAGCGGCGGTCGGGGGTGTCGAGCAGGTTGATGGCCTCAAACGTCAGCGACAGGTGGTCGTTGAGCTTGTAGGACATGTTGAAATCCACGTTTTCCACGCTGTATTTGCCGGTCACGTCGGCCGTGACCAGGCGCCTGCCATCGAGGTCGTAGACGTCCTCCTGGGCGAGGATGTTGTTGATGTAGCCGTCGCGGTAACTGGTGGACACGCGCGCACTGAAGCGGCCGTCGTCGTAATAGACGGTGGCGTTGTGGGACTGCGGCGAGAGGTTGAGCAGGTCGCGCTCGGTGGCGGTGGTGGTGATGCTGGTGTTGCTGCTGCCTGCGGTACTGAACAGGTAATTGATCTTGGAATCGACCTGGGTGTAGTTGAGCTGGATGCCGAAGTTGCGCCAGAAACCCGGCAGAAAGTCGAAGGCCTGCTGGTAGGTCAGCTCGAAGCCCTTGAGCGGGCCGCCGGGCGTGTTGAAGTAGCTCTGCACATTGAAGATGGTGTCCGGGGTAAAGCCTGCGGGCAGCAGATCCAGCGCGTAGCCCATCGCCTCCCAGGTGCTGAGCACGCGGGTGCGTTGCACGTAGCTGTCGATGTCCTTGTAGAACACCGCCGCCGACAACAGCGAGCCTTCGCGGAAATACCACTCGGCGCTGAGGTCGTAGTTGGTGGAGCGGAACGGGTCGAGCTTGGGATTGCCCAGGTTGATCGAGAAAAACCGCCCGTCGTCGAAGAACTGGGTGGGCCCGCCGCTGACGCTGGGCGACAGATACGCCAGCGTGGGGCGCGCCATGGTCTTGGCCGCACCGAAGCGCAGCACCACCTCCTCGCTGACATCCCACGAGAGATTCAACGAGGGCAGGATGTCGCGGTAATTGTGGTTGACCGTGGTGGGCACCAGCAGGCGCTCGCCGGCTGCGGCGGTGGCACTGGCCACGCCGAAGAACGACTCACACGCAGGCGAAATCGCACCGGCCGCAGTGGCCGTACACGGCGCATAACCACTGGCGGCGATCTGTGTCTGCACATAGCGCACGCCCAGGTTGCCGCGCAGCGCGCGGCCCCAGAGATCCGTGTTGAAATCGAGCTGCAGGTAGGTGCCCAGGCTCTTTTCGTTGACGGCGAAATTGTTGTTGGACGAGCCGAAATGGCCGACATCGGCCAACCTGTAGTCGCCACCGGGCACGCCGGTGTCGCAGTTGCAATTGATGTTGAGCAGGTCGGCGACTTTCTGGAAATCCGGAATCACCCAGGTGGTGGGGAAGCTGCCGTTCAAGCTGCGGCCGAAGCCATCCAGGTTGGTGCTCAGCTCATTGACGCCCACACCAGCCGGCAACGCCTGCGCCAATCGCCCGTAGGAGATGTTGCGCGACTCCGACGTGTCCATGTCGTAGTTCTTGTAGGCCAGCCCGGTGCGGAAGGTGAAGGTGGGGCTGATGTTGAATTCCAGATCCACCTTGGCGGTGTCGAAGGTGTTGTTCACCGACTGCGGGTTGAGCCGCACCTCGCTGATGTTGGTGCCGCGCGCGGTGCCGTTGCTGTTGACCGGCACCGCGCCGTAGCCCAACCACTGCCAGTTGTTGGGGTTACCCGCATCGAACGGGAAACTCATGCTGGGGTAGTCGCCACCGTTGCGCCGGTCGAGCACAAAACCGTCGAGATTGGTGTTGTCGAAACTCACCATCGAAAACTCGGGGCGCTCGTAGTCCGAGGTCGAGTGGCCGACCAATGCATTGACGCGCACCTGGTCGTTGAAACGGTGCTGCAGGTCCAGGCTGAATTGCTTGAACTCGGTGGATTCTTCGATGTTGCTGGATTCGGTGCGGAAATCGACGTTGTCGAACACGCCGTAGGTGAGGCGGTTCTGGTCGTCCACTTGCGCCTCGCGCACGGCGATCTGGGTCTTGCCACCGAAGTTGGCGGTGCGGTGCAGGTTGGCGCCGACCGAGTCTTCGCGCTGGTCCTTGTCCAGCTTGGAATACAGCATGTCGAAGTTCAGCAGGGTGTCGTCGCTGACCTTGAATTGCAGCGCGCCGGTGACGCCGAGACGTTTGATCTCGTGGTCGGTGCGGATATAGCGCGGGTAGCGCGGAATCCAGGCGTCGGTGGCGGTTTCGTAGGCCTGGATGTTCTCCGGCGTGTTGGCCGGGCGCGCGATGCCGGTGCCGCAATTGGCGGCGCTGATGCCATAGCTGCCCCAGCCGTTGTTGCGGTCCTGGTTGGCCTGCGAGCCGACGCCGGCCGGGGTTTCGTTGGCGAGCGGGTTGCGCGGGGTCTGCGGGTTGTAGCCCACTGGCGAGCAGAAGCCGTAGGTGCCGTTGTTGGTGGCGGTGCTCTGGTTGGAGTTGCGGTAGTTGCCGTGCTCCCAGCGCACCGGGTTGTAGCCTTCCTCGCGCAGGTGGCGCTCGCTGTAGGACACCGACATCAAGGCGCCCACACGGCCATCGGCCCAGATGTTGCTGATCAGGCCGGAAAAACGCGGGTCTTTTTCGCGCGAGAGATCGTTGTAGCCGTATTGCGTGGAGGCGGCCGCTTCGAAGCCGTCGAAGTCGAACGGGCGCGAGCCGCGCAGATCGACGGTTGCACCTAGCGAGCCTTCGTCCATCTGCGCCGATTGGGT
The DNA here is from genome assembly GCF_024499015.1 of Xanthomonas hortorum pv. pelargonii. Lineage (NCBI taxonomy): Bacteria > Pseudomonadati > Pseudomonadota > Gammaproteobacteria > Lysobacterales > Lysobacteraceae > Xanthomonas > Xanthomonas hortorum. Next base: position 2,615,805 of record NZ_CP098604.1, on the reverse strand, counting down.
CTTGCTGATGGTGACGCGGCTGAAGAGTTCGGAGGCAAAGGTGTTGAAGTCGAAGCCGCGGCTGCGGTTGACGCCATCGCTGCCGCTGCCGGCGGTGGCCAATGCTTCCAGCCCGTTGATGCGCACGCGGGTGAAATCCGAGCCCAGGCCGCGCACGGAGATCTGCTTGCCCTCGCCGCCTTCGCGGTCGATGGAGACGCCGGCGATGCGCTGCATCGATTCGGCCAGATTCAGATCGGGAAACTTGCCGATGTCTTCGGCATAGATCGCATCCACCTGCTCCACGCTGTAGCGCTTGGCATCGAGCGATTGCTGCAGGCTTTCGCGGTAGGTGGCCTTGACCTGCACGCGGTCCAGATCCACCGCATCGGTTGGCGTGGTCGGCGGGCCGACGGTTTGCGCGGCAGCGCCGGCACCGTGCAAGGCCAGGACGATGGCCACCGACAGACGCGCGGCGGACAGGCAGGCGCCTGCCGCAGAGGCAGGACGACACGAACGGGCTTGCATGAGGCGGCTCTCTCCCTGGCACTGGCTGCAATGACGCGCTCAGCCCCCCAAGGCCCTGGCGTCGCAATGAGCGACCAACACCCCTGCTGCGCAACCGCGCACTACAGCGTTGCTGGAGGCTTTCAAACATCACGCCCACCGCGTTGCATGCGTGCACCAGTGCACCGCATACAAGGCGATCAAGCGTTGGAATAAGGGCCCGCTGCGCGCGTGCGCAGCGGGCGGACAGCGGTTAGAACTTGTAGCGCACGCCCAGCAGGAACTGCCGGCCGGTTTCGCTGTATTGCAGCGGCAACTGCGCGGCCGCACCGACCCACTCGTCTGCCACTTCGTTGGTCAGATTGATGCCTTCCAGGCTCAGCTCGATCTTGTCGTCGAACTTGTAGCGCAGCGAGGCGTCGATCATCGTGGTGGCCTTCATGCCGTGCACGTCGAAGCCGGTTTCGGTTGCCGGCACCTGGGTCAGATAGTCGTCGCGATGCGTGGCCGACACGCGCCCGGCGAACTTTTCGCCTTCGTAGAACAGCGTGGCGTTGTACGCATTCTTCGACAGACCGGTGAGATCGGTTTCCAGCGACGCCGCGCCGCTGGTGGTCAGATACTGGATCTGCGAATCGACGTAGGTGTAGTTGAGCTGGATACCCAGATTGCTCCAGACGCCCGGCAACCAGCTGAAAGGCTGGGTGTAATTGGCTTCCAGACCCTTGAGATCGCCACCGGGCGTATTGAGCGGCACGCTGAAGACGAAGTCGTCGTTGACGCCGGCGCCGGTACCGTCGAGCAGGCTCACCGGCAGGCCGCTGGAGGAATACGGACGCACCTCGCGTGCGGTCTGCACGAAGCTTTCGATGTCCTTGTAGAACAGCCCAAGGCCCAGCAATGCGCCTTCCTGGAAATACCACTCGAAGCCCAGGTCGTAGGTGTCGGCGAGAATCGGTTCCAGATTCGGATTGCCGCCACTGACGGTGCGCGCACCGCCGCTGACGTTGACCGTTACACCGGGCGTCAGGCTACCCAGACCAGGACGCGACATCACCTTGGCCGCACCGAAGCGCACCAGGAAATCCGGGCTGACTTCGGCCACCAGGTTCATCGATGGCAGCGTGTTGTTGTATTCGCGCTCGGCGGTGGTCTGCACGAGTGCGGAGCCGACGGTGGCAAAGCCGGTGGACTCCTGCTTGGTGCGCACATAGCGCACGCCCAGATTGCCGGAGAACGGAATCGCGCCGATATCGAAGGAGAAATCGCCCTGCAGATACGCACCGCGATCCTGCTCGGTGACGCTGCGGGTGTTCACCGCACGCTCGGCCAGGGCGAAGGTGCCGGTGCCGCTATAGATGCCTAGCGCATCGGCCACCGCATCCAGATTCGGCACCACCCAGGTGTTGGGCGAGCCCTTGATGGCGCTCAATCCGGTTTGCTGGGTCAGGTCGGCCGGCACGATGCGGGTGCCATCGGCGAAGGTGGGCACCGCCACTTCGGAAGCGCGGCGGAATTCCTTGGTGGCGAAGGTGTAGTTCTTGGCCAGCACGCCACCCTTCAAGCGGAAACCGGGGCTCACGCTCCAATCGAAATCCAGGCTGCCGGTATCGAAGTCGTTTTGCACCTGTTGCGGACGCAGGCGCAGTTCGGCCAGGGTCCAGCCATTGGGGTCGGTGGGGTCGATGCCGTAATTGAACACCGGCTTGCGGCTGTTGCCGCGGTAATCGTACGAATAGCCATCGACATTGAGCTTGTCCATGATCACCGTGGTCTGGATCGGGTTCTCGTGCTTGGAGCTCGAGGTGCCGACCATGCCGCTGATCTTGAACACGTCGCTGAAGCGATGCTCGCCGGTCAACGACAGCTGCTTGAAGACGGTGTTCCATTCGTCGTAACGGTTTTCCGAGCGCACGTCGACGTTGTCGAAGTTGCCGTACAGCATCGCACCGGTGGCCGGGTCGATGAAGCCGTCGTTGACGATGGTCTGCGGCTTGCCGCCCTGCGCTGCGCCACGGCTGAAGGAGATCGCCTCGATATAGTTTTCGCTGCGCTTGGCGTCGATCTTGGAATACAGACCGTCCAGCGAGAACTCGGTGGAATCGCTCGGCGCCCATTGGAGCGAGCTGGTCACGCCGATGCGCTCCTGCTTGTGCTCCATCAAGGTGTAGCGCGGGAAGCGCGGATGGAACACGTTGGCGTCGCGCGCCTGCGGGAACGCCGGGCTGGCGGCGAAGTTGCCGTTGCTCGGGCCATTGGCCCAGCGACCGCTGTTGCTGCCTTCTTCCAGCAGCTCGCGCTCGGTGTAGGCCACCGACACCAGCGCGCCGAAGGTGTTGTCGGCCCAGGTGTTGGAGATCAGGCCGGCTACGCGCGGGTTGGCCTTCTCGGACATCGCGTTGTAGGCGGCCTGGCCGCTGGCGGCGATGGTGAGGCCTTCGTAATCAAACGGGCGTGCGGTACGCAGGTCGACAGTGGCGCCCAGCGAGCCTTCTTCCACATCGGCCTGCGCGGTCTTGCGCACGATCAACTGGGTGAACAGGTCCGAGGCGAACACGTTGAAGTCGAAGCCGCGGCCGCGGTTGGAGCCGCCGGACTGGTCCGAACCGCCCACCGTGGTGAGCGCTTCCATGCCGTTGACGCGCACGCGGGTGAAGTCAGGGCCTAAGCCGCGCACGGAGATATTGCGGCCTTCGCCGGCATCGCGGGTGATCACCACGCCGGGGATGCGCTGCAGCGATTCGGCCAGGTTGAGGTCGGGGAACTTACCAATGTCCTCAGCGACAATGGCATCGACCACGCCGGCTTCGCCGCGCTTGATGTCCAGGGCCTTTTCTACCGAGGCGCGATAGCCGGTGACGGTGACGGCGTCGAGGTCGACCGTTGGCTCGGTGGGTACCTGGGCGGCGTCCTGTGCAGCCGCATGGCCGCTCAGCGCAAGGCCGATCGACAGTGCAAGCAAGGTAACCGGTGTCTTCCGGTTGGTGGTCCGAAATTGCATGTCCTCCCCTCCCAAGGGTCCATGAACAACGTGAAATAGCGGGGGTGTGGGCGGTAATGACACCGCTGGTCAAAACGACGTTACCAGCTGAATCGCCGTTCAACATCTTGCAGCGCAGCAGAAAACCTCACCTAATTTGCACAAAAGGGGTGCAACCAGCCCCTGCACGTCGCATTATTCTTGTGATTGGTCGTCTATCACGACGGCTAGAATGACACCGATGGTCATCCTGACGCGTCCCGGTCTCCCCACCCCGTGACGCACCACACAGACGAGGTAATTGCCGCATGAGTCGTGCCCGCATCCTGTGCTTTGGAGAGTTGTTGTTGCGCCTGGGGGCGCCTGGTCACGAGCTGCTGCTGCAGCAGCCTCGGCTGGATGTGCATTGCGGTGGGGCGGAGGCCAACGTTGGCGTATCGCTGGCGCATTTCGGCCACGAGGTGGCCATGGTCAGCACGGTGGCGGACAACCCGCTGGGTGCGGCAGTGCTGGGCGAACTACGGCGGCACGACGTGGACACGCGCCATGTGCGGCAGGTGGATGGACGCATGGGTCTGTACTTTTTGACCACCGGTGCGATCCATCGCCCCAGCGAAGTGGTCTACGACCGTGCCGATTCGGCGTTTGCGCTGGCGCCGGCCGATGCCTACGACTGGCCGCGTCTGCTTGAGGGCGTGCAGTGGCTGCATCTGTCCGGGGTCAGCCCGGCGCTGGGCGCCGATGTGGCGCAGGCCACGCTGGCGGCCGCACGCGCCGCACGTGCGGCCGGGGTCAAGGTCTCATTCGACGGTAACTACCGGCCCAAGCTATGGCAGCGCTGGCAGGGCGATGCGCGCAGCATCCTGCACCAGCTGTTCGACTGTGCGGATGTGGTGTTTGCCGACTACCGCGATATCGGTGTGGTGCTCGGTGGCGAGTTCCCGCAGGACACGCTGGAAGCGCGCGTGGAAGCGGCCGCGCAGCAGGCCTTCGCGGCGTTCCCGCGACTGCAGTTGATGGCCTGCACGCAGCGCGTGGCGCACAACGTGGACCACCACAGCCTGGGCGCGATGCTGGTGCCACGCGGTGGCGAGGTGGCACGCGCGCCGAGCGAGGAACTGACCCCGATCATCGACCGCATCGGCGGCGGCGATGCCTTCGCGGCCGGCGTGCTGCACGGCTTGATCGAGGGCTGGTCGCTGGAGGACACGGTGCGCTTCGGCCTGGCGGCGGGGTGTTTGAAGCACTCGATTCCCGGCGATTTCAATCCGCTGTCGGTGGCCGATGTGCAGGCCTGTGTGGGCGATGCGCGGTTTGATGTGAGGCGGTGAAAAGCTGGGATTGGGGAATCGGGATTGGGGAATCGTAAGAGCATTCAAGAGCGCTGGCTTTCAGCGCTTTAGCCAGGTTTGTTGCTAACAGCGCGCGGTGCGCTCGGAGCTGACGCGCGATTGTGCGATGTGATGCGCGATCGCGGGCGGCGAGTAGATGCTTGCTACGTGTTGCTCGCTGCACTCACGCGTTTCAGGCGGGCGCAGGTGCGCGGCGTTTGTTGATGATCCACTTCAGCGCTGCGCTCAGCAGGACCACGCACAGCGAGGCCGGTACGCTGAAGAACAGCGTGAGCATCAGTGCGAACTGCCAGTCCGGCGCCGAGCCGTCCTGCATGACCACGGCACAGACGATGGCCGTGGTGATCACAAAATTGCAGATTGCCTTGAGTGACCAGTGCAGCTTGACGAAGCGCAGCAGCACGGCACAGGTCACGCTGACCAGGATGGCCAGCACCAGGATAGCGATCAGTTTGTCCATGACCTCGTGCGCTCCATGCAGTGTGGATGTGGTTCAACAATCAAGCCACGTCCCTGCCGAACCAGTGATCGACATGAAAGCCTGCGATTCATAGCGGCGTCTCGACCTTTAGCGCCGGGATTTGGCATTGGGATGGAGTCGGGAGTCGGAAACAGTCAAAGCACTGCGTACTGCACAACCAGCGTGCCAAGCCGCCACGGCTTTTCCGATTCCCCACTCCCGATTCCCGATTCTCAGCCCAACTCGATGCAATCGAACCTCACGTCCGTCTCCACCTCGGCGTCGTAATCCACATCGTCACGCTCGAAGCCGAACAGCTTGAGGAACTCGTGCTTGTAGCCGGCGTAATCGGTGAGGGCGAACAGGTTCTCGGTGGTGACCTGCGGCCATAGCGCCTTGCAGGCGTCCTGCACGTCGTCGCGCAGTTCCCAGTCGTCCAGGCGCAAGCGGTTTTCGTCGTCCACCTCGGCAGGCTGGCCGTCTTCGCGGTACAGGCGCTCGCGGAACAGGCGGTCCAGCTGGTCGATGGTGCCTTCGTGCAGGCCCTTTTCCTTCATGATCTTGTAGACCATGGAGATATACAGCGGCATCACCGGAATGGCCGCACTGGCCTGGGTCACCACCGACTTGAGCACCGCCACATTGGCGCTGCCGCCGTGCTTGCCCAGGCGCGCATTCAAACGCTGCGCGGTGTGGTCCAGATCCACCTTGGCCTTGCCCAGCGCGCCGTGCCAGTAGATCGGCCAGGTAATCTCGGTGCCGATATAGCTGAAGGCCACGCTGCGCGCGCCATCGGCGAGCACGCCGGCACCTTCCAGCGCGTCGATCCACAATTCCCAATCCTGCCCGCCCATCACGGTGATGGTGTCTTCGATCTCCTGCTCTGTCGCCGGCTCGATCGAGGCCTGGATGATGGTGTCCTTGTTGGTGTCGATGGCGGTGGCGGTGTAGGTCTGGCCGATCGGCTTGAGCGCCGAGCGCTTCACTTCGCCAGTGCCCGGCAACTTGCGCACCGGCGAGGCCAGCGAATACACCACCAGGTCGACCTGGCCGCCCATCTCGCTCTTGATCAGCTCGATCACCTGCGCACGCGCCGCATCGGAGAACGCATCGCCATTGATCGACTTGCTGTACAGACCCGCGGCCTTGGCATGCTTGTCGAACGCAGCCGAGTTGTACCAGCCGGCGGTACCGGCCTTGGTGGCTGTGCCGGGCTTTTCGAAGAACACGCCCAGCGTGTCGGCGCCGAATCCGAAGGCAGAGGTGATGCGCGAAGCCAGGCCGTAGCCGCTGGACGCGCCGATCACCAGCACCTTCTTCGGGCCGTCGCGACGCACGCCGCGGCGCGCGTGGCGGCGATCTGCTCGAGCACATTGCGCTCGCAGCCAAGCGGATGCGTGGTGGTGCAGATGAAGCCGCGCACTTTGGGATGGATGATCAACGTGTACTCCTCGTCAGCAAGATGCTGGCGGCATCTTAATCGGTGGGCTGCGCGCGAAACAGCCTGATGCGCAACACACGCTGCTGTATGGATGCGCGTGAAGACGCCGGTATCGCCACACGGTGTGGCGTGCAACGCATGCATCTTCAGCGCACAGGCGCGAACGAACAGCGATCACCATCGATTTCCTGCCGGGCCGCCTGTGCTATTTTTTGCGCCTGCCGTGCCGTGCCTGGCTGCGCCTGTTGGCGATCGTCGAGGTCCCTTCCAGCTGTGCGACCGGTATCCGAGCGATGTCTCTTCGAAGCGAGCGCGTCACGCAGCTGAGCTCCGTCCCACGGTTTCGGCTTGGGCCATTGCTGGTCGAGCCGGAACGGCTGGCGCTGATCGATGACGGCCAGACCATCACGCTGGAACCGCGCATGATGGAAGTGCTGATCGCGCTGGCCGAGCGCGCAGGCGAGGTCATCAGCGCCGAGCAGTTGTTGATCGAGGTGTGGCACGGCAGCTTTTACGGCGACAACCCGGTACACAAGACCATCGCCCAGCTGCGCCGCAAACTCGGCGACGACAGCCGCCAACCGCGCTACATCGAAACCATCCGCAAGCGCGGTTACCGGCTGCTGCCCAAAGTGGTGTTTCCCGAGGATTATCGCGGCGTCGTGATTGGCGCGCGGGCGTGGGAGCACGGCAATCCCTACGTGGGGTTGCAGGCGTTCGCTCCCGCGCATGCCGAGGTGTTTTTCGGCCGTAGCCACGCCATTGCGCAGGTATTGAGCGCGATGCGCGCGCAGTTGCACAGCCAACGCGGGCTGGTGCTGGTGAGCGGTGCCAGCGGTTGCGGCAAGACATCCCTGCTGCGCGCCGGCGTGGTGCCGTTGTTGTCGCAGCCCGGCGGCCTGGATGGCCTGGAAGCGGTGGCGGTGGCCTATTGCAACCTGGCGCAGTGCCATGGCGGCGATGTGCTGGACACGCTGGCGCGCGCACTCGGCGACTGGGCACCGAACGGGCGCGCGGTATTTTCGCCGGCGCAGACGGCGCTGCTGCCCGATTGGTTGCAACGCCCGGCACCACTGCATGCGGCCATTGGCGAGGCAATGCGCCAGAGCGCCCCGGCGCGCGACAGCCTGCAGACCCAACGCCATCTGCTGTTGGTGATCGACCATGCCGAAGCGATGGTGGCCACCCCCGGTATCACCGATGCCGACCGCGCCGCATTGGCTGCCGCATTGCAATCGCTGTGCAGCAGCGCGCAGGTGGCGGTACTGATGCTCACCCGCAGCGATTTCTATCCGCGCCTGATCGATGCCTTGCCGCAGATCGTGGAGCTCAAACGTGGCGACGGGCATGTGGATCTGCTGCCGCCGCGCGATGGCGAGATCGGCCAAATCATTCGGGTGCCTGCAGCGATGGCCGGGCTGCGCTTCGAAGAAGACCGCGACAGCGCCAGCCGCCTGGATGATGTACTGCGCGACGCCACCGCGCGCCAGCCCGATGCCTTGCCGTTGCTGCAGCACTTGTTGCATGCACTGCACGCACAACGCAGCGACGATGGCCTGCTGACCTTTGCGGCCTACCGCGCACTGGGCGGGCTGGAAGGCGCGTTGGCACACCATGCCGAACACACATTTCGTGCCTTGCCGCCCACCGCGCAGGCCGCGCTCGGCGAGGTGCTGACGTTGCTGAGCGTGATCCATCCCGACAGCGATGCGGTGACCGCGCGGCGTGCGTTGTGGTCGGCATTGCCCCAGAACAGCGCTGCACGCGTGTTGGTGGATGCCTTCGTGCATGCGCGATTGTTCGTCAGCGAATTGGTCGCAGGCGAGCCGGGGTTTGCGGTTGCGCATGAAGCCTTGCTGCGGCAATGGCCGCGCGCGGCCGAGTGGATCCATGAAAACCGCCGCCTGCTGCAGGCCCACAAACGCCTGCAACTGGCCGCACAGCGCTGGGCCGCCGAAGGCCGGCGCACCGATCATCTGCTCAACAGCGGGCGCCCCTTGAGCGAAGCGCGCGAAGCGGCGCGGCGCATGCCGCAGGAGTTGGGCGCGGTGGATCACGCGTTCCTGCATGCCTGCGAGCGCTCGCAGCGGCAACGGCGCGGGATGTATGCGGTGGCGGCGACCTTGCTGGTGGTGCTGGCAAGCGCCTCGATGCTGCTGGGCTGGCAAGCGCGGCAAGCGCAGCAAGTGGCCGAACAACGCCGCGACCAGGCGCAGCAACTGGTGAGCTACATGCTGGGCGATCTGGCCGAGCAATTGCGCACCGTGGGCAACCTCAAACTGCTCGACAGCGTGGGCAGCCGCGCGCTGCGCTATCTGGAAGACCTGCCCAACGCGAGCATGCAGCCTGGCGATCTGATCAACCACGCACGCGCCCTGCGCACCACCGGCGAAGTGCTGATGAATCAGGGCAAATTGGACGAAGCGCATGCGGCATTTACGCGTGCCGCTGCCACGGCCGAGCAGGCACGTGTGCGTGCGCCCGGCTCGCTGGAGGCGCAGGCCGAAACCGGGCAAACCGCATATTGGCTGGGGGACCTTGCCTACAAAGGCAAGCAGTTGCCGCTGGCGCACCGGTATTGGTCGCAGTATCTGGCGGCCTGCGAATGGCTGGTGCGCACCGCGCCGCAGGATCCGCGCTGGCAACTGGAGCTGTCCTACGCACTCAACAACCTTGGCACGCTGGCCAAGGAGCAAGGCCAGACCAACGCCGCGATCGGTTTCTTCGCGCGCTCGATCGCACTCAAACGCCAGCTGCTGGCACGCACGCCGGACAACGCATCGCTGCGTTACGAACTTGTCGACAGCTTGTCCTGGCTCAGTCTGACCCAGGAAATGCAGGGCTTGCTGGCACCTGCCGAGCAGGGCTACCGCGAGCAGATCGCCATGCTGGGCGCACTGGTCGAACAAGATCCCGACGCGCATGCCTGGCGGCGGCGTCTGGCCGGATCGCTGATCCGCACCTCCAACCTGGCACTGGCGCGCGGCCATCTGGTGCAGGCGCAGACCGATGCGCAGAACAGCGTGCGCATGCTGCAGGCACTGGTGGCGTTGCAACCGGACAATGTCGCCTGGCGTCGCGATCTGGCGCACGCCGACGCACAGGTCGGCTGGATGGCCGCACTGGACGGGCATCCCGATCTGGCCGAGCGCCACCTCGACCGGGCCCGCCAGACCATGGCCGATGTGCTGAAACAGGCGCAACCGTTGCCGGAATGGCAATGGCTGGACGCCATCATCGCGCTGCGCTTGCAGCGGGTGCACACCGCCCGCTCGGACACGAATGCCGACAGCCTTGCACCGATCGTTGCGCAGCTGGATGCGTTGCATCGCGCCAGGCCCGACGATCTGCTCGGCCTCTCGGCCCTGGCCCAGGCGCTGGTCTGGCACGGCGAACAGCAGGCCGCTGCCGGCAACGGCGCCGGTGCTCGCGCGGCGTGGCAACGCGCGGTGGCGGTGCTCGGCAAGGACATCGCCAACAGCCGCGACAAGAACCTGCTCGACCCCTGGATTCGCGCGCAGGTGCACCTGGGCCAGCGCAGCGCCGTTACGCAACAGCTCGGATGGCTGTATCACGCGGGCTACCGCCACCCGGGATTCGTCTCCCTCTATGCCCCGCTATTCAAGGAACAGGACAAGTCATGACGGAATCGAATGAGAACGCGAGCATCATCATCACTCTCACCGTGGCGCGTGTGGATTTTGGCGGCAACAGCGGGAAAGGCGAGTATTTCTACAGCTTCTCGCCGGACCTGCTGCTGGTAGGCAAGGGGCAACAAGATGTGACCTTGGTCTACCGTTTCGATGTAGACGTGCCCTATCAGTTTCGCATTCGCAGTCTGCTGAGTTCGGACGCGCACGACCAGCTCGAGGAGCCGAAGATCGCCGACGATGGGCGCAGCGTGTCGGTCGTCAATCGCAATAACAAGGCGACGCTGATTTTCTTGACCGTGATCATCGAAGACGAGAAGCGCAAACTCTTGTTCAGCTGCGACCCGCAGGTCGGCAACGATCCGCAAATCTCACCGCAATAATCCCCACGCCGGCATCTGTCTGGCGGTTCGCCGCCAGGCAGTCAGCGTGCTGGACCAGGCAGTTGGGCCTTGCCCCACGACGACGCCGGCTGCCAGGTCGCAAGCGGACTGGATAACGGCAAGCGCTCAGCCCAGGCAGTCACGCCGCCGTGGTTGGGTGCTTGCCGGTGCGTCTGTCAGTGCGGTGCCGCATTCCGACTGTCGCATTCGACTTCGGCAGCTGCGCGCCGTCATCCCCGATCAGACAGGTTGCTGAAAGCCACGTTGATCTGGCTGCGTATTGCCAGCACGCTGGGCATGCTCGCGGTCGCGGTCGTTACGGCCAGCTCCACGCCCTGCCCCTTGCCGACACGCCAGGCCCTGTGCGCAACCGCGCTGATCGGCGTGGGCGGCCGCGCTATCGCATGCTCCGGCCGCGGGTCCCTGCACTGCCAGATCACAGCGACCCACGGCCACTCGCAGGTCACGCTCGGCCGTGGCGGGTTGGGTCAACAGCGCGGCACGGGGCCAGGTCCCCGGCAATTCGGGCTGGGTAGGTGCCGTCCAGGCACTGGTGGACAGCACGACGATCAACACGAACAGGTATCGGACCAGGCGCATGACGGACTCCGCGGCAGACCGGAGCGCGGCGCGTCCCCGAGCGGCGTTGGTGGCCGCCAGACGACCTTCGCGCCTGGCCGCCGGTGCGACCTGACGGCAACCTTACGGTTGTTGCCCAATTCTGCAGAAGCTGGGAAATTCTTTGTAAAACAACGTCATGCACACTAGCGAGATATCGTCATGTAAATGAGGTGGCGATGTGTCTGGGCGCCGAGCTGGCTCTTGCGTGTGGTGGTAGCAGCTCAGTAGAGCTTCGCCCTTCGGCCGAGATGAATGGGCCAGTGCCACCGTCGACGAGAGCGAACCTCGGGGGACCGGGACCGGGACCGGGACCGGGACTAGGGGCAGGCGGCGGGCGCCAAGCCCGCTGACCAAGGGCTGTTCCTTCTCCCCTCGGGAGAAGGTGCCCCGCAGGGGCGGATGAGGGTACGGGCGAAGCCTCGTGTCATCTCGTTCCAAGTGTGGCTTCGCCCCGTACCCTCACCCCAACCCCTCTCCCGAAGGGAGAGGGGCTGGCCTCCGGCTCCCGATTTGCGGCTCGACTTCGACGCCAGTCTCACCCTTCCAGCGCCCGCTCCAGCCCCGCTCTTACGACTCCCTAATCCCTAATCCCTAATCCCTAATCCCTAATCCCTAATCCCTAATCCCTAATCCCCAATCCCCAATCCCCATTCCCCATTCCCCATTCCCCATTCCCCATTCCCCATTCCCCATTCCCGATTTCCATTCCCAATCCCAACCCTCAAATCACCCGCAACGTGATCGCCTTCAACACCGCGCGCGTGCGGTCGCGGGTGCCGAGCTTTTCCAGGATGGTGGAGACGTAATTCTTCACCGTGCCCTCGGCCAGGAACAGGGTGCGGGCGATCTCCTTGTTGGAGTAACCGCCGGCGAGCAGGCGCAGGATCGCCACCTCGCGCTCGCTGAAGGTCTCGCGCGGGGGCTGCTGGTCGCGGAACTGGTAGCGCGCGCGCACCGGGTCGGTGCTGACCGGCTGCAGCAGGGTCTCGCCGTTGGCCACCCGCTCGATCGCCTCGCGCAGGTCTTCCGGGGCGGCGTCCTTGAGCAGGAAACCTTGCGCGCCGGCCTCGGTCGCGCGTAGCAGCAGGTCGCTGTCGTCGAAGGTGGTGAGCAGCAGCACCGGCGTGCGGTCGCCGCGGGCGCGCAATTGCTGCAGCGCCTGGATACCGTCCAGGCCGGGCATGCGGATGTCGCTGAGCACCACGTCCACCGTGTTGATGACGAGCGCGTCCAGCAGGCCCTGGCCGTCGTCGGCCTCGCAGACCACCTCCACGCCCTGCTGCTGCAACAACGCGCGCAAGCCGGCGCGGACCAGCACCTGGTCGTCGGCCAATGCGATGCGGCGCGCGCTCATGCCGGCAACCTCGCGGTCAACTGCATGCCGCCGTGCGCGGCGCGGCCGAGTTGCAACTGGCCATGCAAGGCCGCCAGCCGCTCGCGCATGCCGGCGATGCCGTTGCCCTCGCGGATCTGCTCGGCGCAGTGGCCATCGTCCTGGATGTCGATGTGTAGCTGGCCGTCATGGGTGTGCAGCGACACCTGCACGGTGTCGGCCTCGCCGTGGCGTGCGGCATTGGTCAGCGCTTCCTGTACCAGCCGCAGCAGGGCTTCGGCGATTTGCGGGTCGCTCACGCGTACGGCCGGGTCGATCTGCAGCTGCAGCACCGGTTTGGGAAACGGCGCGGCCAGGGCATGCAGCGCGGTGTGCAGATCCAGCCCGGCATCGTCGCGCAACGACTGCACCACGCTGCGGATGTCACCAAGCAACTCACGCGCAAGGCCTTCCAGCATCGCCAGCTCCTGGCGCGGCGCCAGCATGGGGTCTGCACGTAGCAAGCGCAGATGGATGCTCATCGCGGTGAGTTTGTGCCCGGCCACATCGTGCAACTCGCGCGCCAGGCGCAGGCGCTCGGCATCGCGCGCGCTGTCGGCCAGCAGCGCGCGGGTGGCCAGCAGATCGGCATTGACGTAGGCCAGCGCATCGCGGGCACGCTCGGCAGTGCGCGCGTAATGCGCGGTGAGCGCGGCGAAGGCCTGAAAGCCGGCGTAGATGCTGACGATGGACAGCGCGCGATCGATGCCGGCCTGCACCAACACCGCGTACATGCCCGCGTTCAATGCCAGCGCCAACAGCAGCACGCGCAACGGCGGCCAGGCCATCCCTGCCTGCGCCACCAGCAACACCAGCAGCACCGGCGCAGTGCCTGCATGCGGCTCCATCCACACCAGCAGCAGTGCCAGGACCGCTTGCAGCAGCAGCGCGCCGTTGCGCAACGCGGGCAGCGGCCGCAACAGGGAGTGCAGCAGAAACAACGCGGTGAAGCCGGCCAGCACGCCCCAGCGCCAGGCGCCCTGCGCTGAAGTGTCGGGCGTAAACGACAACGCCACCGCGGCAATGGTGAACGCACCGGCCAGGCGCAGGGGGTGCAAAAGATGACGCAGGGAAGAGTTCATGCGGCGATGCTGACGGCCGCGCGGCCACTCGGCAATGGTGCGCATGCAGAAAGTGACTTCCGGCAGGTGGGATCGATGACCTGCGGCCCCTGTGGTCGATGCGGTGCGTGCGCACACTGGCATGACCAACCCACCCATCGCCACGGAGTCACGCCATGTCTGCTTCCAGTCTGTTTCTTGCGCTCAATCTGATCTGGGGCGGCTATCAACTGCTGCTCAGCCGCCGCCGCGCCAGCGATGGTGGCGCGCACGATCAAGGCACCCTGCAACACCTGTGGCGGGTGCTGTCTGCAGCGGTGGCCGTTGCGGTGGTGCTGGCCTACAGCGGCCTGGCCCATTGGCCGCAGGGCTGGGCCGCGCCGCTGCAGTGGGCCGGCTGCGCCTTGATCGGCAGCGGGCTGGCGTTGCGCGTGTGGGCCATCCAGGTGCTGGCACGCTGGTTCACGGTGGATGTGACCATCCAGCCCGATCATCAGCTGGTGCGCAGCGGCCCGTATCGCTGGCTACGCCATCCCTCCTACACCGGCGCGCTGCTGGCCTTTTACGGGCTGGCGCTGGGCATGGGCAATGCGTTGTCGGTGGCGGCGATCGTGGTGCCGGTGACCTGGGTCTTCCTGCACCGCATCCGGATCGAAGAGGCCGCATTGCAGCGTGCGTTTCCGGTAGCGTACCCGGCGTATGCGAAGCAGAGCCATCGGTTGCTGCCGTTGGTGTGGTGAGGGTTGCGAAGGTAGCGGTGTGGCGCCTGCGATGAGGGGTGCTTCGCCTGCTTGCACACAGGTTCGGCCCACGTGGCGTGCAGGCAGACGTGTTGCCGCACTATATGGGCAGCCACGCGCGGGGCGATCTGCGACCGCCACCACCGCCGCCGGGTCGAGGCGCTACGTACCATCGCCCCCCAACGCGTCGCATCCCCACCCGTGTCAGGAGACTTGCATGCTTGCCCGCACCTACGTCGTTGTCGCACTCGTCGGCCTGCTCGGCAGCGCCGGCATCCAGGCCGCCGATCTGGACGTGGGCGTCAGCGGCCTGCGTTCGCAACAAGGCAAGTTGCGCATTGCGGTGATCGCCTCGGCTGCGCAGCTGGAGAGCGCACAGCCGCCGGTGCAGGCGCAAACGGTGCCGATCACCAGCGCTACACCGCACATCCAGTTCAAGAACCTTGCCCCCGGCCGCTACGCAGTGATGATCAATCACGACGAAAACAGCAATGGAAAGCTGGACACCAATTTGATCGGCATGCCGGTGGAAGGCTACGGCTTCAGCAACAACCCTACCGGCATGCGCAAGCCCAGCTTTGACGAGATCGTTTTCGATCTGCCCGCTGCCGGCAAACGTATCAGCGTGCAGATGCGCTGACATTTCCACGTTTCCTCAAGGAGCAGTGCATGCATCGCCGTCGTTTCCTGCAGTCCTTGCTGACAGCTACCGGCAGTGCTGCGCTTGGCGGCTGGGCGCTGCGCAGCTTTCCGGCACAAGCAGCCGAAGCGGCACGGTTTCATGAGCAGTTGCAACGCACGCCGTGGCTGCTGGGCTGGCGCAGCGTCACCCGCCCAAACTTCGGCCCCACCACGGCAGCACTGCAAGGAACGCTGCCCGAGGGTCTGGCCGGCAGCTTGTATCGCAACGGCCCGGCCTGGACCGAGCGCGCCGGCTTCCGCTACGACCACTGGTTCGACGGCGACGGCATGGTGCACCGCTGGCGGCTGGATGGCCGCCAGGTGCAGCACCACGCGCGCATGGTGGACACCCACAAGTTCACCCAGGAACAGCAGGCCGGTCGCTTCCTCTACCGCGCTGCCGGCACCGCTGTGCCGGACCAGCAGCCGGCGCGCAACAACGACGACGTCAACACTGCCAACACCTCGGTGGCGATGCTCAATGGGCGCCTGTTCGCGTTATGGGAAGCCGGCTCGGCGATCGAACTGGATCCCGATGCCCTGGGCACGCTCGGCCCGGTGACCTGGCGCGACGACCTGGCGGCAATGCCGTTCTCGGCGCATCCGCTGATCGACCGCGATGGCAGTGCCTGGAACTTCGGCTCGATCGGTGTGATCGGCGCCACCGGCGTGCTGATCTGGCACATCGGCGCCGATGCGGTGCTGCGCAGCGCGCAACTGCTGCAGACCGACGCGCCGGGCTACCTGCACAGCTTTGCGATGACGCAGCGGCATCTGATCTTCGTGCTGGCGCCCTACCGCCGGCTGGATGGCGAGGGCCCGTTCTTCGAGCAGATGCGCTTCACCCCCGACGCCGCGTGCCGGATTGCGGTGGTGCCCAAGGATGCGCTGGACCAACCGCGCTGGTTCGAAGCCGACTTCGCGGTGGCCTATCACTTCGCCGATGCCTACGAACATCGCAACCGTATCGTGGTGCGCGCGCTGGTCCACACCGACCCGGAGGAGGCGCGCTCGCCATTGCGGGCCGCGATGCACGGCGACCCGGCGGCCACGCCGTCACCGGTGCAGCTGCGCAGCCTGCACCTGGATCTACGCAACGGCCGCGCGCACTGGCAGGCGCATGCGGTGGACAACCTGGAACTGCCGACCTTCGATGCGCGCACGCCCGGCACGCGCGGCGCGCGGCTGTATGCGCCGTGCATCGACGGGCCGAACGCATCGCCGTTTCTCAACGCGGTGGCCAGTTACGATCTGGAACGCGACCGCCGCCAGGTGCACCGTTACGGGCCGGACATGCTGGCCGAAGAACACGTGTTCGTGCCGCGCCCCGGCAGCGAGCGCCCAGACGATGGCTGGCTGGTCGGCACCGTGCTGGACACCACCCGTGCGCGCACCGGCCTGATGGTGCTGGATGCACGCCACGTGGATGCCGGGCCGATCGCACAGGCCTGGTTGCCGTATGCGGTGCCGCTGGGATTTCACGGGCACTTTGCCGCTACCGGGTGAGTCGGTGCGCCGTTTTCCGTGATGCGGCGAACTGAGCTGGCGCCTGTTATCGCTTTGCCCGCAGCCGCAATGCGTGCGCCGCTGGCGCAGTACGCCGAGCGTGCCGCATTGGTTTATCTCGCCAGTCACCCGGCATCGGCCTGCTGCTACGCCAGGCACGCTGTAGCGCGGTCCACCCGCCACACCGATGGTCTTACACTCAGCGGCTACCCCGCAGCTGCCGTGCGTCTTCGATGATCATTTCCGCCGCTTCCGATTACCGCGCCGCCGCGCAGGCGCGCTTGCCGCCGTTCCTGTTTCACTACATCGATGGCGGTGCGTACGCCGAGCACACCTTGCGGCGCAATGTCGCCGATCTGGCCGATATCGCGCTGCGCCAACGGGTGCTGCGCAATATGTCGGACCTGAGCTTGAGCACCGAGCTGTTCGGCGAGACGCTGGCGATGCCGGTGGTGCTGGCGCCGGTGGGGCTGACCGGCATGTACGCGCGGCGTGGCGAGGTGCAGGCGGCGCGTGCGGCGGCGGCGCGGGGGATCCCGTTTACGTTGTCCACGGTGTCGGTGTGCCCGATCGAAGAGGTGGCGCCGGCGATCGAGCGGCCGATGTGGTTCCAGCTCTACGTGCTCAAGGACCGTGGCTTCATGCGCAATGCGCTGGAGCGCGCCAAGGCGGCCGGGGTGACCACGCTGGTGTTCACCGTGGACATGCCCACGCCGGGCGCGCGCTACCGCGATGCGCACTCGGGCATGAGCGGGCCCAATGCGCCAATGCGGCGCATGCTGCAGGCGGTGACGCATCCGCGCTGGGCCTGGGACGTGGGCTTGCTCGGTAAGCCGCACGATCTGGGCAACATCTCGGCGTACCGCGGCAGCCCGACCGGGCTGGCGGATTACATCGGCTGGCTGGGTGCGAACTTCGACCCGTCGATCTCGTGGAAGGATCTGGAATGGATCCGCGAATTCTGGACCGGGCCGATGGTGATCAAGGGCATCCTGGACCCGGACGATGCGCGCGATGCGGTGCGCTTCGGCGCCGACGGCATCGTGGTGTCCAACCATGGTGGGCGCCAGCTCGACGGCGTGCTGTCCAGTGCGCGGGCGTTGCCGGCGATTGCCGATGCGGTCAAGGGTGAGCTGAAGATCCTCGCCGATTCGGGCATCCGCAGCGGGCTGGATGTGGTGCGCATGCTGGCGCTGGGCGCCGATGCGGTGCTATTGGGGCGTGCGTTCGTCTACGCGCTGGCGGCCGGTGGTCAGGCCGGTGTGGAGAATCTGCTGACCCTGATCGAACGCGAGATGCGGGTGGCGATGACCTTGACCGGCACGCGGTCGATTGCCGAGATCAGTGGCGATGCGTTGAGCAGGGTGACGCGGGAGAGTGCGGTTTCGCCTTGACGGGATCGCATCGGGATGCGGGATGCGTCGGTGGCAAAGCGGATGATCTGCGGTTTGGCTGCAGTGTCCTTGCCCGCCCACCGTCGCGGGACACGCTGCAAGTACGTCCCTGTAAGCTCTTACGCGGCATCCATGCCGCGTAAGGTCCCGCGCCGGTGGGCGGACAAGGACCAATCGAGATGCTCGGTGCGCATGGTTTTTAACAAAGCAGCCAGCAAACTTTCTGGTGCGGTGTCCTCACCGATTGCGGGACCGTGTGGCGGCATGGATGCCGCCACCGAGCCTACATGGACGTACTTGCGGCGTGTCCCGCGAGCGGTGAGGGCACCGCGCCCTCGACCAACCAGGCTTTTGACCTGAGCTTCCGACTAAGAGCGGCCAACAAAACGTGGCGAGCGGTCGTCAGGTGGGTGCGGACGGCGCGCTCAGAACCGGAGTTTACGAGTGGTACTTGCCGATTCCGAGCAGCAGTCGCGCAGTATGTTTGTTAGCCGCTCTTAGTTGTGATCGTCACCCGTGGGCAAGGACTGCCGCAACGCCAGCACCGATTCCCAAGGGTCTGCGCGTTGACGCTTGGCACGTTGCAATGCCTTGTCCATTGGAAACGCATCCGGGCCGCTGATCTTGCCGAGTTCTTCCCAGCGCAGCGGCACGGCGACAGTGGCCTTGTCGCGGGCGCGTAGCGACCACGAACACACGCTGGTATTGCCGCGCCCGTTGCGCAGCCAGTCGACGAAGATCACGCCGTGGCGTTTGGCCTTGCTCATGGTCGCCACGTAGCGGTCCGGGGTGTGCGTTGCCAGTGCCTGTGCGAACGCTTCGCAGAAATCGCGTGCCTGCTCCCAGCCTGCCTCCGGAACGATCGGTACCACTACGTGCAGGCCCTTGCCGCCGGACAGGCGCACCGCGCTTTCCAGCCCTGCGCTGCGCAGCTTGGCGCGGATGTCGCGCGCGGCGGCGACCACATCGGGCCAGGACACGTCGTCGCCGGGGTCCAGGTCGAACACCAGGCGATCCGGATGCTCCGGGTCGTCCACCTGCGCACCCCAGGGATGTAGCTCCAGCGTGTTCATCTGCACCAGCTCGAGCAGGCCAGCGGCATCTTCGACGTAGATGTAGTCCTCGGTGCCGCTTTTTTGCTTTAGCGGAATCGCCTTGATATGCGCGCCCAGATGGCGACCTTCGTGCTTCTGGAAGAAGCACTCGCCGCCGGCGCCGTCGGGGCAGCGCAACAGCGATAACGGGCGGCGGGCGATCTCCGCCAGCACCAGCGGCGCCACTGCGCGGTAGTAGTCAGCCACATCGCCCTTGCTGATACCGAGCGCAGGAAACACCACGCGCTCGGGATGAGTGATGGTGATGCCGTCTGTGGATGTGGATGTGGACGCTGCGGATTTCGACGCCCTGGATTCGGACGCTGCAGTCTTCGATATGGCGTTCGTCTTCGATGCCGTTGAATGCACGCGTTTGCTGGTTGTCTTGGTGGATGCTTCGACTGTCGTTTTGGCTGCTCTTTTCGTCGGCGTCTTGCGCGCAGGCGCAATGGCAGTCGTCGCACCGCCATGTTTGCTCGCAGCACGCGGCTTGCCCGGCACGGCGCGATCGCCGCTCAACTCGCTCATGGGTTTGTCCTCACGTAAACGCTTGAACGCGGCTTGCCGCAGCAGCCCTTCCTTGGCCCAACCGCGAAACGCCACCTCGGCGATCAACACCGGTCGCACCCAATGCACATCGCGTGGCCGCCCCGGAATATGCGTGGGCAATTCCAGCGTGGCGGTGTCGCTATGCAGCGCCTGCAACAGTGTGGTGATCTTGCCGAGCAAGGCATCGTCGAAACCGGTGCCCACACGCCCGACATAGCGCAGCGTCTTGCCATCGCGTTGCGCCATCAGCAAGGCGCCAAAGCCGCTGCGCGCGCCCTTGGGGTCGGTGTAGCCCACCACCACGAACTCGTCGCTGTCTGCGTGCTTGGTCTTGACCCAATCGGCGCTGCGTCCTTCGCGATAAGGGGCGTCGGCTAGCTTGCTGACGATGCCTTCCCAGCCGGTGCCGGCGCTGGCCGCGAACACTTCCGGGCCGTGCCCGATCACATGGTCGCTAAATGCCAGCGTGCCCGGTTGATCGCCCAGCAATTCGCGTAGCAGTTGCTTGCGTTGCAGCAACGGGGTGCCGCGCAGATCCACCCCGGCGACCCCGAGCAGGTCGAATACGATATAGCGCAGCGGCTGCGTGACGCTGCCATCGAGCGCGCGTTGCAGCGCCGAGAAATCGCTGCGCCCTTGCACGTCCAGCACCACCAACTCGCCATCCAGGCGCGCATCGCGCACCGGCAACGCCTGCAAGGCGCGCACCACCTCCGGGAAGCGCTGGGTCCAGGCTTGGTCGTTGCGTGAGCGCAACTGCACGTCGCCATCGACCAAATCGGCGAGCAGGCGATAGCCGTCCCATTTGATCTCGTGCAACCAGCGCTCGCCCTCCGGCGCGTGCTCGCGCAGCAAGGTCAGTTGCGCGCGCAGCTCGGTTGGGCATGGCGTATCGCGCGCACCATCCAGCGCCAGGGCGCGGGTGCGCCACTGTTTGGACTCTGCACGCCCTGAGCGCACACGTTTGCTTGTCACTGTCGATGTCTCGGCGATTGCTTCTGGCGGCACACGTTGCGCACGGCTAGCCTTGCCGCGCGTTGTCACCGACGCTGTCTTGGCACGCGTTGCCGAAGTTGCCACACCCGATGCACCGGCGGCCTGCTGCGCCACCAGCGCATCGGCATCCAGATCGGCCGCGTAGGCATCGGTGCGCTTGAACAGCAGCCACTGCGGTTTGCCGCCACGCATCTGCGTGCGCACCAACGCAAAGCCACCGCGCAGCAACGTGCCCTGCAATTCGAATTCCAGCTTGCCCGCCTCCAGCGCCGCCAATGCGTCGCCTTCGCAGTGCCAATGGCCGTGGTCGAAGACATCCACATGCCCGGCGCCGTAATGCCCTTGCGGGATATCGCCTTCGAAGCTGGCGTACGACAACGGATGATCTTCCACCTGCACCGCAAGGCGTTTTTCGCCGGCGCGCAACGACGGACCCTTCGGCACGGCCCAACTCTTGAGCACGCCATCGGCTTCCAGACGGAAGTCGTAATGGCGCGAGCTGGCGTGGTGCAGCTGCACCACGAAGATCGGTTGCTTGCTGGCGCGCGCAGGCGTCTCGCCGGCTGGTTCCGGTGTCTGGTCGAAGCGGCGCTTGGCGTTGTAGTCGTGCAGTGACATGGGCTGGCCTATCCGGCCTTGCGGCGCGGGGGCGCTTTCGCGGCCGCTGTTTTGGTCGGCTTGCTCGCGGTCTTTTTGGTGGCCTTCTTGGCCACCTTCTTGGTTGCGGTTTTCTTGGCAGGCGCTGCCGGCGCACTGCTTTTCTTGGCCGGCGTGCGTGTATTGGCTTGCAGGCTCTTCTGCAGCAGCGACATGAAATCGACCACGTTGGTGGTGGCGTCTTCGTGCTGCGGCGGCTCGATATCCACCTTGGTGGTACCGCCCTTTTCCTGGATGCGCTTGCGCAGCAGCTGCTCCAGCTTGCCGCGGAATTCGTCGTGGTAATCCTCCGGCTGCCAGGTGCCGGACATCGACTCGATCAGTTGCCTGGCCATCTCCTGTTCCTTGGGCGTGATGCGGTATTCGCCCACCGCGCCGGCCGGCAGCTTGAAGTCCTGCGGGTCCACCACTTCCTGCTGGTAGCGCAGCAGCAGCAGAATCAACGCATCGCCCTGCGGCATCACCGCGGCCAGATATTCGCGCGTGCGGATCACCACTTTGGCGATGCCCACCTTGCCGGTGTCGCGCAGCGCTTCGCGCAGCAGCACATAGCCTTTCTCGGCTTTCTTGCCGGGCACCAGGATGTAGGGCTTTTCGAAATAGCGCGGGTCGATGTCGGCGGCGTCGACAAAGGTCTCCACCTCTACCGTCTCGTGACTTTCCGGCGAGGCGGAGCGGATGTCCTGCTCCTCCACAATCACATAGCTGCCCTTGTCGTACTCGAACGCCTTGACGATCTCCTTCCACGGCACCTCGTCGCCGGTGTCGGCATTGACGCGCTCGAAGCGGATCGGCTTCTTGTCGCGCGAATCGAGCATGCGGAAATGCAGATCCACCTTGCGCTCGCCCGACATCAGCGACACCGGCACATTGAGCAAGCCGAACGAGAGGGTTCCGGTCCAGATCGGTCGTGCCATCGGCGTGTGACTCCGGGTGCTGTTGGGGTAGCACATAGCTGTAACGCTGGCGCCGTGATCCATGCGTGAGACATCCGCATGGCGCGACTGCATGCTCTTCACCCCGCGCGCGGTGAACTGCGTACCCATCTGCAAAGCTCAGGAGAACACCATGTCCCGCGACCCACTGCGCGAGCAACCGACCCACCCCGGCGAACAGCACGGCAAGCGCGATGCCGAACATTACGAAGACCGCGGTGCAGGCGATGCGCCAGACAAGCTGATTCCGGCCGATGGCGACACCCCGGCCAAGAAGCCGGGCACTGCTCCATCGGCCGCGACAGACCGCTGAATACACTTAGCTGAAACAACGCGCAGGCATGCCAGCCGCGCAGAGCAGCCCTACGCCCGACCTGCCTGCTGCAGTCGGGCGAACTCGTCATCGGCAAACAGACGCGAGCGCACCAGAAAGCGCACGCCCTCGCCGTTTTCCAGCGAGAACATGCCGCCGCGCCCCGGCACCACATCGATGATCAATTGGGTGTGCTTCCAGTACTCGAACTGCGAGGCGCTGATATAGAACGGCGCACCGCCGATCTCGCCCAGCAGCACATCGCGGTCGCCGACGATGAAGTCGCCCACCGGAAAGCACATCGGCGAAGACCCATCGCAGCAGCCGCCGGATTGATGGAACAGCACATCGCCATGCCGTGCGCGCAGCGTGTCGATCAACTGCAACGCCGCCAAGGTAGCCATGACCTGCAGCGGCATCTCCGATTGCGTGGTGGATTGCGTGGTGTGGTGCATCGTCGGCCTCCTGCAGCCGCATCAGGCCGCCCTGTCAGGCACGATACGCCTCTCACGCTGCTGCGCGCATGCGTTCTCCGCAGAGTGTCACGCGGCCGTGCTGCAAGGTGCAGCCCGACCTACGCGGCTGCGCCGATTGGACAACTGTCGTGGCGGGGAGCTGCCTGCTGTCCGATGCGGCACGCTGCGGCGCTGCATGAAGCGCCGCCTCATCAGAGGTTGCGGGCTTAGATCTTGATGAAGTTATGCGTGGACAATGCACCGAACGGCAACGAGGCAAGCCGGCCGCCAACCTCCAGCGAGCCCAGATCCGCCGCGAAGAAGCCGGCGGCCTCGATGATCTTGCGAACCTCGGCCTTGGCATCTGCGTCATCGCCCGAATAGAACAGCACACGCTTGCCGCCGGCAACCTCTGGCTCTGGCAGCACGTTGACGTCGAGATGGTTGAATGCCTTGACCACGCGTGCACCCGGAACGAACTGGCTCAACACTTCGCTGGAATGCTTGTCACCCAGATCGACCGCCTTGATGCCGTAGGCGGCAAGCGGATTGCTGGGGTCCTTCGCATCTTCCGAATTCGGGTCCAGAAATTCGACCGGATTGGTGCCGTCGACCACGATGCGGCCGTTCCATGCCGGCAGGCTGCCCAGGACGCTCTCGATATCGCTCCAGCGGATCGCCGCGAAGACAATATCGGCACTCGCCGCTTCCGCCGTGGTACCCGCCGTGATCGACGGGCCCAGCTCCTGCACCAGCGCTGCCAGCGAGTCGGGGCCGCGGCTATTGGAAATGGTGGCCGAAATTCCGTGCTTGGCGAGCGAACGTGCAATGTTGGAGCCGAGGGCGCCGGAACCGATGATACCGATACTCATGATGTTCTCCTGATAAGACGTTGGGGTTGAAAGCAAGCGGCCGCCGGCGCCACATGGGCCGATCGGGTGTTGAGGCATCGAACGTACAAACAGCTCATTAATAAACTTGTGTCACTTACTCTATTACATTTATTGGGAAAACTTCACCACACCAGCGGGATCGAAAACTTTCCAAGCCGCGCCACCTCTGCTGCGACCGACGCAATACTGGTTTTTGCCAGCTCCGCTTCAAGCGCCTTGCGTGCCCGCGCCAGCGGCGGGCCAAGCGCTTCGAGGATGTTTCCGCCGACTGCGCAATTCTCGCAGGGTGGCGTTCGATGCGTGGGAAACAACTCGGTATCCTCGACGGCCTGATAGACGTCCAGCAGCCGTATCGTCTTCGCCTGCCGGGCAAGCAGGGCGCCGCCGCCCGCCCCGAGCTGCGAGCGGGTCAGGCCGGCCTCGGCCAGACGCGACAACAACGAGCGCACCACGACCGGCCCGGTATTGGCCGAGTACGCCAGATCTTCGGAGCGCAGCGGTTTGCCATCGCTGACGGCCAGTGCCGTCAGGATGTGGACCGCAACGACGAAGCGGGTGCTGGTGGGCATGTCGGCCTGCTTGTGAATGTGTGTAACCAACATTAAAGCACACTTATCAGGCTGTCAACACGTTGTTGCGACGCGTGCTTGCGCACTGCTTGAGCCGATCGATCATCCAGCGGCCCGCAGGCCCCGGGGGGCGCGGCACTGCGGTAGATCGCGCACATTGGCAACTGCGCTCCATCAAGCGGCAGGCCCTGCACTGCAAGTTCGACCAGGCGCCCCTCGGCGAGGTCCTTGTCCACCTTATGCAGCGGCATCTCTCCCCAACCCAGCCCGCTGAACAGCAGCGCGTGCTTGGTGGACAGGTCTGCCAGGTGCCAGGTCAATGGCGAGCTGGCGGACGGCCGTTGTGCCGACAGTTGCGCGCGATCGGTGAGGACCAACTGCACAAGGAGAGTGGCGGCACGATCGTCAGTACCGCATCGCTGAGCGGCTGACGCATGAGCAGTTGCAGGACAAGGAATGGGCCGACTACATGCTGGGCAAGACCCTGCTCGGCCGGCTCGGCAAGCCCGAGGAAGTTGCGAACGTTGCGTTGTTTCTCGCCTCCAACGAGAGCGCGTACGTGACCGGCATCGATAGCAAGGTGGACGGTGGCATGGCGGTCTGGTGAGTTGATGGTGCGGCAAGCGCAACCTGGGTCACGCTTGCCATGACAACACTCAGAAAAGCCGAAGCGCCTTCGGCGAATAGCTCACCAGCAGGTTCTTGGTCTGCTGATAATGGTCGAGCATCATCTTGTGATTCTCGCGGCCGATGCCCGACTGCTTGTAACCGCCGAACGCGGCATGCGCCGGATAGGCGTGGTAGCAGTTGGTCCACACGCGCCCGGCCTGGATCGCGCGGCCCATGCGGTACAGGCGTGAGGCATCGCGACTCCACACACCGGCGCCCAGGCCGTAGAGCGTGTCGTTGGCGATCGCCAGCGCCTCGGCCTCGTCCTTGAAGGTGGTCACCGACACCACCGGGCCGAAGATCTCCTCCTGGAACACGCGCATCTTGTTGTGGCCCTTGAACACGGTCGGCTTGACGTAAAAGCCGCCGGCCAACTCGCCATCGAGCGTGTTGCGCTCGCCACCGATCAACACTTCGGCGCCTTCCTGTCTGCCGATATCGATGTAGGCCAGAATCTTTTCCAGCTGCTCGCTGGAAGCCTGCGCGCCGACCATGGTGTTGGGATCGAGTGGGTTGCCTTGCTTGATCGCGGCCACACGTGCGAGCGCTTTTTCCATGAACTTGTCGTAGATCGATTCCTGGATCAGCGCGCGCGAGGGGCAGGTACACACCTCGCCCTGGTTGAAGGCAAACAGCACGAAGCCTTCCACCGCCTTGTCGAGAAAATCGTCGTCTTCGGCCATCACATCGGCGAAGAAAATGTTCGGCGATTTGCCACCCAGCTCCAGCGTCACAGGGATCAGGTTCTGGCTGGCGTACTGCATGATCAGCCGGCCGGTAGTGGTTTCGCCGGTGAAGGCGATCTTGGCGATGCGCGGATTGCTAGCCAGCGGCTTGCCCGCTTCCAGACCGAAGCCGTTGACCACGTTGAGCACGCCCGGCGGCAGCAGGTCGCCGATCACTTCCATCAACACCAGGATCGACGCCGGGGTCTGCTCGGCCGGCTTCATCACCACGCAGTTGCCGGCGGCCAGGGCGGGCGCCAGTTTCCAGCACGCCATCAGCAGCGGAAAATTCCACGGAATGATCTGCCCGACCACGCCCAACGGTTCGTGGAAGTGATAGGCAATGGTGTCGCTGTCGATCTCGGAAATGCCGCCTTCCTGCGCGCGAATGGCGCCGGCGAAATAGCGGAAGTGATCCACGCACAACGGCACATCGGCATTGAGCGTTTCGCGCACCGGCTTGCCGTTGTCCCAGGTCTCGGCATAGGCGAGCAGTTCCAGATTCTGCTCGATGCGGTCGGCGATCTTGAGCAACACGTTGGCGCGGTCGGTGCTGGAGGTCTTGCCCCATGCCTCCTTGGCCGCATGCGCCGCATCCAGCGCCGCTTCGATGTCCTGCGCGTTGGAGCGCGCGATCGAGGTGAACACCTTGCCGCTAATCGGCGTAGTGTTGTCGAAGTACTGGCCGCTCGCCGGCGCCACCCACGCACCGCCGATAAAGTTGTCGTAGCGCGGTTTGAAAATCGAGGTCGGGTCGGTATTCAACGGCTTGGTGGAGGGAAGCGCATTCATCATGGTCTCCTGCTGCGATGGTCCGATGCGAACGTGTATACCCGCGCAAGTGCTAGCGCAATGTCATGTCATGCGCTGTTGCGCTGCGTCATTGCGGCGCAGCCGTTTTTTCGTACGCAGCTGTGGAAAGTGCGCTGCAGCGCATCATTGCGTGCACACAGATAACTAGTGCCAGGCTTGCTGCGTGTAGCACCCGCAACGTGCGACACGATGGACCGCAAGCGCTATACACGCTCACCTCAGCTGCGCGGTGCGGCCGGCTTGACGAACCCGGGATCCGCCATGGCGGCATCACAGTCTTGCACCTGCTTGAATTGGTAATCCAGCAATCGCCAACCGGCATTTGCCGACGACGACATCCATCGGTACTTCCACTGATAGCGAATGCCGGCGCCACACGCATCGATGCCGACCTCATCGCCGCTATGCCCACGCACAGGGAAGGCAACCTCTGTGCTGGTCAGATCCGTGCGCCGATCCGCTCCTGGCGCATGCGTGAAGTAGCTGGTCCGCACCTGGCCTAATGCGGCAGCGCTTGCCGGAGGCTTTAGCCTGGACGGCTGCTCCAGCAACCAGCGATGCACTTGCGCCACCGCCGGACTATTTGCAGGATAGCTGCGCGTCACACGCAAATCGCCCTGTTCCGCATGCGTGGCTGCACTGCCCAACAGGCTGTTCGTGCAAAACACCACAATCAACATTGCTGCCAAGAACTTCATCACGTGCTCCATGCATTGTGTGAGAAGACCGAGCGTAGCACGCACCTCACAACCGGCTAGCCGCAGGCACTGCGGCGATGTCATGTATGACGACGTTGTGCCACTCAGTGGCTGCGATGATAGGTGTCATGCAAAGTTGGTTGCGTGCCCTGCAACTTACTGGCATGCACTACTCACAACCAAGCACACCGACCATGTCGACAGGTCCTTGCCCGCCCACCGTCGCGGGACCTTACGCGGCATGGATGCCGCGTAAGAGCCTACACGGACGTACTTGCGGCGTGTCCCGCGACGGTGGGCGGGCAAGGGCCCTGCAACTAACCCCCAGATCAGCCGCTCTGCACCCGCACGCACGCACCGCACAACAATCAAATCCAGACGTCGTTGTCAGCCGTGTACGCACCACCCGCCTCACCGGTGTTGACCACGCCGCGCGGCTCGACCAGCAACACGCTGCATTCCTGCTCCGCCACCGGCCGGTGTTCGACACCCTTGGGCACCACATGCATCTGCCCGGCCGACAGCGCCACCACACCATCGCGAAATTCGATCGACATGTTGCCGTCCAGCACGATAAACACCTCGTCCGTGTCCGCATGCTGATGCCACACGAAGGCGCCTTGCAGCTTGACCAGCTTGAACTGGTAGTCGTTCATTTCCGCCACCACACGTGGCGACCAGTGCTGCGACAGCATGGCGAGCTTGTCGCTGAAATCGATCGGGGCGTAGCGCGTGTTCAACGGAAACATCCTTGTGCGGTGAATGCGCTTGCAAGCTTAGTGCATCGCATTGCCGGCAGTCACCGCTGCATCAACGCAACGCCTTGGAGCGACGCGCGGCAAACAGCGCGAGCGGTTTGCCCGGCGCGATGCGCGCTCATGCGCGAGTGGTGCCGGTGTCTGCCGCGCGCCACGCCTGCACGGCCGCGGTGACCTGCGCACCGTGACTGGCGCTGACATCACGCGCGGCAAAGTCGTGCGGCCGCCATTGCACCTGCGCGGCCAGCCGTGCGCAGGCGGCATGCCCGTCTGCCAGCACATCGGCCTGCTCGGTTGCGTTCAATGCCAGCAGGAGCGAGAAGCCGGTGGCCGAGATTGTGCAGTTGATGTCCAGCCAGTAGCGGTTGTCCTCGCGCAGGAGAAACCAGTCTGCGGGGGCGTGATCGATGACGATCATGTGGGGCCTGGGGTGGTGTTGGAGATGCAATTGCGCTGCTGTGGCCGTTGCTTGGCGACGCGCGTGTTATCGGGAAGGCTTCGTCGCGCCCGGGTGCGCTCCTACGGGGCAGCGGCGCGTTGTTGGACGCGCGCCGCCTGCGGCCTGCTCAGCCGCCGAAATCCCACTGCAGCCCCACCGTATACGTGCGATCCGGGCCCGGCTCGTAATAGCGCCCGTTGCCGTCGTTGACGATCACCGAACCCACATATTGCCGGTCCAGCACATTGTCGATGCGTGCGAACGTGCGCAGCCCGCCCAGCGTGGTGGTCCAGCGCCTGGAGGCTTCCAGATTGACCAGCGCATAGCCCGGTGCGCGTTCGGTAGCCAGGTCGTTGACCACGGTGGCGTCGGAGGCCACCGTTTCGGCGGCGAACTGCCATTGCATCGGCTGCCACTGCCAGCGTGCGAACAATTGTTGACGCGGCACGCCCGGCAGGCGCGCGCCGCTTGCCACTGGCGCGGTGGGTGTGGCGCAGCCGCTGCTGGCGCAGGTGAGATAGCCATCGCGCACGGTGGCATCGACGAAGGTATAGGCCAGCTGCACTTGCTGGGTGTCGCCCACCGGTTGATTCCAGCTCAGCTCCGCGCCCTGGCGGCGGGTGGCGCCGATGTTGCGAAAGGTGCTGCGCCCGTTGGTGTTGCTGGCCACTGCCAGTTCGTTATCGGTGTCGGCGCGGAACAGCGCGAACTCCACCGCTGCACCGCTTTGCGCGCGCCACTTGCTGCCGACTTCATAGTTGCGGCTTGTCGCCGCGCCCAGATCCAGCGCCAGGCCGGCGCCGCCGTCGTTGCGATAACCCAACTCGTTGAAGGTGGGCGTTTCGAAACCGCGTCCCACCGAGGCGTAGAAACGCAGATCCTCGGCAGCACGGAACACGATGCCAGCCACCGGCGTGGTTGCCGAATAATCGCGCTGGCCGCTGTCGTCGGGATTGCGGCCGACGATGTAATGGTCGTCCGAGTCGAAGCGCACCTCGCTATGGCGCACGCCCAGCAGTGCCGACCAGCGGTCGCTCCACTGCCACCACAGCTGCGCGAACTGATCCACGTTCTCGACCTGGTCACGCTGATTGCGGCGCAGTGCGCCTTTGGCGCCGAGCGTGTCACCAACAAAATTTTCGTAACCGGTGCGGTGCTGACGCTGGCGATCGACATTGGCGCCCACGGTCAGCTGCAGCGGCCGGCCCAACGCGTCGCCCTGCCAGGCCCAACGTGCATCGGCACCTTCGTAATTGCTGTCCAGATCGATCAGCCCACCCGAATGCAGCGGATTGCGCTGCACCGCCACCGGGATCGCCAGATACTGCTCCACGCTGCGCTGCCCGCCGTAGGCCATCAGCCGCAGCGTCTGGCTGTCGAACTGCTGGGTCAAGATCGCCCCGGCCTGCGATTGGCGCACCGATTTGCGGGTATTGAACTGGGTGGCCACCGCCGTGGCCTGGGCCGGGTCGGCATTGAACTGGGCGCGGGTCAGCCCGAGTGGGTCCTGCGCATCCGGTGCGTCCAGATAATTGAGCACCAGGTCCAGCCGGCGGCCCTCGGCCAGATCGAAGCCGAGCTTGGCGTTGACCGAATCGCGTTTGGCGCGGCTATGGTCGCGGAAGCCGTCGGTTTCGAAGTGATTGGCGGCCAGGCTGTAGTGCACCGCGCCCTGCTGGCCGAGCAATTGCGCGCCCACGTTGACGGTGGCATTGCTGCCATAGGTGGCACGCAGCCGCCACGGGTCGCCCGGCTTGCCGTCGGCACTCCACAGCTGCAGCACCCCGCCCGAAGAGTTGCCGTACAGCGCCGAGAACGGCCCGCGCAGCACTTCCACCCGCTCGGCGCCCAGCACGTTGAAGTGCGAGAGCTGGCCCTGGCCATCGGGCATGCTGGCCGGGATGCCGTCCACCAGCAGCCGCACGCCGCGCACGCCGAAGGTGGAGCGTGCGCCGAAGCCGCGGATCGACAGCTGGGTGTCTTGCGCGTAGTTCTGGCGGTCGCGCGCCACCAGGCCGGGGATGCCATCGAGCAGCTCGGATACCTGCGCGCCGCGGCGGTTGTCGTCGTCGGCCGCCACCACGGTGAAGGAGGCCGGCAGGTCGAAGTCGTCCACCCCGTGCACGCGCGCGGCGTCCACCTGCACGGTGGGCAAGCGCTGGATCGGTGTAGACGACGGCGCCGTGTCGGCGGCCAGGGCGAGCGGCGCGGCGCTCGTCGCGAACAGGCCGCACGCGGCGGCCAACAAGGTGAGTCTGGGCATGGGCGTAGTGTCCCTCATCCGTACTGCGAGCGCATTGTTGCGTACGGAACGAAGCATGCTACGCCCGCCATGGGCTGCTACGATGAAGTGGTTTGGCCCAGCCGCGGTCAAGCACCCGGAAGTCCCTCACTCTTTCGTCCTTCAGCGAGTCATGCCGTGTCCTTCTTTGCAAATGTGGAACAGGTTCCAGGCGACCCCATCCTGGGCCTGACCGAGGCCTATAACGCCGATAGCCGCCCCAACAAGGTCAACCTGGGTGTGGGCATCTATTACGACGAAAACGGGCGCATCCCGCTGTTGCGTGCCGTGCACAAGATCGAGCAGCAGCTCGCGCTGGAGGCCAAACCGCGCGGCTATCTGCCCATCGACGGCCTGGCCGCTTACGACAAGGCCACCCAGGAGCTGCTGTTCGGCGCCGAGTCGGCGCTGGTGGCCTCCGGCCGCGTGGCGACCTCGCAGACCGTTGGCGGCAGCGGCGCGTTGCGCGTGGGCGCGGACCTGCTCAAGAAGCTGCTGCCCACCTCCACCATCGCCATCAGCAACCCGAGCTGGGAAAACCATCGCGCGGTGTTCGGCGCGGCCGGCTTCGAGGTCGTGGATTACACCTATTTCGACGCCGCCAGCCATGGCCTGAATTTCGACGGCATGCTGGCCGATCTGGCC
The DNA here is from genome assembly GCF_024499015.1 of Xanthomonas hortorum pv. pelargonii. NCBI lineage: Bacteria > Pseudomonadati > Pseudomonadota > Gammaproteobacteria > Lysobacterales > Lysobacteraceae > Xanthomonas > Xanthomonas hortorum. The sequence goes on along the minus strand of NZ_CP098604.1, from coordinate 2,584,189 downwards.
AAGCTCGAGCCGGGCACGGTGGTGCTGTTGCACGCCTGCTGCCACAACCCGACCGGCGCCGACCTGACCAAGGAGCAGTGGAAGCAGGTCGCCGGCGTGTTGAAGGAGCGCAACCTGTTCCCGTTCGTCGACATCGCCTACCAGGGCTTCGACAAGGGCATCGAGGCCGATGCGTACGCGGTGCGCCTGCTGGCTGCCGAAGGCATCGACAGCTACGTGGTCGCCAGCTCCTATTCCAAGTCGTTCTCGCTGTATGGCGAGCGCGTGGGTGCGTTGTCGGTGGTCTCGGCTACCGCGACCGAAGCCAAGGCCGTGCAGTCGCAGGTCAAGCGCATCATCCGCACGATCTACTCCAGCCCGTCCACGCACGGCGCCGCCCTGGTGGCCGGCGTGCTGACCAGCCCGGAGCTGCGCGATCTGTGGGAGCAGGAACTTACCGAAATGCGCGAGCGCATCCACGCCTTGCGCGCGGGCCTGGTCGCCAAGCTCGCCACGCTGGGCGCGCCGGAGTTCGACTTCATCCAGCGCCAGGCCGGTATGTTCTCGTACTCGGGCCTGACCAGGACCCAGGTCGACCGCCTGCGCGACGAGTTCGCGATCTACGCCGTCGGCACGGGCCGCATCTGTGTGGCCGCATTGAGCCAGCGCAACCTGGAATACGTGGCACAAGCGGTGGCCACCGTTAGCCGCATGTGACTGCAGCCGTTGGTTGAAACGCCTAAACCGGGAGCGCGCAAGCCTCCCGGTTTTTTTGTGCTTGTTCGCCGCCCTTGCCGCCGCGCAAAGGCGCTCAAACGGCGAGTGCTACATACCGGTAGCCCATGTCGTCGGCAACACATTCGCGCACGTTCGATCAGGTTTGCTGCAAAACGCGCATCAAGTGATCGAAATCTAACGGCGCAATGGCGACAATGGCGGACCACTTCCTACACAGGCTGCCCGTTCCCATGTCGCGTCCCTCGCTGACCCGCTTCCTGATCGAAGAGCAACACGCCGGCCGTATCGATGCGGAATTGCGCCAGCTGATCACCATCGTCTCGCGCGCCTGCAAGCGCATTTCCATCGCCGTGAGCAAGGGCGCTCTGGGCGGCGTGCTTGGCGATGCCGGCACCGGCAACGTGCAGGGCGAGGCACAGAAGAAGCTCGACGTACTGAGCAACGACATCCTGCTCGAAGCCAACGCCTGGGGTGGCCACCTGGCCGCATGCGCGTCCGAAGAGATGGATCACAGCCAGCCGGTGCCCGACCAGTACCCCAGTGGCGACTTCCTGCTGCTGTTCGACCCGCTCGATGGCAGCTCCAATATCGACGTCAACGTCTCGGTGGGCACCATCTTCTCGGTGCTGCGCGCCCCCGAGGGCACCGACAAGCCCGGCGACGAGCACTTCCTGCAGCCGGGCACCAAGCAGGTCGCCGCCGGCTACTGCATCTACGGCCCCAGCACGATGCTGGTGCTCACGCTCGGACACGGCACTCACGCCTTCACCCTGGAGCGCGAGGAAGGCAGCTTCCTGCTGACCCAGGCCAATATGCGCGTGCCCGACGACACCGCCGAGTACGCAATCAACATGTCCAACCAGCGCCACTGGGAACCGGCCATGCAGGCCTACGTGAGCGACCTGCTGGCCGGCAAGGACGGCACCCGCGGCAAGGACTTCAACATGCGCTGGATCGCCAGCATGGTCGCCGATGTGCACCGCATCCTCACCCGCGGCGGCATCTTCATCTACCCCTGGGACAAGAAGGACGCCACCAAGCCCGGCAAGCTGCGCCTGATGTACGAAGCCAACCCGATGAGCATGCTGGTGGAACAGGCCGGCGGCGCCGCGACCACGGGGCGCGAACGTATTCTGGATATTCAACCGACGCAACTGCATCAGCGTGTGCCGGTGTTCTTGGGGTCGAAGAATGAGGTGGTTGAGGCGACGCGGTATCACGTTGAGTTCGACAAGGCGCAGGGCTGAGGTTTCGGCTCACGCGACAAGCAACGTTGATTGATGCAAGACACCCGCCCAGTGCGGGTGTCTTTTATGGAACGCATGCTGATTGCGCCGCTGGCGATGCGCTGGGACGCGAGACCTGCGCCAACGGCGACCTTGTGCCCTGAGTTGACTCACCAGCGCTCGGCGGGGAGTATCGCCCTCGGGCCGGAGTGGGACGGTCTACGGGAAGTCGATCTCTACGCGCAATGCCTTGCAAGCAGTCGCCTGACTGCCCGCAGGGATCACGTATCGATAAGGGAATTCTCATGAAGACCGCATGCGTTGCACTGGTGGCTGCCGTCATGTTGCAAGCCACCCCCGCCTTCTCCGCATCAACCGCGCCATCGCCACTGGTCGGAACCTGGCTACTGGATACCAGCAGCCTGCCGATGCCAGCAGCGGTACGACCCAAACGTGTCGTCCTGAATTTCAAACAGGTTCCAGGCAACAAGTGGGCAACCAGCGCCGAGATCATCGAACACGACAACAAGACGCTGCAGGCACAATCCACGCTGCTGCTGGACGGCACGCCGGGTAAGGCATCCGGCACCTACCTAGTCGATCGTGCCGCCGTTAAAATGCCCGAGCCAGGCGTGCTGGTCATGCAGTTGATGTATCAAGGTGTCCCGGCATCCACACGCACCTATACGGTCAGCGCCGACGGCAAGGTCATGACCGAGATTGAAGCGTACTTCAAGGACGGCAACCCGGTAATGCGCACCGCGTATTTCAAACGCGCGGCAAGTCAGTCCAAGTGAACACTGGCGAGCGAGCGCCTGTCAGTGAGTGCAGTGGTTTTGTCGGCGGTCTCTTGGTGGATGCAGTCAGAGGTCCAGATCAAACACTGAGTGGGTCGAATGCGCGGTGCCCTCACCGCTCGCGGGACACGCCGTGAACCCGTCCCTGGGGGCTCGGTGGCGGCATCCATGCCGCCACACGGTCCCGCAATCGGTGAGGACACCGCACCAGAGAGTTGGTCGGTAGCTTTTTAAAGCCTGCAGGTTGATCGCGTTGCGTTGCGAAGATGATCCGACGCGGCGTTATCCAAACAACACACATGCCTTGCTTGCAACCATGCGCACCGACCATCTCAACTGGTCCTTGCCCGCCCACCGTCGCGGGACCTTACGCGGCATGGATGCCGCGTAAGAGCCTACACGGACGTACTTGCGGCGTGTCCCGCGACGGTGGGCGGGCAAGGGCCCTGCAGCGCACCGGCTCCCACACATAGCCCTCAATGTCCTTACCCTCACTACTCCAGCGCCGCTCCTCGCGCTGCAGGCAGGCGCCGAACGCGTTAGAAGGCGGCACGATCAGTTGCGTGCCCTCGATGACGACCTGGCGAAAAGTGGTGACCTCGGCCTCGCCGAGTTCACGGCGCAGCAGGGCTTCGATGTCGCTGCGTTCGAAGCGTTTGCCTGCATGTCGCGCGATGTAGAGCGGGCGCATGGCATCCAGCAGGCCGTGCTTGCCAGCAGAGCGCTTGCGCAAGGCGGCGTCGACGCTGGCGAAGTACAGCATGCCGCGTGCATAGGGAATGCGGCGGACGGCTTCCTGTTCGAAACCGGCAGCATCGATCTGCTGCAGCGACCAGTGCCGCGCCGGGCTGGTGTAGTAGTAACGCGCCCAGTCGTTGATGGTCTTTGCGCAGGCCGCGATCGGGTGCAGCCCGGAGGCGCACGGCAGGGTCGCCTGCACGAAGACGTTCATGCCTTCCGCATACCACGGCTCGACGCCGTTGCTGAGTTGGCCCACCCATTGGTGCCCCATCTCGTGAAAGATCGTGCTCTGCACAGTTTGCACATCCTGCGATGGCGAGAACACGCTGCCCACCGTCATCAGACTGCCGCCGCCGGCCAGACGAGCGGTGCCGGTTTCGTACGAGGCAACCGACAGGGCGCGGATCAACAATTCGTAATGCGGCGCCTGCATGTAGCCGAACGCGCTTGTCGGTACCTCGTAGGCGCGTCGCGACCAGGCCATGGTGGCTGCCGCATCGAACGGTGGTTGACCGATGGTGTAGGCATTGAACACGGCATCGGTTTGCGTCTGGCCGGCGAGTGCAGGGCCGGCGAGCAACCACAGATCGTCCATGACCATGGGCGAGCCGGGGACACGCAGCGTTCCGGCCCCGCCGGTGGCTACGCCGATCGAACCGGCCACAAGCTCGGACAGATCCCACATCAGTACACTCGCATCGCTGCTCAGCGCTTCGGGCAGCAACACGAAACTCTTGGTACTGCCTGCAACGCCCTGCCCGGCCGCCTTCATGCCATACGGTGGGCCGCCGGTCTGCGCGGGCTGCAGCGCGGCGCGATAGCGCACTGTCACCTGCGGACCGACTGGCCGGCCGGTGGTCCAGCGTCGCAAGGCAAAACCTTGCGACGGCCCACCGTCATCGATCGCCAGTGCAACCTCGCCGCGTGCATCGGTGACGTGTAACTCGCTCACTGCCTCGGCATTACGCGGCACTGCGGGCAATGCCAAAGGCAACACCAAGGTCAACGGCGCGCGCGCGTCCGGCAGAACGATTTGCTCGGTCACAGCCAGGCCATTGACCGTGCCGTCCTGCGCGGCCAGGGGTTTGATGGTGACGCTGAAATTGACGCGCTCCGGCACGTCTGCAGCACGCGCGGCGTGTGACGGCAACAGCGTGACCATCAGCGCCAGCACTGCACCGCTGCACCAACCGAGCGCCTTCGGTATTGCGTCGATGCCAGCGGCAGCAGGGTGAGAAAGCGCTGCGCGTCGCCTGCGCGCAGCATCGTGCAAACATCCGCTGGACACGTTTCTGGCGCGCATTGTGATCCTCACAGAAACAACTGCACTGCATAGGCCAGCGTCGCCCACAGGCCGACGTGATAGGCGAGCGTGCGCAGTCCGGGAATGCCGAAAAGATAGCAAACCGCATGCACAACGCGCGCACCCAAAAACACCAACGACGCGATCACCGTGATGCTGGTGGACACCTGCAGCGTCATGGCAGCGAGCACGACTGCGGCAAACGGCAGCAGGTTTTCCAGCAAGTTGCGGTGCGCACGTTGCGCGCGCCCCGCGGCACCGCTCGGCTCGGGCAACCCCTCGCGATTGCCGATCAACGCCTTGGCTCCGACCTGGCGTGCGTACAGCGCAGAGGACAGCAAAGGCATGCACAGGCACAGCAGCGCGGTGGTCACCAACGCGATCAATTCGATGGGCATGCTCACTGCGCAGCCTGCTCGATGGCGGCGACCAGCGCGCCAGGCGCGGTGAGAAATGGCGAATGGCCGGTGTCCAGATCGATGGTCATCCGCATGGGAGCGGCAGCGATCGTCCTGGACTGGAACGCCAAACTCAACGCGTTGTCCTGCAACGTGCGGATATACACCCGATCCACACCACTCGAGCGCGCGGTCAGATGCACCGGCGTCATCATCGGTTGCAGTGGCTCGTCCACGATCATGTGTTGCATGCGGGCCTGCTGTGCGGTGGTGGCGTCGTTGGCGAACAGCTCGCCGCGTGCAGATGCCTCCACCGACATTGCCTTCTTGTGCGTGTTCACTGTCAGGTAGGGTGGCATCTTGCTTGCCGTGTCCGCTTGCGCGAGCGCCAGCAGCGTGCGTCCGTCTTGTGGAACGAACGCAGCCAGATACACCAGGGTCTTGATCTTCTCCGGTGCGGCCTCGGCCACGTTGGTGACGGTGATACCGCCAAAGCTATGCCCGACCAGCACCACCGGTGCGCGCTCGCCAGCGATCGCGGCCAGCACCGTGTCGCGATACGCATCAAGGCTGATCGCCTCCGGCTCGTGCGTTGCACCGGGGCGGCCCGGCAGATTCACTGCGATGACGCGATAACCATGCGCACGCAATTGGCCGGCGACCGGTCGCCAGATGGCAGAGGTTTCCCAGGCGCCATGCACCAGCACGATGGTGGGATGCGTGACCGGCTTTGCGGTGACGGCGCCGGAACACAGCGCGCACAACAGCAGCGTGGTCATGGTCATGCAGGTCTTGTTTTTCATCGGTGCATCTCGGGTCTGTGTGGATGCACTAAGGTTCCCCCTGCGCGCCGCACGACTCCATGACCCGGACACCGTCTTCCATGACCGATCCTCTACCGCTGCATGCAACACACGTTGCGCAGCCCGCACGCGCCGACATCCTGTCGCAATTGCTCACGTTGATCCGCCTGCACGGCGAGGGCGTCTATACCGCAGAGGTCGCTGCGCATTTCCATGCGCATCTGCCGGCGGGGCCATCGCATCTGCACTTTATCGAAGCAGGCGCGTTGTGGATCACACCCGATGGCGGTGCACCGTTGCAGCTGCACACCGGCGATCTGGTAGTGCTGCCGCACGGGCGTGGGCATCGCTTGTCGCATTGCGCACAGGTGAAACGCGCTGCCGATGATTTCTTCGCAGCCGGGCAGTTCGACGCTGCAACGCTGAAGATCCGGCATGGCGAGGGCGCACCGCTGGCCACTGTCATCGGCGGCATTTTTCGCTACGAACGGTTGCCGCTGCCGCCGATCATGCGCGCGCTGCCAACCCTGATCCATATCCCCGGCGATGGCGGGCGCGTGCCGGAGTGGCTGCGCCTGCTCTCGCATTTTTTGATGGCCGAAGCGCACGAGGTGCGCCCCGGTGCGCGCTTGATGGTCTCGCGCATCATCGACCTGCTGGTGATCCGCGCCTTGCGCAGCTGGGCGGAGCTGCATCCGCAGCAATCGCGCTGGCTTGCCAGTCCGGCCGGCGAGCGGATCGGGCTGGCCTTGCATGCGATCCATGCCGATCCGTACCGCAGCTGGAAGGTGGAGCAACTCGCACGCCATGCCGGGTTGTCGCGCTCGCTGTTTGCGCAGCAGTTTGCGCAGATCACCGGCGAGTCACCGATGCGCTACATCGCGCTGTGGCGTCTGAGCGTGGCAGACGATCTGATCCGCTCAGGCAACGTCAGCGTGGGCGATGCCGCGCGCCGGGTGGGCTATCACTCCGAAGCCGGCTTCAGCCGCGCGTTCAAGGCGTATTTCGGCCATGCGCCCAAGCAGGTCAAGCCATAGCGCGACCGACACAGCGACAGCGCGCTGGTCTGTCCGGGCACATCGAACACTCACATGCGCGGTGTAGATCGACCCGGCCCGCACGATTGCACGCGAGCCGCGCCAACCGCCATGCACATCGTCACTTGACCACTTTCACGCCTCTACGCCACCCTCGGGGTTTGGCACGTGCGCAGCGTGCGCTTCAGCGGAGAACGCCACGTGGACCGTCGTACCTTCCTCACCTTGTCCGGCATCGGTGCTGCCGGGTTGCTGCTGCCGCATACGCGCCTGATCGCGGCCGAGCAATTACTTACCCCGGTGGATGCAGCGCGCAACCGGCGCCTGTCGGATACCGCGTTGACCACCGCCAAGGCGGCTGGTGCCAGCTACTGCGATGTGCGCGTGGGCCGCTATTTGCGCCAGTTTGTGATCACCCGCGAGGCGCAGGTGGAGAATGTGGTCAACGCCGAATCCAGCGGTGTGGGCGTGCGCGTGCTGGCCGATGGTGCGTGGGGCTTTGCGGCCACCAACACGCTCACCAGCGATGGTGTGGCCACTGCTACGCGCCAGGCGGTAGCGATCGCCAAGGCCAACGCGCGGCTGGGCGGTGCGCCGGTGCAGTTGGCACCGGTAACCCCGGCCGGGCAGGTGAGCTGGAAGACACCGATCAAGAAGAACGCGATGGAAGTGCCGCTGCAGGACAAGGTAGCGCTGCTGATGGACGTCAACGCGGCCGCGCTCACTGCCGGCGCCACCTTCGTGGCCTCGCGCATGTTTGCGATCAACGAGCAGAAGTATTTCGCAAGCAGCGACGGCTCCTACATCGATCAGGACGTGCACCGGTTGTGGTTGCCGTTTACCGTCACCGCGGTGGACAAGGCCAGCGGCACCTTCCGCACCCGCGACGGGCTGTCGTCGCCAATGGGCATGGGCTACGAATATCTGGATGGCGATGCCAGCCAGAAGCATCAGTTGCCTGGCGGACTCATCGGCTACGGCCACAGCTACGACGCGCGCGAAGATGCGATTGCCGCGGCCAAACAGGCGCGCGCCAAACTCACCGCACCCTCGGTGAAGGCCGGCAAATACGATCTGGTGATCGACCCGAGCAATCTGTTTCTCACCATCCACGAGTCGGTGGGCCACCCGCTCGAGCTCGATCGCGTACTCGGCTACGAGGCCAACTACGCCGGCACCAGCTTCGCCACGCTGGACAAGCGCGATGCGGGTTTCCGCTGGGGCAGCGATGCAGTGACCTTCGTCGCCGACCGCACCCAGCCCGGCAGCCTGGGCGCAGTGGGTTACGACGATGAGGGGGTCAAGAGCAAGCAGTGGGAGCTGGTGAAAGACGGCATCCTGGTCGATTACCAATGCACGCGCGATCAGGCGCACCTGCTCGGCAAGACCGCCTCCGATGGCTGCAGCTATGCAGATTCCTGGTCCAGCGTGCAGTTCCAGCGCATGCCCAATGTGTCGCTGGCCGCAGGCAAACAACCACTTGGCGTTGCCGAGATGATCAAGAACGTGGAGCGCGGGTTGTATATCCACGGGCGCGGTTCGTATTCGATCGACCAGCAGCGCTACAACGCGCAGTTCGGCGGGCAGTTGTTCTACGAAATCGAGAACGGCCAGGTCACGCGGCTGGTGGAAGACGCTGCCTATCAAATCCGCACGCCAGAATTCTGGAATGCCTGCAGCGCAGTCTGCGATCAACGCGACTTCCGTTTGGGCGGCTCGTTCTTCGATGGCAAGGGCCAGCCCAGCCAGGTGTCGGCGGTGTCGCATGGCTCGTCCACCGCACGCTTCGATGGCATCAACGTGATCAATACCGCGCGCTCGTTGGGGTGAGAGCTGCCAACAAACGTTGGGAGTTGCTTTGCTGAAAACCATACGCACCGACCATCTCGACTGGTCCTTGCCCGCCCACCGTCGCGGGACCTTACGCGGCATGGATGCCGCGTAAGAGCCTACACGGACGTACTTGCGGCGTGTCCTGCGATGGTGGGCGGGCAAGGACCCTGCAGCGGAGTTGCAGCCCTATCGGTCTGCCGCTGAAGCCCTTACCTCGTTCAATCAGCTCACAACAACAAAGATATCGAGTGATGTTGTTTAGATGCATCAAAAATGCTGTAAGTCAAAAGCATGGTCAGTCGAGCGCGCGGTGCCCTCGCCGCTCGCGGGACACGCCGCAAGTACGTCCATGTAGGCTCGGTGGCGGCATCCATGCCGCCACACGGTCCCGCAAGCGGCGAGGACACCGCACCAGAGAGTGAATCGGTTGCTTTTTTGAAGCCTCAGGTTGATCGCCTTGCGTTGCGAAGCTGATCGGACACGGCGTTATTCAAACAGCACCCGTCACGCCTTGCTTGCAACCATGCACACCGACCATCTCGACTGGTCCTTGCCCGCCCACCGTCGCGGGACCTTATGCGGCATGGATGCCGCGTAAGAGCCTACACGGACGTACTTGCGGCGTGTCCTGCGATGGTGGGCGGGCAAGGGCCCTGCAGCGAAGTTGCAGCCCTATCGCTCTGCCGCTGAAGCCCTTACCTCGTTCAATCAGCTCACAACAACAAAGATATCGAGTGATGTTGTTTAGATGCATTCAAACGCTGTAGGTCAAAAGCATGGTCAGTTGAGCGCGCGGTGCCCTCGCCGCTCGCGGGACACGCCGCAAGTACCTCCATGTAGGCTCGGTGGCGGCATCCATGCCGCCACACGGTCCCGCAATCGGTGAGGACACCGCACCAGAGAGTGAGTCGGTAGCTTTTTAAAGCCTGCAGGTTGATCGCCTTGCGTTGCGAAGATGATCCGATGCGGCGTTATTCAAACAGCACCCGTCACGCCTTGCTTGCAACCATGCACGCCGACCATCTCGACTGGTCCTTGCCCGCCCACCGTCGCGGGACCTTACGCGGCATGGATGCCGCGTAAGAGCCTACACGGACGTACTTGCGGCGTGTCCTGCGATGGTGGGCGGGCAAGGGCCCTGCAGCGAAGTTGCAGCCCTATCGCTCTGCCGCTGAAGCGTCTACATCGTTCAATCAGCTCACCGCAACAAAGATATCGACTTATGTTGTTTAGATGCATTCAAACGCTGTAGGTCAAAAGCATGGTCAGTCGAGCGCGCGGTGCCCTCGCCGCTCACGGGACACGCCGCAAGTACGTCCATACAGGCTCGGTGGCGGCATCCATGCCGCCACACGGTCCCGCAAGCGACGAGGACACCGCACCAGAGAGTGAGCCGGTAGCTTTTTAAAGCCTGCAGGTTGATCGGCTTGCGTAGCGAAGATGATCCGACGCGGCGTTATTCAAACAGCACCCGTCACGCCTCGCTTGCAACCACGCACGCCGACCATCTCGACTGGTCCTTGCCCGCCTACCGTCGCGGGACCTTACGCGGCATGGATGCCGCGTAAGAGCCTACACGGACGTACTTGCGGCATGTCCCGCGATGGTAGGCGGGCAAGGGCCCTGCAGCCAGCGCGCAGATCACCTCCTTAGTTTGTCAGCCGCTCTGAACCTGTGAAGCAAATACTGCGCATGATGGCGTGATGTGTGCTGATAGCGCATCGCATAATCGTCGATAAGGCAAGCATGCATGGCATCCGCTACGTGCTCCCGCGCAAATGCATCCATCGCACGCTGTCGGCCGCGCTCGCCACACCTGCATGCATGTTGTGCCACTCAATCTATGCGGGCACAGCATTTACCCACACCCCTGCCGAAAGTCATTTGACGCAGCATTCATCACCCGGCAAGAATCGGCGATACCGCACAGATAACCATCTGCGCGTCACCAGATCACCCGCGCGCCGCGCGGGACTATTGGGGAGTTGCCCGTGCAGCGACGTGATTTCCTGGCCCTGACCGGGCTGACCATGGGTGGGCTGATTGTGCCCGCCTACTTCGGCAAGGCCATCGCCGCCGAGCAGTTGTTGACGCAATTGGATGTCGGCCGCAAGAAGCGCCTGACCGATGCCGGCCTCAACGCCGCACGTCAGGCCGGCGCGAGCTATTGCGATGTGCGTATCGGCCGCTATCTGCGCCAGTTCGTCATCACCCGGGAGGACAAGGTGCAGAACGTGGTCAACACCGAGTCCATCGGTGTGGGCATCCGCGTCCTGGTGGCCGGTGCCTGGGGGTTTGCCGCCACCAACGAACTCACCGAACAAGGCGTGGCCAAGGCAGCCGCGCAGGCCGCCGCGATCGCCAAGGCCAATGCCAAGGTGCAGGGCACCCCCGTGCAGCTGGCGCCCACGCCCGGCGTGGGCGAGGTGAGCTGGAAGACGCCGATCAAAAAGAACGCGATGGAAGTGCCGATCAAGGACAAGGTGGACCTGCTGCTCGGCGTCAATGCCGCCGCCACTGCGGCCGGCGCCAACTTCGTCAACTCGATGCTGTTCGTGGTCAACGAGCAGAAGTACTTCGCCAGCACCGATGGTTCCTACATCGATCAGGACGTGCACCGCATCTGGGCGCCGATGAGCGTGACTGCCATCGACAAGGCCAGCGGCAAGTTCCGCACCCGCGACGGACTCTCCGCACCGATGGGCCTGGGCTATGAATATCTGGATGGCGCGGCCTCGGGCAAGTTCGTCTCGCCCAACGGCGTGGTCAATTACGGCCTGTCCTACGACATGAAGGAAGACGCCATTGCGGCGGCCAAGCAGGCGCAGGAAAAGCTCAAGGCGCCGTCTGTGAAACCGGGCAAGTACGACCTGGTGCTGGACCCCTCGCACACCTGGCTCACCATCCACGAATCGGTCGGCCACCCGCTGGAACTGGACCGCGTGCTCGGCTACGAAGCCAACTACGCCGGTACCAGTTTCGCCACGCTCGACAAGCTCAAGGCCGGGTTCCAGTACGGCAGCGACAAGGTGCATATCCTGGCCGACAAGATTCAGCCCGGCAGCCTGGGCGCGGTGGGGTACGACGATGAAGGCGTCAAGACCAAACAATGGGATCTGATCCGCGACGGCAAGCTGGTGGACTACCAGGCCATTCGCGATCAGGCGCATATCCTCGGCAAGACCGCCTCCGATGGCTGCTGCTACGCCGACTCGTGGTCGAGCGTGCAGTTCCAGCGCATGGCCAACGTCTCGCTGGCCGCCGGCAAGACGCCGTTGAGCGTGAGCGATTTGATCAAGAACGTGGAAAACGGCATCTACATCATCGGCGACGGCTCGTTCTCCATCGACCAGCAGCGCTACAACGCGCAGTTCGGTGGCCAGCTGTTCTATGAAATCAAGAACGGTGCGATCACCCGCATGCTCGAGGACGTGGCTTACCAGATCCGCACGCCGGAATTCTGGAACGCCTGCAGCGCGGTCGCCGATCAACGCGACTACCGCCTGGGCGGCTCGTTCTTCGATGGCAAGGGCCAGCCGGCGCAGGTGTCGGCGGTCTCGCATGGTTCGTCCACCGCTCGCTTCGATGGCATCAACGTCATCAGCACCGCCCGCTCGCTCGGCTAACAGGAGAAACCCACATGAGCATCCTTACCGAAGCGCAGGCCAATGCCATTCTGGACAAGGTCATCAAACTGTCCAAGGCCGATGAGTGCACCGCACAGCTCACCGGCTCGATCGACGGCAACATCCGTTTTGCGCTCAACAACGTGTCCACCAGCGGCATTGTCGACAACACCGATCTGCAGGTGCAGGTGGCGTTCGGCAAGCGCGTGGGCGTGGCCACCATCAACGAGTTCGACGACGCCTCGCTGGAGCGCGTAGTACGGCGCGCGGAAGATCTGGCGCGGCTGGCGCCGGAAAACCCGGAGTTCATGCCGGCGGTCGAGAAGCAGACCTATACGGCCAGCCCGACCTTCAGCGAATCCACCGCCGCCATCGACCCGGCGTTTCGTGCGCAGGTGGCCGCCGATTCGATCGCGCCGTGCAAAGGCAAAGGCCTGATCGCTGCCGGCTTTCTCGAGGATGGCCAGAGCTTCACCGCATTCGCCAACAGCAAGGGCAACTTCGGCTATCAACGTGGCGCGCGTTTCGACTACACCTGCACCGTGCGCACCGAAGACGGCCGCGGCTCGGGCTGGGTGGGGCGCAACTTGAAAGATGCTGCCGACTTCAAGGCCGAGCAGGACATCCGCATCGCCATGCGCAAGGCCAGCGATTCGGCCGAAGCCAAGGCACTGGAACCGGGCAAATACACGGTGATTCTGGAGCCGGCCGCCGCTGCGGGGCTGATCTCGTTCATGATGAATTTCTTCGACGCGCGCCGCGCCGATGAAGGCCGCAGCTTTCTGTCCAAGAAGGGCGGCGGCAACAAGCTCGGCGAACAGGTCTACGACCCGCGCGTGAACATCACCGCCGACCCGTGGGATGCGCGTGCGGCAGTGTTGCCGTGGGACGAAGAGGGCCTGCCGCGCGAGAAGATGTCGATCGTGGAAAACGGCAAGATCGCCAACCTGCAGTATTCGCGCTACTGGGCGCAGAAGAACGGCAAGCGTGCGATCGGCGAGCCGGGCAATCTGCTGATGGCCGGCGGCGACAAGAACATCGCCGAGCTGGTGCGCGGCACCGAGAAGGGCATCCTGGTCACGCGCACCTGGTACATCCGCATGGTCGACCCGCAGACCGTGCTGCTCACCGGCCTGACCCGCGACGGCACCTTCTACATCGAGAACGGGCAGATCAAGTACCCGGTGAAGAATTTCCGCTTCAACGAATCGCCGGTGATCATGCTCAACAACATCGACGAGTTGGGCAAGCCGGTGCGGGTGGCCGGTGACGAATCCAACTTCGTGATGATGATCCCGCCGATGCGGCTGCGCGACTTTACGTTTACTTCGTTGTCGGATGCGGTGTGAGTCGGAGCCGGGATTCGGGAGTGGGGATTCGGGAATCGGAGAGCAGAAGCTGCTCTTTGCAGACTGATACCTCGCAGGCGCTTGCGTGCGGCTCCCGTTCCCGGTCTCCCGGCTCCCACTTCGCGGCGCCACTTCCTAGGCTTGCTGCTCGGTAGCGCCGCCACGCTGGTGCTACCGCTGCGTGCACGCGCGGCCGGCAACTACGATTTCTGGTTCACCCGGCTGCGTTACGACTCCGGCGATTGGGATGTGGATGCGCGCATGCCGTCCAACCTGATCACCTCGCTGATCGACTACACCCAGCTACGCGTGGACCCGCAGGAACACGTGCTGGACCTGGCCGATCCGCGCATGTTGCAGGCGCCGTTCTGCTATCTGGCCGGGCACAAGCTGGTGGAGTTCAATCCGGCCGAGCGGCGCAACTTCGAGCGCTATGTGCGCAATGGCGGTTTCGTGTTCGTGGACGATTGCAATCACGATATCGATGGCCTGTTCGCCACCTCGTTCGAAGCGCAGATGGTTTCCATCTTCGGCAAGACCGCGCTGCAGAAGTTGCCCAAGAGTCATCGCCTCTACAACGCGTTTTTCAAGTTTCCCGATGGCCCACCGGCTACCAGTTTCGAACTCAATGGCTGGGGCGACGATCTGGTGCACGATTATCTCAAGGGCATCAGCATCGATGGCCGGCTCGGCGTGTTGTACAGCAACAAGGATTACGGCTGCGAATGGGATTACGACTGGCGCAACAAGCGGTTTCTGGCGGAAGACAACACCAGGTTCGGCGTCAACATCGTGATGTATGCGCTGACCAATTGACCGCCGTGTAGGAGCGCGCTGGCGCGCGATGAAGATTTCCCGGTGAAGCCTCGCGCGCAAGCGCGCTCCTACGCCAGCAGTCACATAACGAGACTTTCCCCATGACTTCCCCCAACGACGACATTCTCGCCAACCAGCTCTCCCAACTCGGCGCGTTGCGCGCGGCCCTGGCCCAGGCGGTGGTGGGCCAGGACGCGGTGGTGGAGCAACTGCTGATCGGCCTGCTGGCCGGCGGCCACTGCCTGCTGGAAGGCGCGCCCGGCCTGGGCAAGACGCTACTGGTGCGCTCGCTCGGGCAAGCGCTGGAGCTGCAGTTCCGCCGCGTGCAGTTCACTCCCGATCTGATGCCAAGCGACATTCTCGGCACCGAGCTGCTGGAAGAAGATCACGGCACCGGGCATCGGCAGTTCCGTTTCCAGCAGGGGCCGATCTTCACCAATCTGCTGCTGGCCGACGAACTCAATCGCACCCCGCCCAAGACCCAGGCTGCGTTGCTGGAAGCGATGAGCGAGCGCACGGTGAGTTACGCCGGCACCACCTATGCGCTGCCGGCGCCGTTCTTCGTGCTGGCCACACAGAACCCGATCGAACAGGCCGGCACCTATCCGCTGCCGGAAGCGCAGCTGGACCGCTTCCTGCTGCATGTGCGCGTCGATTACCCCAGCGAGCAGGAAGAGCGCGACATCCTCACCCAGACCACCGGCACCGCAACTGCGCAGGTGCCGGTGGTGATGGACGCGGACAGCGTGTTGGCGCTGCAGCAACAGGTGCGGCAGGTGCATGTCGGCGCGGATCTGCTGACCTGGATCAATCGCCTGGTGCGCGCCAGCCGGCCCGGCCCGCAGGCCAGCGACGAGGTGCGTCAATGGATCCGATGGGGCGCCGGCCCGCGCGCCGGGCAATCGCTGGTGCTCGCGTCCAAGGCACGCGCATTGCTGCACGGCCGCTTTGCCGCCACCCGCGACGATGTCATTGCGCTCGCAGCGCCAGTGATGCGCCACCGCCTGCTGCTGTCGTTTGCGGCCGAGGCCGAACAACGCAGCGCCGACGATGTGGTCGCAGCGCTGTTGCGCGCCGTGCCGTTCCCGGCGTGAGGCGCGCAGTAGCGTGAGCGTGGACCTGCCGGCGTTGATTCCTGCCGAGCTGCGCAGCCGCTTGCGCGGTTTGCAGCTGCATGCGCGCCACGCGCAGGGCGCGCACGGCATCGGCCAGCACGCCAGCCGCAACCGTGGTGCCGGGCTGGAATTTTCGCAATACCGCGCTTAGGAACCCGGCGATGCGTTGCGCCAGATCGACTGGAAACTCTACGCACGCTCGGACCGCTTCTTCGTGCGCGAAGCCGAGCGCGAAAGCCCGCTCACGCTGTGGCTGTTGCTCGATGCCACCGCCTCCGCAGGCCAGGCCGATCAGGCGCGCCCTGCCTACACGCGCTTGCAGGCGATGGCGACCTTGGCCGCGTGCGCTGCCGAAGTGGCGCTGCGCCAGGGCGATCAAGTCGGGCTATTCGCCGTGCATGGCGATGGCCTGGTGGCAGTGCCGGCAGGCGGCGGTCCACGTCAACGCGACCGGCTCTGGCTGGCCTTGCAGCGTCTGCGCGCCGGTGGACGCTGGCCCGGCATGGATGCGCTACGCCCGCTGTGGGAACGCATCGCCGCACATGCGCTGGTGCTGTCGATCGGCGATGGCTTCGACGAAGAATTGGTCGGCGCGCTGGAAAAACTTGCCGCCGCACGCCGCGAAGTGATCCAGCTGCAAGTGCTGACCTGCGACGAACGCGATTTCAC
The DNA here is from genome assembly GCF_024499015.1 of Xanthomonas hortorum pv. pelargonii. Taxonomy (NCBI): domain Bacteria; kingdom Pseudomonadati; phylum Pseudomonadota; class Gammaproteobacteria; order Lysobacterales; family Lysobacteraceae; genus Xanthomonas; species Xanthomonas hortorum. The sequence goes on along the minus strand of NZ_CP098604.1, from coordinate 2,567,759 downwards.
TTTCAGCGGCGGGCACCGCTTCCGCGATCCGGAAACCGGCGAAGAATTGCTCGGCGATGGCGCCGCGATGCGCGATGCGTATCTGCAACGCTTCGGCGATGCACAGCGCGCGCGGCAGGCCCGCTGGCAGGCCGCCGGCATTGCGCATGCGCTGCATTATCTGGATGCACCACCCGACGCGGCGTTGCGCGCGTTGTTCGGGCAGGGTGCGCGGCGATGAGCCAATACTCCCGTCTCGGCGAGGTACCGTCATTGCACCTCATCGCGCACGCCGCTGGGGTGGCGCAGCCGTGAACCTGCTCCTGCTCTTTCCCGCCGGCCTGGCCGCGTTGGCCGCACTGCTGCTGCCGCTGCTGATCCACCTGGCACGCCGCAGCGAACACCGGCCCACCGACTTCGCCGCACTGCGCTGGCTGCGTGCGCTGCCGCGCCCACGGCATCGTGTGCGCTTCGACGAATGGCCGCTGCTGCTGGTACGCCTGCTGTTGCTCGCCGCGTTGGCGCTGCTGCTGGCCGAGCCGGCCTTGCGCGACCATCAGGATGTGCGCCCGCGGATTGCGGTGAGTCCTGGCGTGGATGTGGCCGCGGCGCGCGCGCTCAGCCACGCAGCGAACGCGCAGTGGGTGTGGCTGGCGCCGGGCTTCCCGCCGATCGATGCCGATGCGACCAACCCATACACCGCGACCGCCGGCACCGCGCAGCCGGTCGGCAGCCTGCTGCGCGAACTCGATGCCAGCCTGCCGGCGGACACCGCACTCAGCGTAATCGTGCCAAGCCACTGGGGGCCGCTGGATGCACAGCGCCTGCAGCTGTCGCGCAACGTGCAATGGCAGGTGCTACCAGGCCAATCGCCGCTCGCCACTGCCGCAGCCATCGCGCCGCTGCGGCTGCAGGCGATCACCGATGACCCCGCCGAGCCGGCGCTGCGCTATCTGCGCGCCGTACACGCTGCGTGGGCAGTGCCCGGCGCGTTGCCAGTCAGCGCCCCCGACGCCGCAGTGCCAGCTCGCTGGGCACCCGGCACGGTGGTGGTCTGGCTATCGCACAGCGCACCACCTGCGCCGGTCATCGCCTGGGTCGCGGCCGGAGGGCAACTGCTGATCGCTGCGCAAACGCCGGCCCCGCCCGCACTCGCCGGCCCGCGGCAGGCAGTGCTGCAAGACACGCACGGCGTGCCGCTGATCGACGCCATCGCATTCGGGCGCGGGCGCCTGTTGCGCTGGTCCGTGCCGCTGCAGCCGCAGCACCTGCCCGCCTTGCTGGACGCCGATTTCCCCACCCGCCTGCACGATGCCCTGCAACCGCCACCCGCACCACAGCGCGCGCTGGCACAGACCCAGCAACCACAGCGCGGCCCTGCGGCCATTCGCCTGACCACCGCACCGTGGTCGCTGGCGCCATTGCTGATCGGCTTGGTGCTGCTGCTGTTCGCGGCCGAACGCTGGCTGGCCACATCGCCACGCCGGAGCAACGCGGCATGAGCACGCCGGCGCCGCACCACGCATGGCAGGCCGCGCGAAGGCGGCAGGCCGCAGGCGTGCTGCTGTTCGGGCTACCGCTGGCTGTCCTCCCGGCGCTGCTGGCCTGGCGCACCGGCGCGCATGTGGCGATCGTGCCGTTGCTCATTGCCGGTGTGTTGGCAATGGCCGGCGTGGCGGTGCTGGCGGCACGCCGGCTGGACCAGACCTGGCTGATCCGCCGGCTGGATCGCGAAGCAGATCTGGAAGACAGCAGCGACCTGCTGTTCGCCTCGACCGCGCAGCTCGGCCCCTTGCAGGCCCTGCAACGGCAGCGCCTGGAACAGCGCCTGCGCAACACCCCGCGCGATCTCCGCCCAGCCTGGCCGTGGCAGCGTGCCTGGCCATGGAGCCTGCTCGGCCTGCTGGCCTGCGTCGCGCTACTGCTTTGGCCACACCGCGCCACCCAGCCCGCGCCGAGCAACGACCGCGTCGCCGCCGCCCGTGCCGGCAACGGCGCTCCCACACTGCGTCATTCCCGGCTACACAGTACCCCGCCCGCTTACACCGGCCTGCCGTCCACACGCCTGCCCGGCCTGGATGCGCGCGTGCCAACCGGCACCCAGCTGGAGTGGCAGCTGCAGGTCAGCCCCGCCCCGCGCAGCGTGGCGCTGCGGCTCACCGACGGCCGCCTCATCGCGCTGGCCCGGCAAGGCAGCAGCGATCAGTGGCAAGGCCAGTGGATCGCCGAGCGCGCCAGCCTGTATCGCATCCTCATCGACGGTGCGCCGGCAGACCGCCAGCTGCATCGGCTCGACGTGCTGCCGGATCGCCCGCCGCAGGTGCGCGTATTGGCGCCCGAACAAAGCCTGGTGCTGTGGACGCCCACCAATGCCGGCTGGACGCTGCGCTTCGAAGCCAGCGACGACTACGCGGTGGCCGCCACCGCCGAGCTGCGCCTGACCCTGGCCCAGGGCAGCGGCGAGAACATCACCTTCAAGACCCAGCGCCGCACCCTCACCGGCAGCGGCCCGGCCAGGCAACGCAGCTTTTCCACCACGCTGCAGCCGCAGGCCCTGGGCATGGCGGCCGGCGACGACCTGATCGCCCAATTGATCGTCCACGACACCCGCCAACCCGGGCCGCAGGAAGGCCGCAGCGCCAGCGTGATCCTGCGCTGGCCGCCGCCCGAACAGACCATGGCCGCCGGCCTGGAGGCCAGCGTCAAACAAACCTTGCCGGCTTACTTCCGCAGCCAGCGCCAGATCATCATCGACGCCGAGGCGCTGCTGAAGGAAAAGCCGCGCCTGGACCCGGATGCCTATCTCAAGCGGTCCGACGCCATCGGCGTGGACCAGCGCCTGTTGCGACTGCGCTACGGCCAGTTCCTCGGCGAAGAGAGCGAAGGCGCACCCAAGGGCCCGCCGACCGCCGACGCCCCGCCCACCAGCGACGCACCGGCCGACGATCTGCCCACCGCCGACATGCCCACTGCGGATGCGCCGGCAACGCCTGCGGCAGCGGCGCAGGCGCCCGCCCAGGACGAACACGGGCACGACGACCACAAGCATGACGCCGCATCCGAACCCGGCGCCGCCGCGCTGGATGATCACGACCATGACCACGGCAACAACAACGGCCGGCCCGAGCGCAGCAGCTTCGGCCAGGCGCAGGATGTGCTCTCCGAGTTCGGGCATACCCACGACCACGCCGAAGCCGCCACCCTGCTCGACCCGCAAACGCGCGCCCTGCTGCGCGCCGCGCTGGATCAGATGTGGCAGTCCGAGGGCGCGCTGCGCCAGGGCCACCCCGAGCGTGCGCTGCCTTATGCCAACAAGGCGCTGGGCTTCATCAAGCAGGTGCAGCAGGCCGAACGCATCTACCTGGCGCGGGTCGGCACCCAGCTACCTCCGATCGACCCCAGCCGACGCCTGAGCGGCGACCGCGCCGGCCTGGGCGACCGTGCCGCCGGGCTGGACACCCGCCCGGATCCCGACCCGTCCGCCCTGCAGTTGTGGGACGCGCTGGGCGAACAGGCGCCGGTAGCGGACGCCACCCTGGCTCGCTACGCGCAGTGGCTGCAGCGCCAGCAAGACCGACTGCACGACCCGCTGAGCCTGGCCGCCGCAGTGGAAACCCTGCGCGCCGAACCGGACTGCGCCAGCTGCCGCGCCCAACTGCGTACCCAGGTCTGGCGCACCCTCATCGCCCCGCCCGCGCCCGTCCACCGACGCGCCACACCGGACGCGCGCGGCCAACGCTATCTGGATGCACTGCGCCGGGAGCCGCAGCCATGACGCTGTCACTGCCCTGGCTGGTCGGTTCGGCACTCTTTCTGGTGGTCGTCGTCGGCTGGTTCCGGCTGTCACGCGCACACGCTCGGCAACCACATTCGCGCGCCAGGCTGTGGCTGTTGCTTGCCGCCCAACCGCTGCTCGCCGGCCTGCTCTACCCGGTGCTGCTGCCGCCCCCGCGCGCTGGCAGCACGAGCGAGCTGCACGTCGCCACCGCGGGCACCACGGCAGCACAGGTCGGCCCGAATGCGGCGCAGTGGGTCGCCTTGCCCGAAGCGCCTGCGCTGGCAGGCGTGGCACGCGTACCGGATCTGGCCACCGCCCTGCGCCGCGCACCCGGCACCACCGCAGTGGTCGTGCATGGCACCGGCCTGCCGGCACGCGACCGCGATGCACTTGGCGTACCGCTGCGACTGGCGCTGAACCCGGCACCGCAAGGTTTGGTCGCCGTCTCGACACCGCCACCGGTCGCCCCCGGCGAAACCTTCGCCATCAGCGCCCGCGTCCAGGGCCTGCCGGCAGCACGGGTGGAGCTACTCGACCCCGCCGGCCAGGTGGTCGACACCGCCGTAGCCAACGTAACCGGTCAGGTGCATCTGCGTGGCCTGGCGCGCGCACCCGGGCAGGTGGTGTTCGCGCTGCGCCTGCGCGATGCCGCAGGCGCCGAACGCAGCCGCGTACAGGTGCCGGTGCTGATCACCGTAGTGCCGCCCGCGCGTGTGCTGTTGCTGGCCGGCGCACCGCAGCCGGAACTGAAATACCTGCGCCGCTGGGCCAGCGATGCCGGGCTGGACGTGCGCAGCCAGATCGCGGTCGGCCCCGGCGTGCAACTGGGCGAGAGCGCCGCACTGGACGCCACCAGCCTGGACACACTCGACCTGCTGGTCATCGACCAACGCCGCCTGGTCACGCTGGGCAGCACGCAACGCCAGAGCGTGCGTGCCGCGATCGACCGCGGCCTGGGCGTGCTGGTACGCACCGACGGACCACTGGATGCCGGCACCCGCGCAGCACTCAACGCGCTCGGCTTTGCGACAACCGGCGGAACGACCAGCACTGCAATCGCCGCCCCGCGATCGCTGTCATCGGCCGCACCGTCCATCGATCCAGCTGCAGCCCCTGCCGACACTCCCGCACTTCCACCGCTGCAACGCCGCGATCTGCAACCGCAAGATGCCGAGGCAGTGATTGCAGCACGCGCAGACGACGGCAGCGCGCTGGGCTGGTGGCACGCACAAGGCCGCGGCCGCATCGGCATCGCCCTGATCGAAGACAGCTTCGCGTTGGTATTGGCCGGCCGCAGCGACCTGCATGCCGCGCTGTGGGCGCAGCTGTTCGGCGCCGTCGCCCGCGCGGGCGACACCGCACCCGCCCCGGTGCAAGAAGGCTGGTCGCAACAGCGCATGTCACTGTGCGGTATCGCTGCAGACGCGCATGTCACCGGCCCCACCGGTCCAGCCCAACCGTTGCTGATCGACCCCACCAGCAGCGCCCAAACCTGCGCCGCCTACTGGCCCACAAGCGCAGGCTGGCATCGCCTGCAAACCGGCAAAGACCAACGCTGGCTTTACGTCCGCGCGCCCGCCGACGCACCCACCGTGCATACCCAACAAACCCGCGACGCCACCCTTGCGATGGCCGCCACAGCAACCAACACAAACGCGACCCTCAGCACGCCAATAGCCCAACCCGGCACCCGCTGGCCGTGGCTACTGGCCTGGCTCACGCTAGCCACGGCGTTGTGGTGGCTGGAACGACGCAGGCGCTGAGTTGCTGCCGCGTCAACCCCCATCAGCATATGGGTGCGATGCCGCTTTCACGACTCGAAATTTTGAGTGCCCTGTCGTGGTTGTACCAAGCGGATGGATCAGGTGTAGAGCGGCTGATCTGCGGCCTGGCTGCAGGGTCCTTGCCCGCCCACCATCGCGGGACACGCTGCAAGTACGTCCTTGTAAGCTCTTACGCGGCATCCATGCCGCGTAAGGTCCCGCGACGGTGCGCGGGCAAGGACCAGTCGGGAATGTCGGTGTGCATGCTTTTCAAAAAAGCAACCGACTTACGCTCGCCGCCACACCCGACATACATTATTTGCCGGCAATGCCACATCGTCGATCAATTGCAATCCAACCGAAGCCGCCAGCGCATCCACCGCCTCTGCATCGCGGATCCCCGAGGCCGCATCGCGCTCGCGCAACATCGCATCGAATGCGCGATTGCTGTCGCTGGTGAATTGTCCATCACGATTAAACGGCCCGTAGATCACTAGTACCGCCTGCGGCGCCATCACTGTGGGCAATCCCGCGAACAACGCCTGCACTTGCGGCCAGCCCATGATATGCAAGGTATTGGCGCTATATACAGCGTCATAGCCGGCAGGCTCGCCTGCCTGCACCGGCGGCAACGGCGGTGCCGGTGCCAGACCAGGCGTCGGCGTCAGCACCGCCTGCAACGGAATCGGTGGCGGCGTATTTGGCAATGCAGCCTCGTCCAGCCACTGCGTCATGCCCGGCAAATGATCGGGATGATCGCTCGCCTGCCAACGCAGCCACGGCATCGCCGCCGCAAAATGCACCGCGTGCTGCCCGGTGCCTGCACCGATCTCCAACACATGACGACGGTCGGCAAAGTGCCGCTGCAATACCGCAAGAATCGGGTCACGATTGCGCGCGGACGCTGGCGAAAAAGGTTTGCTCATGGACGAGGTCCGACATAGGCGAAAGTGATTGTGACGTGTCGCAGTGGCATCGTGCATCCAAAGCTCTGCTGGCAAGCGATCAACGCGCAGATCAGCGGGAATGACCGACGGAGCAACACAAGACTTGGAGGTCAGTGAACTACTACGTCCAAAAAGTAAGTGAGCGCAGTCGGCTTTGTAGTTCCCATCAGCACACAGCCAAATGAGCAGGTGCGATGCGCTCACCGGTTGCGGGACCGTGTGGCGGCATGGATGCCGCCACCGAGCCTACAGGGACGTACTTGCGGCGTGTCCCGCAAGCGGTGAGCGCATCGCGCCCTCGACTCACTAAGCTTTTAACTGCATCAAACCACGCTACGACTCGAAATCTCAGTTGTCTTGGTGTGATTGGGCAGTGCTGATAGATCAGTCGTAGAGTGGCTGATCTGCGGCCTGGTTGCAGGGCCCTTGCCCGCCCACCATCGCAGGACACGCTGCAAGTACGTCCCTGTAAGCTCTTACGCGGCATCCATGCCGCGTAAGGTCCCGCGACGGTGGGCGGGCAAGGACCAGTCGAAATGGTCGGTGCGCAGGTGAGAGCAGTACATGCCGCGCGAGCGTCCTATGAGGTGCTATCTGAATCTCAACGCGGTGCAGGCAATGCGTCATACGCACGCCGCACGGCCTCTTCTCCAAAGCGCCGCTCCAATCGACGCACGATGAAATGCCCGCGTGCCATCGCCTGGAAGTGGCGCATGAACACGGTATTGAGCGTTGCGCCACTTACGGCACCTACCAGCGGCACCGCCTGCACGGCGAGTTTTTCGCCCACGTTGACCGAGAACTTGGCCGCAACGCGCGAGACCAACGACACCAGTGCGGGCGCACCCTTGCTGGCGAACCCATGTGCGGCCACGTAATGCGCGGCGGCGCTGAGTTGCTGCGCCATCGCCGCGCGCACGGCGAAATAGCCGGATTCGGCACCATCGTCGCTGACGCTGCGCCCGCCATGCGCCAGCACTTCCAGACAGGCCAGCGCCGTTTCCGGATCGTGCAGCGATTCGCCTTCCGAGCGTGCAATATCGGCGATGGAGCGCAGCATCACCGTGGTGGTGACCGGCAGCTCCACCAGCAGCCCGGGCAATCCGAAAAATCCGCCTGCACCGCCCGCGACAGCCACCACCATGGTGTGCCGCGCGGTGGAGGCGGGTCGCTGCGTATCGGCCTGGCCGCGCAAGCTGAGCAATGCCGATTTCATTGCCACCTGCAATGCGCGGCGAGTGACCCCATCGATGCTGCGGGTCAGCATTTTCGGTAGCCGCTTGGTGATCAGACTTTCGATCGGCGCGCCCAGCGCGTTGGCAAGTTGCGCTGCCACACCGGGGTTTTCCAACAGCGCGTGCGCCGTGGCCAGATCGCGTTGCGCGGCAACGTCCATCACTGGTATCGGAAGCGTCGTCATGCCTGTTCTTCGTCGTTAGGGGTCCGCCCCGATGGTACCCAGCGCCATGTGAGCGTTAGACGAGCGAACTGTGCAGTGCCAAGACAATCCTGCAATTGGCCTACAAAATGCGCGATCATCGGGATCTACGCTGCGAATGCCCACCCGATGAATCGTGAGATCCGCCACAGCATCGTCATTGCCGCCGCGCCGGAAGTGGTTTCCGCTGCGCTGTCCGAGCCAATGCAGCTGGCCCGCTGGTGGACGCGCGAAGTGAGCCTGGTCAACGACCGGGTGCGGCTGGACTGGAGCCGTCAGGGCTGGCGGGTGGAGTTGAGCATCGACGACGGCGCCGACCATCGGCTGGTGTGCTGGCGTTGCCACGACTCCAACATGCTCGATTCGGATGCATGGAAAGGCACCGTGATGCGCTTCGAGCTGCACTCCACCAGCCAGGGCACGCAGGTGGAGTTCGTCCAGTCCGGTTATCGCGAATCGCCATGCAAGGAGGCATGCGCGCGCGGCTGGCGCTTCTTCCTGGGCAGCAGCCTCAAACGCTATGTGGAAACCGGCGAAGGCATGCCCTCGGCCGACATGCTTGCGCCCAACGTGCACTGAGCCCAATGCGCATCACGCGCATCCACGCCGCGCCGAGCCCGCTTACGCCGTGCGCGGCTGGCCCATGGAGGGCACGGGACGCAGTGGCAGCTGTGCATCCACCGTCACCGGGCTATCGGCCTGCAACAGCGCGCGTGCTTCGGCATCGGTGGCCACGGCCGGCGGTGAGCCACGCAACGGCAAGCCGGCGGTTTCGCGTACGAACAACATGGTCACCAACCCGATCGCAGCCGCGCCCATCAGGTAGTACGCCGGCACCAGCGGGTCGCCGGTGCGCTCCACTAGCCAGGCGGTGACCAATGGCGTGGTACCGCCGAACAACGACACCGAGACGTTGAAGCCGATCGACAGCGCGCTGTAGCGCACCGGTGTGTAGAACAGCGCCGGCAACGTGGAGGGCATCGAACTGGTGAAGCACACCAGCGCCAGGCCGAGCAGCATCAGCCCGGCGAAGATCAGCCCATCGTGGCCGCTGCCGATCAGCAGCAGGCACGGGATCGCCAACACGAACAAGGCAATGCAGGCACCGATGATCATCGGGCGGCGGCCCAGCTTGTCGCTGAACAGGCCGCCGACGATGTTGAGCGGCATCATCACCAGCATCACCAGAATAATCAGCAACAGTCCCTTGCTCTCGGCATAGCCCATGGTGACGCTGAGGTAGCTGGGCATGTAGGTCAGCAACATGTAGTCGGTAACGTTGAACACCAGCACCAGCCCAACGCACTTGAGCAACTGCGGCCAATGCAGGCGCAGCAGCGTGAGCAGGCCTTGCCCTGCGGTTTGCCGTTCGCGCTGTTCCGATTGCGCGGTATAGGCACGAAACGCCGGGGTTTCTTCCAGTTTCATGCGCATGTACAGGCCCAGCAACCCCAACGGGCCGGCGACCAGAAACGGGATGCGCCAGCCCCAATCGAGCATCTGCGCCTGGTTCAAGGCCATGTGCAATGCGGTCACCGTGGCGGCACCGGCGATGTAACCGCCCAGCGTGCCGAATTCCAGCCAGCTGCCCATCAAGCCGCGATTGCGGTCGGTGGCATATTCGGCAATGAAGGTCGCTGCCCCGCCGTATTCGCCCCCGGTGGAAAAACCTTGCAGCAGCCGCGCCAACAGCAGCAACACCGGCGCCCACACGCCGATGGTCGCGTGGGACGGAATCAAGCCGATGCTGAAGGTGCCCAGCGCCATCAGGATCATGGTGGCCGCCAGCACTTTCTGCCGCCCGTAGCGGTCGCCGAGCGGGCCGAACACCAGCCCGCCGATCGGCCGCACCAAAAACGCGACGGTGAACGTGGCAAAGGTCGCAATCAACTGCGCGGTAGGATTGCTCGCGGGGAAGAACACCTGCCCCAGCGTCACCGCCAGATAGCCGTACACGCCGAAGTCGAACCACTCCATCGCATTGCCCAGTGCGGCCGCACCCACGGCCTTGCGCAGCATCGGGCGGTCGACCACGGTGACTTCGTCCAGTTGCAGTTGGCGGCGGCGCTTGAACCAACCGAAGTGCGAGGCAATCGCGCGCGTGTCGTGCATATGTTTGGTCTCCATGTGCGGCCATCGCTGCCCACTCGCCCTGGCAACGCACAGGACACAGCACATCGCGCGCGCATGGCAAACGCACATGCAGGGGATGACACCGGAGGCATTCCCGGACGGCCGCGAAAACTCAGCGACGCTGCGGGACAGACGACCAAGGGGTGGGCAAGTGCCCAGGGGCTTGATCAGCCGCACATGTTACTACAGCGTGCAGATCGCTGCAGGCGCGAGGGCGGAGCTTTGCCAAAACGCCCTGTTTTCAAGGCGTTTCAGCGCATACAGCGACAGCCGCGCCCACCTTGCAGTGAGCGCAGCAGTTTTGTCAGCCGCTCTGAATCGCAGGCTCACCCAGCACTGCCAACAACGGCAGTAAATCCTCGCGCGTCTGCGGGCGCACTGCGCGCGCGAGTTCTTCGCCATCGCGCAGCAGGATCATGGTTGGCCATAACTTCACGCGAAAAGAGCGGCCAAGCGGCCGCCCTTTTCCATCTTCGAACTTGCGGTAATCCACCGCCTCGAAACCACCCAGCAGTTTTTGCAATAGCGGCTGGGCGGCCATGCAGTGACCGCACCAATCGGTGCCGAATTCCAGCACCTGCAGCCCGGCATGTGCATCCACCTCGCTGCGCTCGGGTGCGTGCGTGGCGTACTCGCGAACAAACCCCATCGCGCGCGTGCTCCGCTATCAGGACAGCGCGCGCTGGATGTCTTCCAGCGGCAGATTGGTGAGGTCTTTGGCCAGATCGCCCACCAGGCGCTGCTGTGTTTCCTTGTGCAGCAACGGGCGCACGCGGCCCAACGTGGTCGGGTCGGCCACCAGCACCAGATGCGTGTATTCGTGCTTCAGCGCGCCATCGTTCAAGGCATGCGACAACTGCTTGGCGAAGGTCATTTCGTCCAGATCCGCGTTGCTCAGATCCTGCGGCGCCTTGCCGGCCGGGCCGTCGTCATCGACGTTCTGCACATCGGTGCGCGCGTGCTGACGCAGCACCACCTTGGCTTCGTTGCCGGTGTTGGTGAACCAACGTGCTTCGCCGCCATCGGCCACAACCACCAGTGCACCCTGAGGAATTTGCAGACTCATCCGACTCTCCTGATCAATGTCGGCACTGCAAGTGCAGTACCGGTGCATCTCAACCTAGGCGAGAAGATGTAAGCGCGGTGCCTAGTCGATGTCAGCGTGGCGTTAGTGTGGCGCGGCCAATGCCGGTGGTGGCAGGCCCAGATGCTTGCTGAAGAAGCGTGCAGTGACCCGCAGCGCCTGCTGGCTTTCCGGCAGTGTCTCGGTGAGGTGGAAACCGTGGCCCAGCCCGTCCCAGACGTGCAAGTCCGATTCGCGACCCAGATCCACCAGCCGCGCATGCGTATAGGCCGTGGCGCTCAGCTCGGCCGCACGCGTGGCGGTGAGAAACAAGGTCGGCGGAAACTGGCGCAGCACCGCATCGGAGAACACCGGCGACACCAGCGGGTCGCGGAAGTCCACGTTCTCGCCGTAATACAGGTCTTCCATGATCGGCAGCGCCCCGGCCTTGTCCGGCAGCAAGGCATCGTTCACCGCGGCGACCACCACACGCGAATCGCCGCGATAACGCGCATCGCCAGCGGCGCAGAACATGCCTGCCGCCGCCGGCATCGGCAGGCGCTCCTTGGCAAACCATGCCAGCGACTCGCCGGTGAGCACACCGCCGGCCGAGCAGCCGAAGATGCCGATACGCTCCGGTGCGTAGGTCTTCTTGAGCGCGGCGCGATACACCGTCGCCACATCTTCGCTGGCTGCCGGGAAGCGATGCTCCGGACCCATTCGGTAGTCCACCGCAACCACGCTCATGCCGGTCATCGCCGCGATCGGGATGGCTTCCATCAGGCCGAACGAGGCAGCGCTACCCATCACGAATCCGCCGCCATGCAGCTCGATCAGCAAACGCTTTGCCTGTTCGGGTGTGCGCGTGCGTGGCTCCACCCGCAACACCGGCACGCCGTTCCAGGTCTCGGGCGTGATCTCCACCGCGTAGCGCGTGCGCAGCTGCGCGATCACCCCTTTGGCCCAGCGTTCGGTGTCGGCGCGGATGCTGGGCAATTGCGTCAGCAGAGTGGCGTTGTCGGCCTTGGCCAACGGATCGACGCGCGCGACCTCTGCAGCCACATGCGCACGTGCCTCCGGGCTCAGATACTCAGAGACCGGCAGCGCGAATGCACTCACATGCCGGATGCCGTCCTGTGCGGTTGCAGCAGCGGGTTGTGCCGTCTCTGCCGCTGCCGCGTATGCAATGCCTACGCTGCCGATCAGCAGCAAAACAACCGTTCGTGTCCAGCAATGTTGTGCCATGCGTTGCCCTCCCAGGCAGTCAGCCGGCGAGGATAACGCCAGACAGGTGCGATGACCTGCCGCACTCAGCCTGTAGAGGCCGGCAGGCCTTGCGCGTGCAGATGCTGCAATGCCTGCACCGTGGAGGTGGTCAGCGGCGATGGCAGTGCGTCCAGCGCGAACCAACCGATAGCGAGGATTGCCTCAGGCTCGCGCCGCACGGCGTGTTCGCTGCCTTGGATGGCGGCCAGATACACCGGCGCGACCCAATGCTCCGGTGGCGTCAGATCCGGCTCGAAGTAGCTGACGATGCACAGCACGCGTTGCAGGTGCACATGCAGGCCGGTTTCTTCCAGCACTTCGCGCACCACGGCGTTTTCGACGGTTTCCATCCAGTCCACTTTGCCACCTGGCAAGCCCCAATGGCCTTGCTCCGGCGCACGCCCGCGTTGCACCAGCAGCAAGTGGCCATCGGCACGGCGGATGAAGGCGCCACATCCAACGCGTGGACGCAAATCAGGGGAGGTGGTCATCGGCATTTCGCACACACAGGGGCCGCATAGTGTCCCAGATGCGATCACTGCGGTCATTGCGCCTTGTGCATTTTTAGCGCTGTCTCGATGGCTGCCGATGCATTGCACGCAGCAGGCAACGCGAGTTGGATGGATGCCAAAGATCGATGCGCGTATGCCGCTGCGATAACACCGCCTTAGCACCGCATTAGCGAGGATGGTGGCATTCCGCGCCCTTGCGGTGCGCCGTGTTGGAGTGGTGGATGTCTCGTATCGTGTTGATTGGCGGCCATGGCAAGGTCGCGCGTTTGCTTACTCCGCTATTGGTGCGCGGTGGGCATCAAGTGACTGCGTTGTTCCGCAATCCCGAGCACACCGACGATGTGATTGCCGATGGCGCCACGCCGTTGCTGTTCGACATCGAACACGCCGATACCGATGCGATTGCCGCTGCGTTCTCCGCCCACGATGCGGTGGTGTGGTCGGCCGGCGCCGGCGGTGGCGATGCAGCGCGCACCTATGCGGTGGATCGCGATGCGGCAATCCGTTCGATGCATGCCGCCGAACAGGCGCGCGTGCGCCGTTACGTGATGGTGTCCTATCTCGGTGCCGGCCTGGAACACGGCATCGGGCCGGACGATGGCTTCTTCGCCTACGCGCAGGCCAAGGCCGCCGCCGATGCACATCTGCGCGATACCACGCTGGACTGGACCGTGCTGGGGCCGGGACGACTGACCCAGGAGGCGCCAACGGGCCGCATCACCCGCGACCCGGGCGGCGATGCCGACGGTGGCGTCTCGCGCGGCAACGTGGCGCAGGTGATCGCGGCGGCATTGGCAACACCGGCCACCATCGGCAAGACTGTCGGCTTCATCGATGGGCAGACGCCGATCCAGCAGGCATTGGCGCAGCTGGAATGAACGCCAGACCTATCGCAACACGCCACAGGCGTGTGATCCGGGCCGGCCTAACGTTTTCCTAAACCAGGCCTGGGCATAGTCGCGAGCGCATCCCACTGTGGAGACCGCTTATGTCTGCGTCCGTCGCCCCGCGTCGTGCCGGCATTCTGCCGCCGTATTTGCTGGACCATGTGGCGCAGGCGGCGCCCGAGCATGCACGCCATTGCGCGCAGCTGTCCCGCCACATCACCGCGTTCTTGCGGCAGCAGCGTGCGCGGGGCCTGCTCGCACGCGCAGAGGCGCTCGTCGCGGATGCCGCACCGGCCACGCAAGCGGTGCAGCGGCGTATTTACGATGCGCAACAAGGCACCGCATTACCCGGCACCCTGGTGCGCGACGAAGGCGCTGCAGCCACCGACGATGTGGCAGTGACCGAGGCGTATGACTATCTCGGTGCCACGCATGATTTCTTCCAGACGGTGTACGGGCGCAACTCGATCGATGGCGCGGGCATGCCGTTGATCGGCAGCGTGCATTACGAGCGCGGCTACGACAACGCGTTTTGGGATGGCGAGCAGATGGTGTTCGGCGATGGCGACGGCGAGGTCTTCAACCGCTTCACCATCGCCATCGATGTGGTCGGCCATGAGCTCACGCACGGCGTCACCGAGCGCAGCGCCAACCTGATTTATCAGGGGCAATCGGGTGCATTGAACGAATCGGTCTCGGATGTGTTCGGAGTGCTGATCAAGCAGTACACATTGCGCCAGAGCGCAAGCGAGGCCGACTGGATCATCGGCGCAGGTTTATTGATGCCCGGCATCAACGGTGTGGGCCTGCGCTCGATGCAGGCGCCCGGCACCGCGTACGATGACACTGCACTGGGCAAAGATCCGCAACCGGCCACCATGGCCGGCTACGTCAACACGCAGGAGGACGATGGCGGCGTGCATTACAACTCCGGCATTCCCAATCATGCGTTCTATCGCGCTGCGGTGGCGATCGGCGGCGCTGCGTGGGAGACAACCGGCCGCATCTGGTACCGCACGCTCACCGGTGGCGAGTTAGCTGCGGGTGCGGATTTCGCCACCTTTGCCGCGCTCACTGTCACTGTCGCCAGCGCCGATTACGGCGCCACCAGTGTGGAGACACTCGCCGTGCAACAGGCCTGGCGCGACGTGGGCGTGCTGGCGTGAGTCCACAGCGGCCGCCGGTAGAGTTGGGCGTGACCCTGCGGCTTGCACGCGAGGGCGGCGTGGCCGCGTTCCCGGCCATGCGCCGCGAGCGGCAACTGGTGATGGATGAACTGGACGATGCACAGCGCCTGCACCTGCGCACCTTGCTGGACCAATGCCTGGTGCATGCACTGCCGCGCCCGCAGGCCGGTGGCGGCGACCGACGCTATTTCAGCATCGCCTGGGACGGTGCCAGCGAACCGTTGCGCATTCCCGAAGAACATGCCCCGGCCGAAATCGTGCGGCTGTGGAAGCAGGGCACGCTGTAGCGCGGCTGTGCCGCGATGACGGTGCCCGCTAACCAGCGCGCGTGTCCATCACCACACACAAACGAAGACACCGCGCAGTGCGCGGTGTCTTCGTGAAAGATGGTCCAACTGCGGATGCCTGCACCCTTTAAGCTGCCTAGATGCTCTAGGGCTGCACAGCTGGTGACGCATAGTGGTCCCCGCTGCGTTAGCGTGACGTGCAGCGCAGCGGTCAATCTGAAGACACGCCATGCATCGCTGCACTGCAGCAGCTCCTTGCGCCCACGTTGCCGCCGCGACCGGCTTCGCGGATAGTCGCAGCACTACTCAGACAAATTCCCATGACGCCCGTGATTGTGTTGCTGCTTGCTGCCGGACTCCTTGCCGGCTTGGTACTCGCCGGTGTCATTGCCTGGCTGCTGCTGCGCCATCGTGCCCAAACGATCAGCGCAGCTGCCGCGCCTGCCGCGGCTATCGCACCCACTCCGCACGCCGCGCCAGCGGTCACGCCGGAGCTGGCGCCTGTGCGCGAGCAGACGCAAGCGCACACGCAGGCGCACACCGCTCCTGCACCGCAGCCATTGCCGTCCGGGCCGCCACCGATGCGCCCGTTGCTGCGGCGCATGTACGCCGCGGTGATGTCCACCCCGTCGCTGGCCGATGGCAGCCTGCCGGTCGATCCCGCGCAGGCCGATGTGCTGGCGGCGGTGGCCAGCGCGCTCGAACACGTGGACCTGCGGCCGCAGCTGTTGCCGCGCCGCCCGCAGCTGTTGCCGCAGCTGATGCGTGCGGTCAACGACCCGGATGCCTCCGGCCGCGGCATCGCCGCGATCATCGCGCAGGACCCGGCGCTGGCCGCCAACCTGTTGCGCATCGCCAACAGCGCCCTGTATCGCCCGCAAGGCGGCCCGCTGGAAAGCCTGGAACGGGCGGTGGTGCATATCGGTACCGAGGGTGTGCGCCAGATCGTTGCCGCTGCGGTCATGCAGCCAGTGCTGAGCCTGGATGGCGGCCTGTACTCGCGCCTGCCGGCGGCGGTGTGGGATTACGCCCTGCGCACCGCCACCGCTGCGGCCGCCTACATGCGCGAGCGCGGCGGCGACACCTTGTCGGCGCAGCTGGCCGGCCTGCTGCAGGGCCTGGGCGCGGTGGTAATCCTGCGTGTGTTGCGCGACACCTACGCCGAACGCCCGGCGCTGCCCTACAGCCTGGAAGTGGCCGCCGCCCTGGTAGAACGCCACACCGCCACGGTGGCCAAGACCATCGCCACCGCCTGGGAGCTGCCGGCCTCGCTGAGCACCGCGCTGGACGAGCAGCGCCCCGAACACGACACCACCCTGCTGGCCACCTCGCTCGGCATGGCGCTGCGTTACGGCCGGCTGGCCGCCGCGCTGGCCATGCTCGCCCGCCACGGCGCCGAGCATCAAGACCACGCGCTGAGCGTGCTGGCCACGTTGGAACCGGACAACGAGGCCAACGCCGCGCTGTGGCAGCGGCTGGTAGCGTCCAGCGTGGAGTGAGGGGTTACGCAACGCGTCTGAAACACGCGTACAGCGCAGCGATCGATACACGCTCCTGCGCAGGTATCGCGAAGGGACTATCAGCGTGCATGCGGATCCATCGCGTCCATGCAAGCGCCCTCGGTGAACCAAGCAGTCGCGTAAAACTGGCAGGCGTCATGTGGGGGCTCGGCTTGTGCGCGGTGCCGCATCCAGTGTCGGGACACGCCGTGAATCCGTCCGTGGAGGCTCAGTGGTGGCATCCATGCCGCCACATGGTCCCAACACCGGATACGACACCGCGCCCCCACTTTTCGCGGCTGCTGATAGGCAAGCAATGCCGTCGCTTTTCCATCAGCCACCGACAACATCCGAAGGTGCTTGCACGCGTACCGGCGTGGGACCTTACGCGGCATGGATGCCGCGTAAGAGCCTACACGGACGTACTTGCGGCGTGTCCCACGCCGGTACGCGTGCAAGCGCCCGCAGCAGACCGAAGCACTCGCACAAAACCGGCAGACCTAGTGTCAACGCAAACCGCAAAAAATAGCACACAGAAAGTCGAGTAATCAACCCACTTCCAAGCCCAGAAGACACAGCGGCAAACACGCAATATCTCCACGCAAAAAAACACCGGACCATCCCTAGATGGCCCGGTGGAGAGCGAGTCTTGGCATCCTTCGCCGAGAAGGGGTTACCCCGTTTGCTTGCTCAGTGTCACTCCTAACTCGGCGCACCTTGGGACCAAGGACGCCTTGCAGCAGGCGACGGTTCCCCAACCGTCAACCTGACACTTCGACAAGAAAGCTCACACCCCCACAACCGGGTCGATCACAACAGGATCGGTACGGCGACCGGCACGCCCGGCGGCAAACGCAATGCCCGCGCCCAGGATCAGCAACACCAAGGTGCTCCAGGCCGCGCGCGAGATACCGCGTGCGGCGACATCGCCGGCCTCGCGCGCCTTCTGCTCGGCGGTGCGCTTGAGCGCTTCGTACTGCGCCACGGCCTTCTGGTAGCTCTGCGCATAGTTGTCGGCAATCTGCTCGGCTTCTGCGCGCGATTTACCGGTGCGCGCCACGATCAGGTTGATCAACGCATCGCGGTCGGCCGCATCGATGGCCGGCTTGGCCTGCGCACGCACACGGTCGAACCACGCGGCCAGTTCGTCCGAAGCGGCCTGCGGGGTCTGCGCCGCATCGGTGGCGGTGGCCTTGCCGTCTTCGCCCGCGGTCGCTGCCTGATCCTTCAGACGCTCAGGATCGAGTTCGGCCTTGCCGGTCTGGCGCAGTACCGTGTCCAGCTGGCCGCGCAGGTCACCCCAATCCAGCGCGATGCCCTGCTTCTTCAATTCATCCTGCACCCCATTGCCCAACGCTGGCGCCGCAGCGGCGATGCCCTGGCCGGTCAGCGACAAGCCCTTGCCGACCACGCCCGACACCGCGCCTACCGCGTTGCTGGCCAGCGCCGCCACCAACCAGGTGGTGATCAGCGAAGTGACCGCCCAGCTCAACAGACCGTGCAGCCCGCCGCGTACCGTAGCCAGGCGGCCGGCGACGAACGCGCCTACGCCGATCGAGATCAACGTGCTCAACGCCAGCCAGATACCCGCACCGGTGCCCAGCCCGCTGACCGGGTTGGCTTCACGCAGCGGGTCGATGGTGGAAGCGCCGATCGCGGTGCCCAACACGCTCAGCGTCAGATAGGTCACCAGCGCGAAGGTGCAGCCGGCGAGCACGGCGCCCCACGACATCCTGGGGGCAAGAGTGGACTGGCGAACGACCTGTGCCATGGGAATGCCTCACAACGGTAGAAATGGGCGCTCAGTGTGTAAGGCGTGCCGCGCCCATGCCTGAGCCGAATGCACCAGTGCGGCTAGTGCATTCGCGTCAGGCAGCGGCTACCGTGTGCCGCCACCCTTGGTTTCCATTGCCGTTGTTACCCGAGGTCACCCCATGTCGTCAGCGAGTGAAACCGCGCCGCCCAGCAGCCCGCCGCAGTCCACCAACCGCCGCCAGCTGCAGCAGATCATCACCGGGCTGAGCGAAGGCGTGATTCTGGTCGAGCCGAATCAGTCCATCACCTGGGCCAACGAGGCCGCGCTGGCCATGCATGGCGCAAGCGTGCTGGAAGACCTGGGCGCCACGGTGAGCGAATACCGCGAGCGCTTCCAGCTGCGCTATCGCAACAACCATCGCCTGAGCGCCGGCAATTACCCCATCGACCGCGTCATCGCCGGCGAAGTCTTCAACGATGTGGTGGTGGAAGTGGTGCGCGCCGGCACCGACGAACAATGGGTGCACCGCGTGCGCAGCCTGGTGCTGACCGATGCACAAGGCGCGCCGGATTGCCTGGTGCTGATCGTCGCCGACGCCAGCGACTGGGCCAGCGCCGAGCAACGCTTCGAACGCACCTTCAATGCCAACCCGGCGCCTGCGGTGATCTGCCGGCTTGCCGATCAGCGCTACATCAAGGTCAATCAGGGCTTTGTGGAAATGACCGGCTACACGCGCGAAGCGGTGGTGGGCAAGAGCGTGTTCGAGGTGGATGTGCTGGAACTGGCCGACCGCCGCGAACTGGCGCTGGAGCGCCTCAACGAGGGCACCACCATCCCGCAGATGCAGGCCGAACTCAGCCTGCCCGACGGCACCACCAAGATGGTGGTGGTGGCCGGCCAGCCGATCGAAATCGGCGAAGAAGCCTGCATGCTGTTCACCTTCATGGACCTGGAGCCGCGGCGTCGCGCCGAGGTGGCCTTGCGGCAAAGCGAAGAACGCTTCGCCAAGGCCTTCCGCATTACTCCGGTGCCGACGCTGATCTGCAATGCCGACACCTTGCAGATAGTGGAAATCAACGACGCGGTGGCGCAGACCACCCAGTACGCCAGCGAAGACATCATCGGCAAACCCATCGAAGAGATCGGCCTGTTTCCCACTCGCCAGGCGTATCAGCAGTTCTGCCACGCGCTGCAGCAAAGCGGCAGCATGCTCAATATGGAATACGCCATCGCGCGCAAGGATGGCGAGCAGCTCGATTGCCTGATCTCTGCCGAAACGGTCAGCATCCACGGCGTGCCGTGTTACCTGTTGTCGCTGATGGACATCACCGACCGCAAACGTACCGAGATGGAATTGGTCGCCGCCATCGAAGAAGTGATGCAGGACGCCTCCTGGTTCAGCCAGACCCTGTTGGAAAAGCTGGCCAATGTGCGCCGCGCCAATCGCCCCAGCCAGGCGCAGAGCTGCGGCATCGCCGAACTCACCGGACGCGAGCGTGACGTGTTGGGCTTGCTCGCCGAAGGCCTGGCCGACAAGGAAATCGCACAGCAACTCAGCGTTGCGCCCAATACCGTGCGCAACCACGTGGCCGCGCTGTATTCCAAGATCGACGTGCACAGCCGCGGCGAAGCCATCGTGTGGGCACGCGAGCGCGGCTTTGCCGGCCGCAGCGCCAAAAAGCCAGCGCGCAAGGCCTGAGCGGCACAAGCTGGGCCGGATGCACTAGCCGCCCTGGTGCATCCGCATGTGGGCGGGCACCGCGCGGGCCGACACCATGCTCACACCGGCCCGCACAGACTAAGCCGGTTCCCCAACTACGAGAAACGTCCCATGGATAAGAACCGTATCGAAGGTACCGCCAAGCAGGTCAAGGGCTCGGTCAAGGAAGCCATCGGCCGCGTCACCGGCGACAAGAGCACCGAGCTGGAAGGCGCCGCCGAAAAGAATATCGGCAAGGTGCAGAGCAAGGCCGGCGAAGTGGCCGACAAGGTGCGTGACGCGTCCAAGTCGACCAAGTAACTCCGTTGGCCGGAGCAAGGGTTGGCTGTTTTGCGTAGTCCACTACTTTGCAAACGGCGCTACCGAGTTTTAGCGATAGATCGCACCAACGCCCCGACTTGATCGGGGCGTTGGCGTTTGTGGAGGTTGGATAAAGTGCAGCACTCCTCCGTCATTGCTGCGCGGAAGTAAATCTTGCAATCGTCTGCGTTGGCTAGCACTGCTGCTTTCCACTGCATGACGCAGCAGTGACGTCCCGCCAGAAATAAGCGACGTCGGTGAGATAGACACGGCCACCTGGACGCCCGAAAGCATTCACACAAACTGCTGGACTTGCGTCATCAGCACTGTCGCTTTGTACTCAGCCCCACTTCCTGTGATGATCGGCGAGCCGACATGGCTGCAACGACAGGCTGATTGGATGACGCGTTTCAAGCTGCTCGCCGCCGTTTTTCTTCTCTGGACTGCCGAGGGCTGGAGCATGCAGCCCTCGCCAATCGAGACACCCCAACAAATCTTCAATCGCTGGCTATCTGCGTTCAACCGGGGCAATCAGCAAGAGTTGCAGGAGGTCATCGCCGCGTACAAGATCGACCGCAACGCGCAGCGCGATACCGACCTGCATGCCTCCATGGGCAACTTCAACGTGCTGACTGTGAGATGAAGCAGCCCCAAGAAAGTCGAAATGATCGTACAGGTGCAGCCGAGCGAACGTGCGCTGTTGGTGACCGTTGAGCTGGACCAGACCGACCCCTCGGATGTGCACGTTTTCCAGATCGAAGGCGTGGAAATGCCGCCCGAATTCCGGCCCAAACGTGTGCAGATTCCCACTCTTGCAAAAATGACAAAGCAACGGCTGGATGCTTTGGTCGCCGCAGACACATTGTCCGGCGCAC
This sequence comes from Xanthomonas hortorum pv. pelargonii, assembly GCF_024499015.1. Taxonomy (NCBI): domain Bacteria; kingdom Pseudomonadati; phylum Pseudomonadota; class Gammaproteobacteria; order Lysobacterales; family Lysobacteraceae; genus Xanthomonas; species Xanthomonas hortorum. The sequence continues at coordinate 2,546,369 of NZ_CP098604.1, read as the reverse complement.
TATTGGTGGCCAAGGACGGCAAGGTACTCCTGCAATGGCAAGGCGGATTGGCAAATCGATCAGCCGTGCTGGCAGTTACCCCGGAAACACAGTTCAGACTTGCATCGTTGAACAAAATGTTCACCGCCGTGGCCGTGTTGCAGTTGGTGGATGCCGGCAAGCTGTCGCTTGATGGCACCATCAACGACTATCTGCCTGATTATCCCGACCAAGCCATCGCCCGTTCCATTACGCTGCGGCAACTGCTCAATCATACCAGTGGGCTCGGCGAGATCTTCGGTGACGAGTTCAGTAGCTATTCGCAGACCTTGAAAACGCATGCCGATTACATCAAACGGTTCGGCGCCACTCCGCCAGAGCAGGCGCCAGGCAGTCAGGATGGCTATTCCAACTATGGCTACGTCGTGCTTGGCGCGATCATCGAAGCGGTCAGCGGCCAGTCCTACTACGACTATGTCGATCAGCACATCTACCGCATCGCCGGCATGACATCGACAGGGTCAGAGCCGGAGTCAAAATCAGTCGCAAGCCGCGCCCTTGCATATGCCAAACAAGGTGGTGCCTGGCAGGTGGAAACTGCATCGCTTCCATGGCGCGGAACGGCAGCCGGTGGTGGCTACAGCACGGTGGGCGACATGCTCAAGTTCAGTGAAGCACTGCGCACGGGCAAGCTTCTGTCTCCCGCATTACTGGAAGCGGCCACCTCGCCACAAAATCACAAGCACTGGTACGGATATGGTTTCATGGTCAGTGGCCAAGGCGAAGCGAAGCAGTACGGGCACGAAGTACATACAGCCAAGCAAGTGGACGCTGACACTAAATAAACTGGACGAAGCTATCAGCCAAACTGGACGGCGGCGTCATTTAGGCTGGACGGTTGTGACTTGCAAAGTCAGCGCAGCCAGGCAACTCGCACAGCACCGGCTGGCCTGCTGCTGGTCAGAAGCAGCGCTTATAGAGCGCCCAGCGCCGCCTGCGGGAGGAGTGCGCGGCAGCGTACTGCTAGCGAGGGATTCTCACGGAGCCTATGGGCGATCGCCGGCAGCCGTTGGTGACTTGGTCGTAGATCTGTACGGCGGTGGCCCTCGCCGCTCTTAGTGCGCGTTGCCTGCGCCAGGGACGTACGGCTGCTGTCATGGCGCAGCGCTGCGACTGGAACAAAGTGACCGCAACTGACAGGCAAGCGCATTGCCTGTCAGCAGCGCGCTTGGCCTGTGAGCTGAGAACCCCTTGTCGAGCCGTCCGTTTGCCGTTTCGCGTGGCAGATGATTCTTCAGCAGCCTGTTGCTGCGAAGTTCAGTTCGCTCGAATACCATCCACACCGCCCACATCCGTACTTCTGGTAAATCCTTCTCCAGGGCGATTCAGGATGCCTACGTGATCTGGTTTTGATAAATCTTCAGGCGGGGATGCGTCCCAACCTCCTCAATGTGATTTACCAAGAAGCGGGTACCCGGAGGGAAGAGAACTTCCTGCTCATTCGGGTGCTCTGAAAACATGGAGATGCGCTTCCCATTTACTGAATTGCTTTCCCACTCGACTGACATTCCTAGCCAGGATGCTTCCTTGGTTTCGGAGGTGGCAAAAATCGACGATCCGTGGTTTCGCGTCCCTTCTGGTAGCGCTCGGCCACCCATTTCGTCAACTGATCTTCACCGGTAAAGACAGTCCCTCGATATGAATATTCTTCGGGAAGGGAGTGCAGTGCCGAAATGATGCATTTTGCAAAAGCAAGGCCATGTGCAGTAGGGGCTCACATTCCTCCAAAACATTCTGTACCACTTGGTAAGCGTCATCCGCTGTCCATGCCTGCAGCGCCACAAGATCCTCGGTTGCCATGTGTTCGAGTTCTGGGTGAATCCTCTGCATCTCTGCCATTCTTTGCTTCATTTCATTCCACCGCTGCTGCCTTTGTTGGCGGGATTTTTCGCTCGGTAGAGTTATGAACGCAGTCTTGAACTGCTTCCGCTCTTCATGTGTGGTTCGGAACTGCGGCCCATCGTGTTGGATCCGCTGCCAAAGTCGCTTTTTTTGCTTTACCAGATCGCTGGTGTTCAACTCCACCAGGGGACTTAATGGACGACGGCTCGAGCTCGCTCTGGGAGACCCGAGTGACGCCAAGCCATACAGGCCGGCTGACATGGGCGCCTCGGGAGATGAAGGCGTAGAGGGCGTGGCCTGCTCTGTGCCGTGGGCTGAATAATGCTCAGGTGAGCCTGCCACGCTCGGCTTTGAAACGCATAGACCCATGTTGATCTCCTACAGTGATTGTCGGAGCAAGTTTGGCGAGAAGCTCTCCGATTCGCGCTGGCTCACCGAAGTCATAGCTGGGACGACGAAGCATTGACGCGCGGGATTCTCGAGCCTCTATAAAGGCTTGGCAAGGATTCGCGTACAAAACAACCAAAAGTGAGCTAACTCGCTTTCAGTAAAGGTTTCTTACACGAATCCCTACCGACCCTCCCGCTCAGGAATCCCGCCCGACCCCATACGCGTGCAGGGCTGCTTATTCCGACTGAGGCGCCGGCTGCATGGGCAGCTGCGCCGGTGCGTCGACCCAGGGGTCGTCCCTACCCGCCGTCCCCTCCGATTCGCCTCCCCATTCGTCGCGCGCGTCGTGCCACTCGTCGCCGATCTGCTCAAGCGTGCCGACCAGGGTGCGTTCGGCGGACGCCCGCTGTGAGGGGCTGAAGAACAGCGGCTCATGCGGCACACCCGCCATCTCGACCCCGGCTACGTCGTGCACATCCGTTGCAGCCGGCGAGCGGTGCCCGGCGACCAGTTCGAAACCCAAGGCCATCGCGCTCCGGCCGAGTCGGATCGCCTGCTGTTGGCCCCAGCCGAGCGCTCCGCTCGTCGCCATGAGGCCCTTGGACAGGACGTCGCCGGCCACCCGGCCGAAGAGCAGGTAGGCCGCCGTGTAGCCGACGGTCCCGGCTATGAAGCCCGATGGGTTGGCCCTGGGTCGTCCATGTAGCTGCTCATCACAGCGGCTACGGAGAAGGGCAGGCCGATCGTCATACCGCCGACGGTGTCGCTCACGCTGTCGTTCATCCCCGCGTGCGTGACGTGCGGGCTCAGCGCTTCACGGAGCAGGAACGTCGACGAGACGACCGCATCGGCGATGAAGTCAGGTAGGGCCAAGCCCGTTGTTGCGCATCAGGGCGATGTTTGATCCGAGGACGGCGAAGGCTACGGTCGCCAGCGCGAGCTTTCCCTTCAGGTCGGGGTTGTTTGCGAACGATGCGTCCAGGGTCCGGCGCACCGCCTCTAGGGGGCCTGGTGGGTTATCGCTTGCGGCGACCGGGCTCTCCTGCCGCGTCCCGGTCGCTACGAGCCGCTCAAGGCCCGTCACGATTCTGGACAGGTCCTGCTTGAAGAAGGTGAGCTGCCGATCCATGTGCGGCGTGATCCGCCGGTCCTGCTGGAATTCGCCGACGGAGCGGTTGACGTTGTTCAGACCCGCGCGCAGATCGCCCACGACTCCCTCAATGGCGTCCCTGAAGCCGTCGGGAAGATCACGCCTGCGGTTGAAGGCGCCGTTGAAGCGCAGCCGCATCGAGTCCATCAGGTCCTGCCCCAGCCGCAGGCCGAACATCATCGTCCCTTGCGCCACCGCCGCGCCGGCGACGAAGCCGGCGTTGCGCTGCAGCGGCGAGGCCTTGGCGTAGAAGGTGGGTACGGCATAGACCAGCGAGATGAAGAAGACGAGGCTGTGCCGGTTGATGGCGTGCTTCATGAACAGCTTGGCGTCCGTTGTCGGGCGTCGCATAAGCGAGACCAGTTGTATCGCCGTGTAAGTGTAGGAAGCAATGTTGAACGCAGCGTAGGTGCCAGTCTTCTGGGTAAACAGTGTGGCGAGCGGCAAGGGGTACAGCAGAAGGGTCAGCGCTCCCTGATATATCCGCTTTGCGGCACTCGCGTCGTGCTGCAAGGTGTGGATGTCGGTCTCTAAGCTGGTCATGACCGGCTCGAGATAGCGCCGGGCCTCGGCCAGGAACTCCGCCTCCTCTGGCGTCGACGCCTGCTTGTCCAGGTGCGACCGCAGTTCATCGACCTTCTCGCCCATGGCGGCCAGCAGCGTCTTCGGCTCTCGACATCCGGGCTCGGTGACCAGTTCGTTACGCAGCTTGCCCACGAACTCGCTGTCATCGAACTGCCGAAGCTCCTGGACGACCGACAGGTTGCCCAGGAAGGCGGCGATCCGCGACGAGCAATCGCGCATGAGCAACCCGCTCTCGACGTCCCTCGCTTCGCCGGGATTGGCCAGGCGCGGCTGGCTCGCCCCGGAACGGGCCGGTTGCGGAAGCGCATCCGGGACGCCTTCATCGTCCCCGGCTTGCACAATGGCCGGTATGATTTCGGGCCTCGAAGGCCGCTGCCTGGATATCGACAGCAGGTCCGCGAGGCACATCGTGGTTTCCGAAGCCGGTCTCGGGCACGCGCGTGCTTGCGTGCCGTCCGTGGGCAACAGAGTGCCGCTGCCGTGTCCCGCTTCGATCTCGATGCTGCGGTCGGCGGGTGACGATCCGTCGCCCGCAACCGGGTCGTGCGGATGCGCGTTAGGGCCAGGGCTTGCGGTTTTGATTTGCATGATGGAGTCCTTGCGAGGAAGAAGGCGTCGAGCGCGCTCGCGTGCGAATCGGCGTCGCGTGTCGGCGGTGGTTCAGCCTGAAGCCGGCGTCTGCGCTCAGGGCTCGGCGGAGGCTGCCGACACGGCGGGACGCGAGCATTGGGCCAAACATTCCGGGATGGCGGAAGTGTCCGCCGCGGCGGGGCGGCGAGCGCGGACGATGGCGACGCGCCCGCAGCTGATCCGCGATTGGAAGGCCGCATTGAACCGCTTTACGATCCAGTTCGAGGGGCGGATCCCTCCGCTGTAACCAAAATCCGGTTACACAAAAAATCTGCTCACGCTCGGCTAGAGGCGACCACGTATCGACTGGAGCGGCCGGGGACGCACAAGTCAGCGCGCCATGCCCATCAGGGACCAAACCATGACAGTCGCCCAGGTATTCTTGCCGGCCGCCAAAACCCTCATGGCCGGACCGTCCTGCCCATTGCCAATTGGGTGAGACCTGCGGTTCGGGAGAAGCGGCGTGACGCGGAGGGAAGTAAAGCATCGCGCAGTCATTGAGGATGTAGATGCCCTCGTGCATGCTGGCCTAGCATGGCAGATGCAGCGATCACATATTTCGTTTCGCGTACTCTTGCTCATACCGACCAAAATGACCGGTAGCCAATGAATTTGCCACTGCATCGTCCTCCGACCGGGTACTAGGCTCGATATGCCCCTGGGCTGTAACCATGCACTGCCATGCGTTGGGGTTGTCGAGACCAACCCGACGCAGCGTTTCGTGCGCTTCCATATAATAAGCCTGAACGTTGCGAGTTGAGTTGTATTCAACCTTTTCAAAGCTTTCCGCGAATTCGCGGGGGGAAAGCTGGGCGATGTCTGCATTGCGCTCGCATTCTTCGAATGCGCGATCCAGCGAAGCGTTGCTCAATTCAAAGGCAAGAACGCCCATTGCAATGGTGGGGTCGCGCGCCATCATCTCTCCCAGCACCACTACCCGCTGTTGCCTATGGAAATACGCTGTGGACACTTCGGGATCAACGCGAATCCCTACCTTGCCTTCCTTCTGGACGGTCTCCATGGTCTGCCGGAACGTTGGGAATCCGCGAATATCAGGAAAAGATCCTTGATAGCCTGCTCGAGTCGCGGGTCCTTACCATCGTGTTGCAAGGTAGTGGTGGTGAGGTGCACCCACTCTTGCGCCCGTTTTTGGAGTGCCTGATGGTGCGAAGAAGCTGCGCCAGTGTCAAAGCTGGCATAAGGGTTCCAGGCGGGCTGAGACCACATATCGGCAGGAGCGATCGGATACTCGCCGGTCGATACGCCCTGCCACTCATGGGCTGAGTCATGCAAGTTGCCCTGGTATTCTGACCAACCGCTAAAACCTTCATGGCCGGACCATCCTGCCCCTTGCCAACTGGGTGAGCCCTGCGGTTCGAGAGAAGCGGAGCGACGCGGTGGGGAAGGTAAAGCCTCGCGCAGTGCACTGGTCGAAGAAGAAGGCGAATCCCTGCGCGATGGCGACGGCGACTCAGATGGCGTGGCCTGCTCTGTGGTGGGGTTGCATAACGCGCAGGTGACCCTGCCACGCTCGGCTTTGAATTGCATAGTCCCATGTCGATCTTCTGCAGTGACTGTAGAAGCAAGTTTGCCCGGGGGAGCGCACCGACTCGTTTCGCCTCACCGAAGTTCTGGCTGGGACGACGAAGGCATTGACGCGGAGGATGACCCATAACTTCCCCAACAGGCTGAGCATCAGCCTCCTGGCGTTGCACTGCTGCGATGGTCTTTTCCTGTTCGCCAACGGAGTGCAGTGGCCGCAGCTGTTCCCGAGGGCCGGCAGGAATTCTTGAAATAATCCTTTTCTGACAAAAATTTAGCTTACTTTTTGCTTTTTTTATACGGATCCCTGCCGACCCTCGATCGGCTTGTATTACATCTCGATGTAATCGAACACTTCGGTGCGAAGTCTTGGAGCAGAGGGGTTCAATACCCGATTGCACGGGCGCTTACGAGAAGGCCGATTGAGGCCGTGAGGAGTGTTCATGTCAAAGCGAAGGAAGTTCAGGCGCCCGAAGCGGCAATTCGATCTCTCACCTCATCCGGCATCAGGCGCTCGCGCCTGCCGGCGTGAAGCGTCCTCAGTCCCCACTCCCATGCAATGTCTTGCTCTGCGACCCATCGCCTGGCGTTCTCGCTGGATTGTTCGACCGGCTGAGTCAGCCGAAAGCGTGGTCCGAGCCCAAAGAACAGATCGAAACCAAAATCAATCGTCAGCAACCGACGCAGCTGCCGGGTATGCCCGCCCGGGAGATAGCCATCCCATCCAGCGTCCTCTAGCTGCAGTACGACGCGGGAGAAGCAGAAAGCCTGCCTCTGCATGATCCTTGGATGCAGATCAAACGCAAGCTCCTTGTCTTCTGCCAACGGAAAAATGAAGCAGATGAAGTAGGCGAACAGCTCCTCTGCGATCTCCCACAGCGGACCCTCAATCGTGGCCAGGAACAGGCTGGCGTGCAGCGAACGCCCGAGTTCAAAAGCCCGCCCTTGATTTCCTGCTTCATGCGCTTCTCGAAGCAATACGACGAGCGCGGCTAGGCTATCCAGGCCCGCTTGTCCCTCCAGGCGTCGAGTCACTTGGCGCGTTGCTTTACGCCGCACATAGCGCCCGCGCTCCAACGCCTGCTGATCGAAGATCGCCATCTGGATCCCGGGTCCCAACCGCTTTAGCAGCGTGTCGGCACTTACCCCAACAGGGCGGGAGATGTCCAGCGCGTCCCAAGCTGCTGCCATGAGGATTTCACTGGAGCCTGCCATGGCTGCTTCTGTGGTGCGGAGAGTTTCGGCGCCGGGGACGTGCTTACCCAGGGCGTACTTGGCCCACAAATTGTGATGGTGCTCGCCCTTGAGGTAGGTGCCGGGCTGCAAAACCTGACCCAGGCGATAGGCCGTCGGACGGCCCATACGCGCCCGCAGCCCCTCGAACCATAAGCCAACCTTCAGCACGTTCAAGGCCTTCTCAGCGGAACGGTTTGCGTTCGATTCGGCTAAGCGAACTACCGCTTTTACCCGGCCAAGTTTGTAGTCCTTGATCTGTATCAATGGCTTATCGACTCATTGCGGTGCAATTTAGAGTAACGCGGAAGCCCTCAGTTTCCTTCTGGGCGACTATCGGTGCAATCGTTACGCTAGCGGCATGACAGAGCGTGACGAACACATCGGCGCGTTGGCCAAAGTCCTGGAGCAGGATCTGTTGCACCACTACGGCCCGGTGATCGGCCAGGATGATCTGCGCCAAGCACTGGGCTACACCTCGCTGGATGCGTTTGCCGCTGTTCTGGCCCGGATGCTGGTGCCTGGAACGAAGGCGGTGCAAGGAGTGCCATGAATCCGTTGAAAGACCTGTGCCGGTGCCTGCTGCGCACTGACCTGACCGATCGGCAGGTTGGTCAAAAGTTGAATCGCTCGCCGACCACGGTCGGCCGCTATCGCAAACGCCTGCGAGCCCTCTCACAATCGTGGGATGACATCGAGAGCATGGACGAAGTCGCGCTGGCGCGCCGATTGAATCCGGGCAAAAGTAGTGCGAAGAAGTTGCTCGTTGAACCGGATTGGTCGTATGTGCACGCCGAGCTGCAGCGGCGCGGCATGACGATCACGCTATTGCATGAGGAATATGCCCTTGGCTTGGAAGCCGGGGCGATGTCAGAGACCGAGTTCCGACGCCGCTACCGCCGCTATGCGCGTAAGCGAGGACTGGTCATGCGTCAGGTGCGTGTACCGGGACAACAGCTGTTTCTGGACTTCTCCGGAGTGCGCCCTTCGATCACTGATCAGATGACCGGCGCAACAACCCCGGTGGAGCTCTTCGTGGCGGTCATGGGTGCCAGCCGCAAGACCTTCGTCTATGCCGTCGCAAACCAGAAATCGGTTGACTGGATCGCTTGCAATGCAAAGGCGCTGGAGTTCTTTGCGGGCGTGCCCACCTATCTGGTGCCGGATAACCTCAAGGCGGCGGTGACCTCCGTTTCCGGGCAGGACGGGGCACTGCTGAACATGACCTACGCCGAGTTTGCTGCGCACTACGACACCATGGTGCTGCCGGCACGTCCGCGCAAACCTAAGGACAAGGCGCCGGTGGAGATTGGGGTGCAACTGGCCCAGCGTTGGATCCTGGCGCGACTGCGCAATCGGGTGTTTTTCTCGCTGGAGGAACTGAATCGCGCCATTGCCGAGCTGGTGGACCGCATGAACCTTCGTCCGATGCGTGGGTCCGGCGGAAAAAGCCGTCAGCAACTGTTCGAGGAACTGGACGGCCCCGCGCTGCGTCCGTGTCCGCAGATGCCCTACGAGTACGCAGAGTGGAAGCTTAAGGTCCCTGTGGGACAGGATTACCACGTCCCTTGGCAGGGACACTTTTATTCGGTTCCTCACACATTGGTTGGCGCAAAGGTGAACTTGAAGGTCACCCGGGAGGCCGTGGCAGTCTTCCACCGCGACAAGCGGGTGGCTATGCATCCACGCAGCGGCGAAGTGGGTGGATGTAGCACGTCACCGGAGCACCAGCCCCCGGCTCATCGCGCTTACGCACAAGACACGCCGGATGTACTGATGACATGGGCGCGTCAGCAGGGAGGCGCCCTGCATAAGTTCGTGCAACGACATAGCGCGACTCATCGCCGACCGGCACTGACCCTGCAAGCCTGTCGAGGGCTGCAACGCCTTGCGCGTGAACACGGGATCGAAAGGCTGCAGGCGGCCTGTGACCGGGCCGTACGCATCCAAGCCAACAGCGTCAGCTCGGTGAAGTCGATCCTGGTGCGCCATCTGGATCGCAGCGCATCTTGCGATGACAGTGCAAGCAACGATGACGCTCCACAGGCGCACGAAAACGTGCGCGGTGCTAACTACTACTCATAATTCAGGGAGAACATTATGTCTTTGGAACATACGATTGATCAGCTACGAACGCTCAAATTGACCGGCATGGTGGCTGGCGTCGAACATCAGCTCGCCCAATCCAGCTACGGAGCACTCGGCTTCGATCAGCGCCTTGGCCATCTGGTTGACGCCGAGGTGAGTCAGCGCGACAGCAAGCGCTTCACGCGCCTGATTCGCAATGCCAAGCTCAAGGTCTACGCCGAACCGGAGGCTATTGACTATCGTGTTGGGCGCGGGTTGGATCGATCGGTGATCGCGGATTTGCTGACCTGTGGCTGGATTGAGCACCGCCAAAACGTTTTGGTCACTGGACAGACAGGTACTGGAAAGACCTGGTTGGCATGTGCCCTGGCCGTACAAGCTGCACGCCAAGGGATCACCGTAGGCTACCGGCGCGTAGGCCGCCTGTTGGAAGACATGGAGGTCGGGCATGCGGACGGCTCACTGGCCAAGCTTCGCAATCAACTCGCCAGGACCGGCCTACTAATCTTGGATGATTTCGGCCTGACGCCGCTGAGCAGCCGCGGACGTGCAGATCTACTGGAATTACTCGATGACCGTGTCGGCTCTGGCGCCACGATTGTGGCTGGCCAGATGCCAGTGCAGGACTGGCATGCGTTTATCCATGACCCTGCTTTGGCTGATGCCATCATGGATCGACTGATTCACAGCAGCCACAAACTAGCGCTCAAGGGTGAATCCATGCGAAAGACGAAGGCAGCCAAGTCCTGGAAGTGAGTGCTGGCGGCGCTGTCCAGCGCTTCTGGCGCTCGCATCCAATTCATTTGGCGGCGGTGTCCAGTTCCGTCGCCGATGAGTGTCCAGTTGGTTGGCTTTTCGTACACGAAGGCGGTGCGCCGGGCGCAAACACTGCATTCGTGGTGCTGCCATCGAATGGCTATGTGGTAGTGGGATTGAGTAACACCGATCCCGATGCCATGGAGAACGTGGTGAACTACATCGCGCGGCGGTTGCCTCTTTAAACGAGGTCGGGTGGCCGACTGCCAGCACCCCGACTACCAGGGTGCCCCCAACGATGGCAACGCCTGGCGCGACAACTGCGAGGGAAGGCGACTACTTCATCACCCGCGGCGGCAGCTTCGCTTCTTCGCGCCAGGTGCTGCGCAGCGCCGCGCGGGGACATGGTTGGCGGGCCAATGCAAGCAGCCTTGGTGAGGGTTTCCAGATTGCCGAAGATATCGGTGCCTGCACGGCAAGCGCGTGCGTTGATGCCGATGCCGGGTTTGTTGAGGCGCTGGAGTCAGCGCAGCGGCGCGAGCGCGAGGTGCAGGCGAGGACTGCAATAAAGTGAGAGTTGTCGGCCGGGCCGTTGTGGATCACACCGATGTTGCAGGCAAGCAATGCACCCCTGAGGAACACGCTTGTTGACAGCCGGCGTTAGCATAACTAACTTCACTGGACTAGCCACGGGTCAGTCAGCGATGCACATTGGGAAGGCAATCGGTTGGTTGGGGGCCGTGCTTTGCGGTCTGGGGCTGTGTGGCTGTGCGCATATCTCGGGCAACCCGGTGCCAGTGCCAAACGCACAGAGTGCCGCCAACGCCTCACCCAAAGGCGAGGCCCACGACAACCCGGTGCTAAGCGCCGAGCAAGTGGGCCAGCGGTTCCTGACAGTGTTTGAAGGGCTTACATCGCGGAATGACTTAAGCGTTGAACGTATACAAGCAGCCGTCGGTATCCATCTCAAACATGTTGCATATCCATCTGAAAAACTCGAAGCCTACTTCTACGGCCAGCCGCTCAAAGATGGCTGGAACTACATCTTAGATTTCAATCCGGCCTCAGCAAGTCTGAAACAAGGTGCCAGCCTATCGTTCGTCAAAGACGAAGATGAATTCTCAAGCATGGCCAACATTTGTGGCCTCGATTTTGACTATTATCGCGAAGCACTAAAGGTAAATGGATTTACCGATTATCCAGTCTACGGAGAAATTAGCCAATTACAGAGCTGGCGCTTTTCTAAAATATTAGATGATGGCAAGAACCTAACTCTCTCCATGCTTCTGCAGAATGAAGTGGTCGGTACGCACGGAAGGCTTTGCGTCCGATCACTTGGGACAATGAACTAGTCCGAACGCATAGATCCATTATGCTCTGGGAGTAATGTGGCGTGCTTACCGAAAGTGATGCATTGTATACCCCGTAGTCTACCCATCAGGACCTGCTAATGCGCTCCGCCCGAGTCGCCCTGCTCTTGCTAACTGCACTGTGCGGCACAGCTCTCTGCGCTTGTGCGCACACCCCGACTGATTCTCCAAAATTGCCTCCAAAGGAGCTCACTGTAATGAACACGTCCGAGGCCGATGTCGCGAACAAGCTCACGCTTAGTGCCGAAGAGGTCGGCAAGCGATTTTGAAATTGATCGCCGGGCTAGACTCGCGGGAAGATATAACTCCAACTCGCATTCAAGACGTTATGGGCTTTCCGGTCTCAGTTGCGCCTAGCGCACTGGGTGCAGTGGTATGGAGTACGGATCTGGGTGGTGGTTGGCGTTATGCTTTTGATTATGTCCCAGAATCCCCTTCTTTATTGAGAGGTGTGGGACTTTCATTTGAACATGACACCGATCGCTTTTCTGACATGGGAGCGATTTGTAGCCTCGATTTCGATCATTACGACAGTTCGCTTAAAAGCATGGGATTTGTTGCATCTCCAACGTATGGCCCGATCGGGCAGCTGGAAAATTGGCGCTATGCGAAGTTCGCGAAAGGCGGATCAGGTGGAGACATCCTTATCTCCATCATTCCACAGAATGTGGTCGCAGGTTCTGCGGGGAAGGTTTGCGTTAAATCCATCAGTACGTTGAACGGTCGATAACGCGCTACGGAGTAGTTCTCATGGCCAATCACAGCCCTCAGCTCGAAGCCGCGCTTTCTCAATTTTCCGCACAACAAGGCGTTACTCCCGATCAAACTACGCAGCTGCGCGACGCGCTAAGGGCTGACCCCAAGCTATTGAACCAATTGGACCGACAGGCCCAGTCGGGTCAACTACGCGGATTTGCCTTACAAGCTGCCAGTAGCGCACCAAATTTGGCCGGGACTTACGATATACAAAGCGGGGTCATCACCCTTCCCGCAACAAGCCTTCAACCTTCTGGAGCAACTGCAAGCAGCGACCTGAAGGCCACGTTGCAGGTCCAGCAGATGTCTGTCGCGTTTGCGCACAGCACATATCAGGATTCGGCGCGTAACAGTCATCCAGTCACACAGGACATGCTCAACAACTTGCAATCGAGTATCAATAGGTCTCCTTTTCTCGCGGCTGAGGTCAAGAGATCTGCCACTTCGATCGATGTATCAGATACGCATAATCCCAAAAGAGCGAATCTCGAAGGTTTTGGATTTGTCGGCCCCGGCGTTGCAGCAGGCGGAACTTATGACGGCAACAACAAGATCATGAACTTGCCACCGATCGGCTTGCAATCATTTTCGCCCGCAAGTCCATCAGGAAGATTTAATCCGCAAGACATGACTTTTGTGTTGGGGCATGAGATACAGCACAGCTTTAAACACACGTCTAAGAATCAAGCAACCACTAGGTTCTTGACTGAGGTTGATAACCAGTCAAAAACTCGGGGACCGGCTCACGATTACACCAATGAGCTTAAAGATTTCATACAGGCAGGGCGAGAGGATGAGGCTAAAGCTGAAATTGCTGGATGGAATGCTTTATTGAGTCGAGAGAAGCAAACTAATCCAAATGCAAACGGCATGGATGTAATGCTTGCCACTAAGCTCGATAGGACGCTCGATTTCGTTGAGCAGGATAAGACGTCGAGCTCGCTTAAAGCTGTGCCGAAATCCGGCCTCTCCTTCAACCAAGATGGCAGTCTCTCTCAATCAACCGGCAACATCGCAGCAATGGGGCAGCACTACTTTGATCGCCCTTCGCAGCTCTATGCACAACCCGGCCAACGCCCCGTAAGTCTTGGCGAGCACCGCAGTCAGGCGGGGCAACTTCAACCCACTGCGGACTACGCCAATTACTACGGCACATGGGCCGTGGAGCAAATCCTTCAGGCAGAAGATCGCGCAAACGTGCTGCATCAAGGTACCCGGCCGCAGGTGACGATCGATATGGCAGCGTTAGGCCTGAAAGAACATTTAATCGAGAACGAAGGTCTGGACCGAGGGCCGAACAAGGCGCCGTTTCCATATCATGACAGCAGCACCGCGCCACCCTCGCTGCACCATTTCGACCACACCCAGGATGGCAGCGTGAATCGGGCGCACGACCATACCTACGTGCCGGTGGTACCCGGCGCTCCTGCAGCAGCGGGACCACGCGGCCCGGACGATCCTGCACACCCAGACAACGCCATGCTCGAGCAAATTCGCGGTGGCGTGCGCAAGATCGATGAGAGTGTAGGCAAGCCCTATGACGATATGAGCGAACGGGTGAGCCGCAGCCTGCTGGCCGCATGCAAGGACAACAGTGAGGCACATCCGCACGTCACAGACTATGCGCTTGCCAGCAACGCGCTCAGCCGTGTGGACCATGTGGTGATGAGCAAGACTGGCAACGTGTTCGCAGTGGAGGGCCGGATGGACGATCCTGCGCATAAGCGCGCGCATGTGGAGATCGATCAGGCGATCCATATCCCCGTCGAACAGTCGGACCAGAAGTTGCTGGCGGCCAATCAAGCGATCGCGCAAGAAAGAGCGCTAGTGCAGCAGCAAGAACTGGCGCGCGGCATGAACGAACCTGGCTCGAACGTGCCGACCAGATAGTTCGCGGACTGCCAGAGAGTATGCATGGCCGTCAAAACCAAGCGGACTGAGCCACCTATGCCTGCAACGCATGCGCTAGGATCTTGCGTACAGGGGGAACACCATGGACAGGATCACCATCGCGCGCCATGTCGCGCTTGCACTGACAGCGCTATGCATACTTGCATGCGGACAAAGCGTGCCGGCACAGAGCATGCGCTCTGCCACGGGCAAATCGGCCAGCAAATACATCCCGCCCACGCAGCAGCCATACAACTCCATGGCGCGCGACACCACGCCGTTCAATTGCGACCAATACCGCACGCACCCGCATCCGGGCATGGCGCGCTACTGCCAAGGCATCGAGAACATGACGTTGCGTAACGAAGCGCATCGGCAGGGGCGGCCCGCTCCATCGGATTCCATCATCGCGCTGCCGGGCTTGGGCACGGCGGAGGCAAAGCAGCTGGGCTATGCGTGCGTGGGCGGGCAGGCGATGAAGCGGCTGCGCAATGGATGGGAGCAGGTATCTGCCGCTGCGGGTGGATGGCAGCGGTGTCAGGGTGGGTAAGTGACCCTATTCTCCGCTAGCTCTAAACGAAGCGAACAGACGCCAATAGATGGCGGCCCTGATCAACACTGAAATCCCCACTGCTAGCACCGGAGCGAAGCGGAGTGGCGTACGGCTAAAACCCGCCCACTAGATGCCCACTTGGCCAGGAGGCACGGACATTCCCGCACAAAGGCGAAGTGCACTACGGGTTTCGTTCCGTTGAAGACCAGCTCAAGGCAAACCTTGAGCACGTAGGCGGCAAGGCGCTGACCTGATCCCGATGCAGCTAGACCGCGCTGACGCCGACCAAAACTCGTGTCAGTAGCACATAGCCGATCATCGCCAGCGTTGCAAAAACAAAACCATTGGCGATGAGGTGAGAGCGGTTGCCACGGCTATCAGCTGCGGCACGTTGTACTGCCTGTGCCCGGTTAACGCGGTAAAGCAAGAATGCCGAGCCAGCCATGATCACTGCACTACAGCCGAAAGCGGCAGGATGATTGGAGATAAGATAGCCCTGCAAGAATTTCCCGTGACTCGGAACTGCAGCCTCCCAGCCGGCTGGTAGGGATTTACCTTGAAGATCGAGAGCAGCGATGGGCTTGGCTGAGAGGAACGTGGACGTAGCATAAAAGGAGACAATTAGCGGCAGCCATAGCAGCAGCTCAACTACGTACAGGAGTGGGAACTTCATATTTTTCAGCATATTTTTCGGATATCTCGACCTAGTAATCAGCTTTTTAATAATCGAGCTTTCGCTCTCAATCGCGCCTCAAACGGATGTTCCCACAACATCTCGCCAAGCTGTTGGTGATCCGAAGAGCCGCGCGCTACAAGCCTTGCTAACTTAACCGAATACGTAAGTGCAATGAATCCTGCCAGTTCCCAGCTGGTCGTGATGCACCGCCAAGGGGCGTACGGCATCGCCCTGCCATTACTCACCCACCGCAGCGCGGCGGGCGTCCACAAGCTGGCCCACCGCGCGGCTGGCTTAGAGCGGCTAGCACAACTACTGCGCGGCCTTCATGCGGGCGACTGCTCGCTACCTTTTGCTAGCCGCGCTTAATCCGGTTTCCTCCAGTTCGGATTGTTCCCCAATGTCGGATATCGCCTGACCAGCGTGTGCAGTGCGTCGGCCAATGCAACCGGGTCTTCGCGCAATGCCCTGACAATGTCAAGGAGTCCCCCTGGCAGGGCCGCTCCCTCCTTAAGCTTTTTAAGAAGATTCTGTATGCGTCGTCCATGCTCTTCCATGGGCGGGTCGTAGGTCTCCTCGACCCCGGACACCAGGTTCGCAACTTGCGCTACCAAGTCTGAATTGAGGCTCAGGCCCCCACTGAACTGCAAGAACTTTTCATCGCCCCCTGCCTGGGCCACCCGGATTTCGAGGTCGACATCCGCCGCGAGTTGCCGCATCTGTTTGAACATGGGGTGGCCTGCGTATTGCTCGATGCCATCGCCAGGCCGCGCGGCTGCGCCGGGTTCGCATAATGCGCCGCGATCCGGTTCTGGATCTGCTTAATTTCTTCAGCAATATCGTCGCTACCGCCAACCGCCCTTTTCCCGAGTGCACGCTCACTCATGCGCGTGAGCAACTTGAGTGCTGATTTATGCTCGGCATGGAGGGCTTCATTATTGAGAATGGGGCCAATGGTATCGAGCAATGTGTGCGCCATCCCCTGCATCTTCAACAGCATGCGAGTTTCCAGGCCCGATCGCTGTGGCCGCGTTGGCTGTGACGTCGTTGGCCGCGATGGGGTTGGCCGTGACGTTGGCCGTGATGGGGTTGACGGGCGCGACGGGCGAGGCTGCAGCCCCTGCAATGGCGACTGATTCGGCAAGGGTGTCGATGGGGCCGGCCGCTGCGGCGTGCTCTGGGGCGTGGGTTCGTGCTGCGTGTAGGTCACGTGCGTGTGGGTGCCACTGACATTGTTTGAAAGACAGTTTCCCATCGATTTTTCCCACTACTTCAATCATGGGCGGCGAGTACATCAGAGCCAATCCCGGCACTGCGCAAGCAAACGCGAATGGGCGGTTGTGGATCCGAAGCTACGCCCGGATGGTCAGCAATGCAGAAGAACCCCTTCGCAAAGCACGCGCCCAGCTGCCGTAGGCGGGCAGGCGATGCAGCGGCTGCGTAACGGGTGGGAGCAGGTGTCTGCGACTGCGGGTGGATGGCAGCGGTGTCAGGGTGGGTAGGTGGCTCAGGTTGGCAGACGTGAGGGCTTGGTGCATCTGCCCGGCTGTTCGTGATGTGCCGCTAAGGCGCACAAGCCGTGTGCTCCACCCGCTGCTCAAGAATCGCGCGCACCGCGTTGGCGGCGTCGAAGATGGCCTGGCCCAGGGTTGGCAGCGTCTGTGCGTGCAGGCACTGTGGGGCGCTCATGGCGATCACGTCGCCGTGGGCGGCGATGGTGCGCATCAGGCGCTCGAGTTGGTCGATCTGGTCCAGCGTGAGACAAAAGACGGCGGCATGCGGGTGCATTGCGTGATCCTCTGCGAGGCGGCGAGGCGCGTGCGCACGCGGCGTGGCATGCGCGCAGCGCGCCTGAAGGGTGGCCGTGCACCTGCGGTGCGGCACGCGCACGGTGGGGCCGGTCAGTCTGTGGGTGCCACACTCACCACCAGCTCGCCATCGCGCAGGCGGATGTGCAGCTTGCTGCCGATGGCAAAGCCCAGTTGTTCCAGCCAGCGGCCACGCAGGCGCAGCGTTGGCACGCGTAGGTCGCTGGCGGGGTAATAACCGTAGCCCACGGTGCAGTGTGTTGGGGCACGCGGGTGGCCGGGGCGTGGGGGGCGGGGTTCGGTGCGGGGTTGGGGGATGGGGGTGCGCTCGACGTAGGGCCGCGGCTTGATCGAGGGGTCGAGCGAGTGCCAGCCGATCTCGCGGGGCGGCGGCTCCGTGGCGCGCTTGCGTGCTGATGTGGAACGGGACGTGGATCGACGCATGGCAAAGCCCTCCTTGACGAACAGGCCCCGTTGCACAACGCAACGGGATGTCGGGAGGCTAGAAACCACAGACAGACTTCTGAATTGTTTTCCCAAACAACTTTGCATTAGCCGCACCCCGACATAGGCATCGCGTCGGCTGCACTCGTACAAAAAATTTAGGCACAAAAAACCCACCGGCTTGACGGAGGTGGGTACCGCTGTCTGAGGAGTTTCTAGGCTCCTTGCAGCCGAGATTGCTACCTGTTTGGCGATGTGTCAACTGGTAACTAGTGCGTCATTGCCGCCGCGCGTCTATTCGAAAAAATTACGTGCAAAGCCCCACATCTACACGCCGGGCACCGCTTCAACTTGACCCAACTCACCGCCACACGCACACTTCCGCTCGGAGCCTAGAAACTCCACACAGACAGCGGTGCCCACCTCCGTCAAGCCGGTGGGTTTTTTGTGCTCGGCCATTTGGCCTGGCACTGCTCGGCGTTCCTACGCCGGGAGGGCGGCGAATACAACACCCGCAAGGGGAATAAGCCCGCCGGCTGTCTGCGGTTTCTAGCCTCCCGGCATCCCGCTGCGTTGTGCAGCGGGAGCTGCCTCACGGCACGGAGAGCGGCATGCGCGACGAACCCGGCTACTGGATGTCCGAAGGCACGCAATACCAGCTGCTGCGCGTGCGCGATCAACTGCGCCTGCTCTCCACCCTAGCCACACCGCGCTCGCGCGACGAAGGCACGTTGAGTACACCGGCGATTCCACTGCAGCAATGGGCGCACTGCCTGCAACACCTGGCCGAGCAAGTGGACGATGTGCTTGGGGAATTAAGCACCGCCCCCTAAAGCTGCGCTTGTCTCGGTCAGCGTGTCGGCTCAGTAGCCGATGGGCTGGCCGGTTTGGACGTGGGCGAGTACCTTGGCTTGTATCAGCGCGCCGCACCGGCATACAAGACAACTATGACCAGCTTTCGCTCATTCATGCTGCTGCTTTGCTTGGCACTTACCTCGGTGCTTTCGATCGCGTGCACGCGGCCGTCTGAGAAAGCGAGCGATCTGCCTGCTGCTCCATCGCCCACACCCGCAGCACCTTCTGCGCCAACCACCGTAACGAAGAATGCCGCTCTCGACATCCAGCAGATTGAAGCCGGGCTTTTGAGATTTGCAGCGTCGCTGGAACAACCCGGCGACATGAGCCACAAGCGGGTGGAGGAAATGCTTGGCATCAAATTCGACCCGCCGAAGGATCTTGCGGTGTCACGGCGTGTGCTGAGAAGCCTTCCTCTGGCGAACGGCTATACGTTGTATGTGTCGCACAGCCCGGAGAAAAAGGGGTTTTCCTTTATCAACCTCCTGATCGGCTTACCAGACAAGCAAGACCCTACGCGGATCCCGGCTGCCACATGCATTTGGGATGCGGCTGATTTTTCTGCAAAGCTTGGGGCCATGGGTTACAAGCGCGGTGGGCAGCGCCCATTCCAGGGCGGCACTCTTCGGCAGCATTGGCGCGCCATCCAGAAGAGTGATCAAGGCTTCTCGGTTGCCTTGTTGATTTACGAGACCACTGCCGACGGCGCAAGGCGCGAGTGCGTGTATGGCGCACAAATTGACGGAGGTGATGCATGACGCCGGAGTCATATGGAATAGCGCCAGTTGCGTCAGTATCCAAAGGTATGGCCGATGATTTGCTAGATTACGACGGTCCCACTTCAGTGTATGGATTATGTCAATGAGGCCTACCAAAGCTGCAATGCTATTGCTTACCTCGCTATGCGGAACTACGCTCTGTGCTTGCGCGCACACAACGATCGAACCCACAAAGCCAATTTCGAAGGAATACGGCGCAATGACTACATCTGAGACCGACATGGTCAACCCCACGCTCGGTGCTGATGAAATCGGCAAGAGGTTCTTGAAGTTGCTGGAAGGCTTGGAATCTAGGAAGGATTTAACCGTTGATAGAGTGCGCGAAGTTACCGGCATCTCCCTCAAAGGAGTTACCTTCCCCTCCGAGAATCTTGAGTCCTATATCCATGGTCAAGCACTGAGCAATGGATGGAATTATTCTTTGGAGCTGACTCCCGAGTCTCGCTCTCTCAAACAGGGTATCAGCCTATCCTTCATCAATAACAACGATGAATATTCAAATTTGGAAGGCAATTGCATTGATTTCGAGAAGTACAAGAGTTCACTAGTCCAGATGGGATTTGTCGACTCGCCGGTGTACGGGGAAATTGGTCAATTGCAAAGCTGGCGGCTTGCTAAGTACGCAAAAGATGGCAGCGGTAAAGATATCGTGATCTCAATCGTTCCTCAGAATGAAGCGCCTGGTTCGCCTGGTCGGCTCTGCGTCAAATCAATTGGAACTTTGAACTGACCAAGGATGAAAGCTGATGGCCAACCCCAGCCCACAACTCGAAGCAGCTTTAGCCCGGTTTGCTGCGTCTGGAGGCAACCACGATCAGGTTGCGCAGCTTCGTGGTGCGCTGATAGCTGACCCTAAGCTACTGCAGCAGTTCGATCAGGAAGCACAAGCAGGTCATCTTCGAGGCTTTGCGTTGCAAGCAGCGAACAGTTCAGCGCCGAATCTCGCTGGAACTTACAACATACAAAGTGGTCTCGTTACGCTCCCTTCAACAAGCATCCAGCCGACGGGAACATTAGCAAGTAGCGACCTAAAAGCCACTCTGCAAGTTCAACAGATGTCGGTAGCGTTTGCACACAGCACTTACCAAGACTCTGCAAGAAGTAGTCATCCTGTTACACAAGATATGGTCGACAACCTGCAGTCAACCATCAATGGCTCACCGTTCTTAGCCGACGAGATCAAGAAGTCCGCGACTACGGTCGACCCTTCGGACAGGCAGCGCCCCCTGAGAGCACACCTCGAAGGTTTTGGCTTTTTGGGACCGGGCATAGCGGCTGGTGGTACGTACGACGGTAGCAACAAGATAATGAATTTGCCGCCGCTCGGCCTCCAGACAGGCTCGGCTGCTAACCCTCTCGGGACCTTTAACGATAGAGACATGACATTTGTGCTCGGACACGAGATCCAGCACAGTTTTAACCATGCATCTAAAAATCAGGCTACGAATAAATTTCTAGCGGATGTTGAAACCCAATCAAAGGCCCGAGGGCCTGTACATGACTACACGGACGAGCTTCGCAACTACATACAGGCTGGACGTGAGGACGAAGCCAAGGCGGAGATCGCCGGCTGGAATGCATTGCTCAGTAAGCAACAGCAACTCAATCCCAGTGCAGGCCTGAAGGAAATGCACGGAACGCAAATTGACAGGGTCAATGATTTTGTCAAAAAAGATCCATCCACAGGCCTTATCACCGGCAAGCCGGGTTTGACGTTCAACCAAGACGGTAGCCTCTCTCAGACGTCCGGAAATATTACGGCTATGGGGCACCATTATTTTGATAGACCCTCGCCGCTCTATTCGCAGCCTGGCCAACGCCCAGTTGGCATCGGCGAGCACCGCAATTCGGCGGGCGCGCTCCAACCGACGGCCGACTATCCCAATTACTACGGCACTTGGGGGGTGGAGCAGATCCTTCAGGCAGAAGATCGCGCAAACGTACTGCATCAGGGCGTCCGTCCACAGGTGACGATCGATATGGCCGCGTTGGGGCTGAAAGAACATCTGATCGAGAACGAGGGCCTGGACCGGGGGCCGAACAAAGCGCCATTTCCGTATCACGACAGCAGCACCGCGCCACCCTCGCTGCACCATTTCGACCACACCCAGGATGGCAGCGTGAATCGGGCGCACGACCATACCTACGTGCCGGTGGTACCCAGCGCTCCTGCAGCAGCGGGCCCGCGCGGCCCGGACGATCCTGCGCACCCCGACCACGCCATGCTCGAGCAGATTCGTGGTGGCGTGCGCAAGATCGATGAGAGTGTGGGCAAGCCCTATGACGACATGAGCGAACGGGTGAGCCGCAGCCTGCTGGCCGCGTGCAAGGACAACAGCGAGGCACATCCGCATGTCACCGGCTATGCGCTGGCCAGCAACGCGCTCAGCCGTGTTGACCATGTGGTGATGAGCAAGACCGGCAACGTGTTCGCGGTGGAAGGCCGGATGGACGATCCTGCGCATAAGCGCGCGCATGTGGAGATCGATCAGGCGATCCATATCCCCGTCGAACAGTCGGACCAGAAGTTGCTGGCCGCCAATCAAGCGATCGCGCAAGAAAGAACGTTGGCGCAGCAGCAAGAACTGGCGCGCGGCATGAACGAGCCGAGCCCAGGCGGCCCGGCTAGATAGGTCTCACGCTGACCAGGCGCGACGAAACTGCATACTCAATGGCGCGCGATACCACGCCGTTCAATTGCGACCAATACCGCACGCACCCACATCCGGGCATGGCTCGCTACTGCCAAGGCATCGAGAACATGACGTTGCGTAACGAAGCGCATCGGCAGGGGCGCGCGGCTCCGTCGGATTCCATCGTTGCGCTGCCTTGGCCTCGGCACGGCAGGCCAAGCAGCTGGGCGATGCATGCGTAGGCGGGCAGACGATGCAGCGGCAGCGTAACGGAAGGGAGCAGGTGTCTGCGGCTGCGGGTAGATGGCAGCGGTGTCAGCGTGGCTAGGTGGCTCAGGTTGGCAGGCGTGAGGGATTGGTGCGTCTGCCCGGCTGCTCGTGATGTGCCGCTAAGGCGCACAAGCCGTGTGCTCCACCCGTTGCTCAAGAATCGCGCGCACCGCGTTGGCGGCGTCGAAGATGGCCTGGCCCAGGGTTGGCAGCGTCTGTGCGTGCAGGCACTGTGGCGCGCTCAGGGCGATCACGTCGCCGTGGGCGGCGATGGTGCGCATCAGGCGGTCGAGTTGGTCGATCTGGTCCAGCGTGAGACAAAAGACGGCGGCATGCGGGTGCATTGCGTGATCCTCTGCGAGGCGTGGCGAGGCACATGCGCACTTCGCGCAGCATGCGCGCAGCGCGCCCGAAGGGTGGCCGTGTGTCGACTCCCCGTAATTCAATGCCAGCCAAAATTAGAGGTCTGCGGTTGATGTTGATCACGGAACTCGGCGGGCGTTAGCCCGCCCAGGCTGTCGTGCGGGATCTGCTGGTTGTAGTCGGCCAGCCAGTGTTCGGTCTGTTCGCGAACCTCGCTCAGCGTGCGGAAGAGATGCATGTCCAGCACGCCGCGCCGGTAGCTGCCGTTGAAGCGTTCGATAAAACCGTTTTGCATTGGACGCCCCGGCTCGATGAAGTCCAAGGCGATGCCTTTGCGCTCGGCCCACTCGGCCAAGGCCAATGCGACAAACTCCGGGCCATTGTCCAAGCGAAGTTTGGCGGGGTAGCCGCGCCAGGCTGCGATGCGTTCCAAGGTGCGGATGACGCGGGCGGCCGGGAGATTCAAGTCCACTTCGATCGCCAAGGCTTCCCGACTGAAATCGTCGATGACATTGAACGTGCGGAAGCGTCGACCATCCCACAACGCATCGGACATGAAGTCGATCGACCATCCAGCATTGGGTCGCTCTCCGCATGCCAGCGGTTGTGGATGACGCGTCGGGACCCGGCGCCTGCTGCGACGACGTTGATTGAGTTTCATCAGGCAATACACGCGCCACACCCTTTTGTGATTCCACACATGTCCGCGACGGCGGATGATCTGAAAGAGCTTTCCAAAACCACGCTCGGGAAAACGCTCGGCCAATTCGGACAACAGCGCAATGACCTCCTCGTCGCGATCGGGACGACGCCGATAGCGCACTGTCGAGCGAGCCACGCCAACGACCGCACAGGCCCGGCGCTCGCTCCAGCCATGCTGCTCGACGAGCCAGGCAAGAAGCGGGCGTTTGTGCGCCGGGTCTACAGCTTTTTTGCGATGACATCCTTCAATGCATGGTTTTCCATGGCGAGCTCGGCGTACATGCGTTTGAGCTTGCTGTGCTCGGTCTCCAGGTCGCGAAGGCGCTGCACATCGGCTGCCTCCATGCCACCGTACTTGGACTTCCAGACGTAGTACGTCGCATCGGAAATGCCCAGCTCACGGCACACATCCTTGACCTGGCGGCCGCCCTCAACCTGCTTCAGCGTGGCGACAATCTGGCTTTCGGTGAACTTGCTCTTGCGCATCGTTGGTCTCCTTGGTGGCTAGTGTGCCCGGAGACCTCTAGTTATGGATGGATCAATTTTACGGGGAGTCGACAGGACGGGACGTGGGTCGACGCATGGCAAAGCCCTCCTTGACGAACAGGCCCCGTCGCCGGCCGGCGACGGGATGTCGGGAGGTTAGAAACCGAAGACAGACGGCGGGCGTATTCCCCGAAGGGTGTTGTATTAGCCGCCCTCCCGACGCAGGCATCGCGTCGGTTGCACCTGCAAGAAACTACAGGCACAAAAACCCACCGGGATTTCGGAGGTGGGTACCGCTGTCTTAGGAGTTTCTACGCTCCTTGGAGAATAGATTGCTACGCGTTGGGTGGCGTGTCAACTGCTTGAGGCTGAGCTAGCATCGCTCTCACCCAGTTGCGACCTGCGTCATTTCGTCATAGTGTTTTTGTCAACTTCTTCCAGCCACTGGAGGATGCTTCCAATGACGCTGTGACTTTCTCCTGCTAGATTTTCCGACGATTCTTCCGTTATTTCGATAACATCACTGTGGGAATACTTATTGATGAATCTGTAAATCTTCTCTTTAAGCTCAGGTGTCGTAATGGTGCAGCCTTCTAGGCCAACGTCCATCAGAGCACTGATATCGCTTCTCCGCTTCGGATACTTAAAAGTAAAAAACGATTCAATCAGTTTTCTGGCGAGATTTGCAGTCAAAAAGGCTTCATCTCGATTAAGCGTCGTGTGCGCCCTATATCCATATAGCTTTTTGAATATGTAGTGATACTCTGACCCATAGTTTTTTAAAGAATCATCGGCGTCTACAAGCAGTGAATGTCGTGGGGAGCCTGGCGGCGCATCAAGTCGATAGAAGAAGCAATTTTGCGGCTTCTCCTTTTTTCCCTGTTTCTATTAGTGATAGTGAACCAATCTCTCACTAACTTGAAGTACGTAAAGTTGTGAGTCAGAACGAATAGTTGTCGGGCATTTGTACATTGGGTACGAAGAAACGAGTACGCGTGGAATAAGTGATTTGAGTCAAAGCTTGATACGGGGTCATCAACGACGACAATGGAGTCTTCAACCTTGTTGCCATTTTCTTTTAGCTTAGTGATGAAATAAACAAATGCAATCGCGGTCTTCTCGCCTTCACTCAGATTTCCATCGTGCTCCCCAACTCCGTTCCTGATGATCTCATAGCCCTTCTTCTTTTGATTGAAACTCAGGCAAAGCTCAGAGCGCCCAATGAAGCGATGCAAGGTGTCATTAAATTCCTTGGCTCCAACCGTTTCGTTCGAGAGCTGCACCTCTATCGCACTTACCTCTTGCCTTATCTTTTCAAGTTCTTTGAGATCATTGGTCGCTTGCGCTTCAAGGTCACCGCACTTCTTCTGGCTGCCTGCATAATTAAATTCCTGAACCTCCGCTGCAGCGAAGTGAAGCTCAAGTACAAGCTTGCTTTTCGATGTCTCAAATTTAAAGTTAGAAGTTTTATTGTTGTGCTTTTCGACTAACGCGGAGATCGACTCAAGCACCTCGTTGAATTTGATGACATCGTCTTCAACAACATCTAAAATAATAATATCGATCCTTTCCGGATCCGTTATCTTTGATTTCAATGCATATCGCCACCCATCTATCTGCTGCTCGATTTTATTGGCAACAGACTTGTATTCCTTCTCAAGCCTCTCTGCGTCAGCCAAAAATTCTTTATAGAAGCTAGTCTCCGGGGGCAGATGATTGGAAGGCGCACCTTGAGACTCTATCCAAATCGCCGCGCTCTGAAGACGAGATTGAAAGTCCGTGAATGCTTTGCTGAAGTGTGCGCCAAGTGCCTGAGCACGAGTCTGAGTAAATGGTGAGCCACAGAACTCGCAGGACTGGGATTCGTGATGCTGATGTATATCTAAGCCTGCCTGAACCCAGTCTCTGATGTCGGGATTGTCAGCTAGTCGCTGAATAGCTTGGTTGATCGCTGTAGTCGCTATCAAGTCTCTGATCCGCACTGCCGCCTTCTTAAAATAGTCCGACTCGATAGCGGTCCCGGCGAAACTTATGCTCGGAAGCTGGTCGGGCCTTGCAGCGTTAGTTAGGTCTATAACTCTATTATCTGAAAGAACTGAATCTTTCTTAATGATGGCTTCTGAATTCTTCTGAATGAAAGCAGAGAGCTTGCGGCGATCGTAATTTAGATAGTAATTGTCGCTTGTGTCAATCGCTTGCAGTCCAAGCTTCATCTTCTTTGCAGCTTGAGTCAGGAACCTGTCCAAGGCTTCTCGGCATTTTCGGATGTCGCTCCTCTTTTCGTCGTAGGACTTGCTTTTTGACTTAAGATCTGCCTTCAGCTTTTCCAACTTTTGCAAGTCATCGATTTTCTCTTTCGCAATTAGAAGTATGCTCTTTACGGATTTGTCCCAGTCGATGTTCTCGTGAACAAAATGCTGATTAAAAACATGTATATTTAGCTGTGATCCAGTAAGAGTTTCCTCCGTAATGGATGAACCATCCTCCAACTCGATTGAGAACTGAGCTGCACTGAAGCGGGGTATCATCGCGCGAAGCTCAAGGCACGAAAATAAATTAGAAAGAGTAGACTTTCCTGTTCCATTCCATCCATAGACAAGATTATACTTCCCAAACTTCTGAATTTTGGTGCCGTTGAAATCGTTAAATATTCCAAATTGCTTAAGGCGATTAATGCTAGTTATCACGAGGCCCCCTAATTCAATTTTTATAGAAAAATTTTCAGCCTAATCCTTAGCGTGGCCGACTCTAAGCACGTCAGCGAAAGAAAAAACCTGTAATAGCTTAACAATCAGGACTAAAGCGATGAGGGCTCATATCGGTACTATCGTGCCAACTCGTCGGCGTGCAGCATAAACCTGATCCGGCCTCATCACTTATGTTCGGCTGAGCGTTAGAACAGCTTCTTCCGAATATCTGCAGCAGCGTTTCGACCTGCACGCCAATCGCTACTTGTCCTAGAAAGGATAAACGGGAATCTCTCGTCCTTCCTGAAGATCAGTTTATAGTGCTTTCCATCTTCTCCCACATCGAAACCAAGACCTTCGAGTTCCTTTCTTACAGCAGGTGTCATTGAGTCGTATTGGCTGAGGACCTCTTTCAGTTTAGCGAGGATCATCTCCCGCTCGTCTTCATGCTGATTCTCAGCAATTAAGGTGTCCAGAAGATGGCGTCTCCTAGAGTTCTCTTCAGCGGACTCAGACGCGCGACCAAGCGCCTCAAGCACAACAGATAGGTGTTCCCCCTGATACAAGTCCTGCTCAGCGGTCACCAAGTCGACTGTCTTGCCGCCACCATCTTCCCGCTCTACGGCGTTCCATCTGGAAAACTTCACCTTATTGAGCTCAGCCTCGAGACGCCGGACTTCCTCTCGGTAATCAGCCAACTCTTTGTCGAAGTACGCGATGTAGTCCTCAACCTTGCCTGAACCAGACTGGCGAAGTTCTTCAAACTTTTGACGTGTGATGGTCTCCTGCAAAAATGCCCATGTGCACTCGCGCTGTACCTTCTGAAAAAGCAACGACGACCTAATTTTTCGAGCAATAGCGCCCTGAAGCGCAGCTGGGGTTTCCCAACGATCAGGCAGATAGAGCCAGCGTCCCACCCCGTCTGACCAAAATATCGCCACGGCTCCTCCGTAAGGATTCTCGCCATACACCTCACGGGACAGCTTGGTCGAGAACGTCCGCGATGGCTCCACGACAACATGCGCCATTGCAGACACCCACTCAGCCAATTGATCGGCGTCAACTGCTAAACTCCCATTCTCGTGACGACTCACGTATACAACTGGCATTACGCTGGAAACTTTTGCGCAGATAATGTCGGCCGCAAGGTCCTGCTGAGTCTCGGCAATGTGAATTGCTTTGTCGTGGACAGGCAGCGCACCATCCATCCCACCGCCCAACCTCTGCATAAGAAGTTTCACGATGTAAGGCCGACGTCCGCGCCCAAGGCTCTCCACAGGAAGTTCGGAATCAACACTAAGCTGGACCGCTACCAAGAAAGCGCCATCTGTTTTGCATGCGACGACGTCTGTAGACCAGTGGATGCCTTCCGAATCAGTTTTCTCGTAGCGAACGCCCCCAATGATCTGACCTTCTACCTGCGTTCGCAGGAGCTCTGCCTTCTCTCCTTCTACCTCGAAGACGCCCTCTGGGGGCTTGCCGGCAAGCAATGCTCCAAGCTGCGTATACGGACTGCCAGAAATCCACTCCTTGCAACACTCCAAAAAGCTCGACATCTCGAGCTCGCTGCGAATCGGAAATTGAGTTTTAAATGTAAGCATTACTTCCCCTGTTTTTCCTTAGCGATGCCATAAGCAGCTAGGCTTGTTTGCATCACTTATCAATTTAATCTGCTCGCCTTACGCAAACCGCTCCACCTATTTTGTTTAGGTGCCGACGCAAAAAAGCTTCACCCCATCCGTGCCACGGCGCGCGAGCAAGCCGTACATCTTGTGCGTGACGCTGACCTCCACTTGCTGACGTTCCATTGTTTGCATTGCACCAGGATGCGACCGATGTCTTTACGCAGAATCAGGTCGATGCCACCGTCTTCGCGGCCCAGATCGGTCTCTTTACGGTATAGCCTTGGCGGCTGAATGCCTTGCGCACCAGCAGTCGGAACTGTCGCCAGCTACTGGTGGCTAGGTCATCTAGTGTGGTGCGGGTATCCAGCAATTTGCGACGTTGATAACTGCCAACAAACGAAGCGAGCGCGGCCACGCAGCACATTCCAAGCACCATCCGTGCGATGGGCGCGATTACCGCGCTGATCCCTTGATTGAAACCTCGTGCGATTGAGCCGCTTTGCTGCGACAGCAGCCACGGCGCACCGTTGCGGATGGCGAAAAATCACCAACCCCCACAGCAAGCCCAAGCGGCCATGGTAATGACAGCACAGCCGTAAACCCGGTACTTCCCCGTCTGCTTCCCATGCATGAAACCCCCGTTCCAGTCTGCACCCTACCGTTATGTAGTGGTTTTGTCAGCGGGGTACCCGACATTTTGTGCCAGCGGTGTCATCCGTTGTGATTGCACGCATTAAATTGCATGGTGAGAGGCGCTCGTCTTTGTGCGAGCGCCTCTACCATTTATTGCAGCGTTCGCTTATTTCTTCTTGCCGCTTTTATCCGGCGTTTGACTTAAAGCGGACCCGGCCGCTGTTTTTGAATCCTTGCCGGTGCTGCCGCTACGCAAGACCTTGCTTGCGGCCTTGGCCGCTTTGAGGCCGGTTTTCTCGTTGGTCGCCATGCGTGTGACCTCCTCGCCACCCCAGTGGTGGCATGGCGAAACTAGGCCGATTATCTTGCCCGCACAAGTCTGGTTGCAGCGCGCGATACGGCAGAGACTGCAATACCGTCGGTGCGTTATCTGGGCCAGTTATCTGGCGATATGCGCGGTGCTGTGTGCCTGATGTTTTAAGGCCGGCGTGCCACAGCAGTGTGCCAAGCCATCACTGCGGCGAGGGTTTGGGCAACGGCTGCCGCGCCTGGCCCCAGGTAAGTATTGCGTCCAATGCGGGGCACAGGGCCTGGCCCCATGGCGTGAGGCGGTAGTCCACCTGCGGCGGTACCTGCGCGTAGACGGTGCGCAGCACCAGACCGTCGCGTTCTAGCTGGCGCAGCTGTTGGGCCAGCATCTTCTGCGAGATGGCGGGAATCAGCCGTTCCAGGTCCGAGTAGCGCTGCACCTTGCCGTCGAACAGGTGGAACAGCAGCAGCAGTTTCCAGCGGCCTTCGATGAGGTTGAGCAGGGCTTCGACATCGCACGCGGCGGTGTCCGGGGTGTGCGGCTTTCCCATGGGTGCGTGACTTACCTTTGCGTGCGTTCTTGCGGCAGGCGATGCCGCTGCCGATCATGGCATACACGTTTCGCACCGGAGATCGCTGCCATGTCGCTTGCCCTGCCCGCCGCCATTGCCTGCTTCTTTGCCGCCAGCAATGCCGGCGATGCCGCCGTGCTGCTGCCGCACCTGGCCGACGATGCGGTGGTGCACGACGAGCACCGCCAGCACCGTGGCGTTGCTGCGATTGCGGCGTGGCTGGCACAGACGCAAGCCACCACGCCGTATCGCGCGGTGCCGCTTGGCGTGCACACCCAGGGCGAGCAGGTGCGCGTTACAGCGCAGGTGTCGGGCGAGTTCCCGCAGAGCCCGCTGCAGCTGGAGCATGTGTTCCAGCTGGTGGGCGGCAAGATTGCGGCGTTGGAGATTCATTGACCGGGTGTGCCGGCGCCATGCTTCATCCACCAAGGCGTTGATCCTGGAAACATCCGCCTGACACGATCGCCGAAGAAGATGCCCGGCAGGCAACTACGCAGATGCGCTGTTACCGGTGGCGATGCTGTGAGCGGCATCGACATCGAAGTGATCGCGCCAGGCGACAGTGCAGTGGCTGTTCTTGCCAGTGCTTTCCAGACACGCTCACCCGTTGAGCGTGCGGCCGCCGTCGACGATGATTTCCGAGCCCACCGTCCACTTGGATTCGTCGGAAGCCAGGTACAGCACGGCCTTGGCCACTTCGTCCGGGGTGCCGAACCGGCCCAGCGGGATGGTGGCGGCAATGTCCTTGTTGACCTGGTCGCGGTAGGCGTCGGGGATGCCGAGCTTGTCGTACAGCGGGGTTTCCACCGGGCCGGGGCTCACCGCGTTGAGGCGGATGCCGCGCGCCAGCAGTTCGCTGGAGAGTGTCTTGGTCATGCTCAGGAAGGCCGCCTTGGTCGCGGCATATACCGACGAGCGGGCCGCGCCCACATGCGCATTGATGGAGGTGTTGAGCACCACCGAGGCGGGGTTGGCGAATACCGGCAGCAGCGACTGAATGAGGAAGTACGGGCCTTTGACGTTGATGGCGAAGGAGGCATCGAACGCCTGCTCGCTCCAGTCTTCGATCGGCGCCCATACCGAGACGCCGGCATTGAGGAAGGCGATATCGAGCTGGCCGTAGTGCGCCTGCACCGCCTGCGCGAGTTGCTGCTGCGCGGCGACGCTGGCCGAATCGGCGCGTAGCACCAGCACCTCGCTCCCCAACGCGGCCTTGGCGTTGGCGATGGACTCGGGGTTGTTGCCGGTGACGATGACGCGGGCGCCTTCGGCAAGAAACTGCCTGGCGGTTTCCAGGCCGATACCGCTGGTGCCGCCGGTGATGAGGGTGCGTTTGCCTGCTAAACGGGACATGGGGTGCTCCTGAGCGAGGCCCGCCGCGCGTGGCCGGCCTTCGAGGTGTGCAGCGTGCACCCATGCCGAATTTGCTAGAAGACCTTGGCGCCACATACCATTCATGCGACCTGCGCATGAATGAAGGGCTGGCAATGGACCGGTTTCTGCTGATGACCTGCTTTGCTCGTGCGGTGGAAACCGGGAGTTTTTCTGCGGCCGGGCGGGATCTGGGCTTGGGCCAGCCCAATGTCAGCCGCCACGTGGCAGCGCTGGAAGAGCACCTGCACACGCGGCTGCTCAACCGCTCCACCCGCAAGCTGGTGCTGACGCCGGAGGGAGAGCGCTACTACGCGGAGGTGCGCCGCATTCTGGATGCGGTGGGCGAATCGGAAATGTCGCTGCGCGATAACGTGCAACCTTCCGGGTTATTGCGGGTGGCCTGCCCCACGGCGTTGTCGCATCAGTATGTGATGCCGCTGGTGCCGGAGTTTTTGCGGCGCTTTCCGGGCCTGGAGCTGGATCTGCAGATCAATGGCCGCTTCGTCAATCTGCTCGATGAGGGTGCGGAGCTTGCCATCCGCATCGGCCACCTGGAAAACAGTGCGCTGCGTGCTAGGCGGATCGGGTCGTTCAAGCGCGTGTGCGTGGCAAGCAAGGACTATCTTGCCGAGCGCGGCATCCCCACCGTGCCCGACGACCTGCGCCAACACGATTGCGTGCTGTACACCTTGTTGGCATCCGGGGCGAGCTGGCGCTTCAAGGAGGTGGACGTGCCGGTCACCGGCAGGATCCGGGTCAATTCGCCGGAAGCCGCGCGCGAGGCGGTGAGCGCAGGCCTGGGCATCGGCCAGGGGCCGGAATGGTTGTTCGAACAAGGGCTCAACGCCGGGCATCTGCAGATCGTGCTCAGTGCGTTCTCTGGCCCTGCGGTGCCCATGCACATCATGTATGCCGCCAACCGCCTGGTGGCCAGGCGGGCGATTGTGTTTATGGATTTTATTGCCGAGGCGTTTGCGAAGATTCCGCAACTCAACGCCCCCTCCTGCTCGCAGCGATAGACGTTTATTCCAGCGGTCTTGGCGACGGGCGCTGGTATTTGGAAA
The DNA here is from genome assembly GCF_024499015.1 of Xanthomonas hortorum pv. pelargonii. NCBI lineage: Bacteria > Pseudomonadati > Pseudomonadota > Gammaproteobacteria > Lysobacterales > Lysobacteraceae > Xanthomonas > Xanthomonas hortorum. The sequence goes on along the minus strand of NZ_CP098604.1, from coordinate 2,514,265 downwards.
ACGTCTTGTGGAGTGAGGCGGCGCGCTCATCGGCAACGACGTTTTCCACACTGCTCAACCCACGCGATGCGATGACGGCCGAGGCTTTTGCATCGCCCAATAGGTAAGCCAGGCGCAGATACGCCAGACTGTCGACCAGGTTTTTGTTGTTGGAGTCGCTGGCGTACACATCCGACAGCCCGTAATAGGCATACAGATTTCCGGCCACTGCGGCGCGCCGCAATATATCGATCCCCTTATAAAAGGGCCCAGTGAGTGCGGTCTTTTTGCCGTAAATCACGGTGGCGGCCTTGTTGCCTGCTTGCGACTCCGCTTTGAGCTGGTCCAGGTTCAAGGTTTCCAACCGGGCGAGTTCGTTCTCTGTCGGGTAGCCGTGGGTCCACAGCCACTGCGCTTCTGCATCCGAGTTGGCAACCAATGGCCCACTGACCCTGCAGGCATTGGGACCTTGCGGGCATAGATAGCGTCTTGCTTCCTGGCTCACAGAAGGCGGCTTGATGTTGGCCGCGTGATCGGGCGGCATTGCTGCGGCGTTGCGGTCGTCAGTGGCAGTTGTGGGTGTAGCAAGGGCAGACGTTGACGCCTTGCCGGTTTGCGTTGGTTGGTCTGTTTTTCCGCAAGCGGCAAGTGCAATGCACAGTGCCGCCAGGGACAGGAACGTTTTTACGCGCATGGTGCCATCCGTTGCAGGCTGCAGTGGTCGAGCGTGATGGTGCTTGATGTTGGCCTGCGATGCGAATGCGTCCTTTGATTGCTGGCCTCTGATTGCAGGCCTGCGCTGGCAGTCAACACACACAGCCTCCTCCGTACCCTCACCCCCGGCCCCTCTCCCGATGGGGGAGGGGAGTGTTTGCCACGTCTGTTGGGCAAAGCAGACCGACTCCGCCGCCTTTGGCCTGCACTGCTCGCAGCCCGCACTTGGCGGGCTGCAGATGACGGCGGTTGAGGCCGCACAACGCAAGTGGCGCGTGGCCGGATGCGGCGTGTCGCTCCCTCCCCCGGTTGCACGTTTTGGCGTGCGGTTGGGGCCGCAGGCCGCACCCGCCCAGCTGTCCTGGCTGCTGGCGCAAGAGAGGGCAAAACAGGCCACACGGTGCGCCCCGCGCGTCGGGCCGCCATATGCCGCCGAAGGCCAGATCGCTTGCTGCGTAAGGCTTTCGAGCGAGTGACGCGATCTGATTTGCATGAAATTGGAGCGCCTGAGACGAAATGCATCCCTGGTCTGAATTTTCCGTATATCGTGCGTTACGTCACATTTAAATGTGACCAACGTCGCAATTAACCGGCGAGAAGGATCTGGGCATGACCGACAACACGATAGGGCTGCACCCGCAGCCATTGGGCGGGCGTGGTGTGGCAGGACAGGGATGGGCGGTCATGCCGCCGTCGTTGACGTCGTCGTTTGGTCATCGCCGCATGGCCGCGTTGCCACGCGTGCCGGTGCCGCCCGACATCGACGCCAACGCCAGCAATAGCGCCAGCGCCAGGGACACCCAGTCTCAAACGGCTGCTGCGCAAGGGCGCGCGCAGCCTGCTGAGAACACTGCCCTGGCGGCACCAGGACCGGCTCCACTTTCTGCATACGTTCGGGCGGCTGCCGGATCTGTACGCGCCGAAGTGCTTCAACGAAAAAATCCTTTACCGCAAATGCGTGCACGGCGATTACCCGCTTTACACACGTCTGGCAGACAAGTTTGCGGTGCGCTCCTATGTGGCGGCCAGGATCGGTGAGGCGCACCTGGTGCCGTTGCTGATGGACAGCACTGACCCACAGGCGTTGTTGCAGCTGCCACGCTGGCGGCAGACCGTGATCAAGGCCAACCACGGTGCGGCCATGGTGCAAGTGGTGCGCGACGAGCCGGATGCGGTGCAGAAGCGCCGCATCATCGAGCGCTGCGGCCAATGGCTGCGGATCGACTTCTCCAAGATGGTGCGCGAGATCCATTACCGCGATATCCCGCCGCGCATTCTGGTGGAGCGGTACATCGGCGAGGCGCAGCAGGTGCCGGTGGATTACAAGTTCCACATGTTCCGGCAGGCGGATGGCAATTTTCATTACGTGCTGCAGGTGATCTACGGCCGCTTCGACACACCGAAGCTGGCGATGACCTTCTTCGTCGACAACCTGCACACGGCCTTCCACCGCATCCGCGACGACGGGCGCACGCCGCCCTGCGCGCCGGCGCTGCTGGAGCAGGCACTGGAACTGAGCAAGGTGCTGGCAAGCGACTGCGATTACGTGCGGGTGGACTGGTATATCCAGCGCGGGCAGATCTATTTCGGCGAACTGACCTTCACCCCGGGCGCGGGGCTGGTCACCGGGCTGGACCGCGGGCTGGACCGGATGATGGGCGATATGTGGGTGCAGCGGCGCACGCCGGTGGAGCCGTGGTTTTCCGGGGAAGGCATCCGCGTGCGCGTGCCGGTGAGGTGATGTAGCGGCCGAAGCACGCTACCCTTGCACGCTCAAGCAAACGTCCAATCCAAACGGCACCCTCCGGGATGAAGTGGTGACGTTGCTTCACCGTCGATTCTTCCACTTAGTACAAGGACGTCACCGTTGTCGAACGTTTTCCTGCGCGCCTTCTTGCCGCTCACTCTCCTGTGTGTGCTGTCTGCCTGCAATGGCGGCGGCTCTGCCGCCACCAGCGCGCCGCGCCCGGAGGCCGAACACTTCAATCTTGCTGATCTGCAGCAGCTTGGCTGCACCGTCACCGCCACGCCCAAGCGCAACGTGAGCAAGATCCCGTTGATGGGCGAGGTGGATGGCTATGGCGTGACCAGCACCACCGCATGCGCGACCCAGTTGGTCAGCCTGCTGCAGCCGATCAAATACGAAGACGCGGTGTGGGAAGGCGCACGGACGGCAGCCGGCAACTTCGCCAAGAAGCAAGGCTTCGAACGCGAGAGTTTTGAAGGCCAGCTCGGCGAGTACAGCGAGATCGAGGTGTTCAGCCGCAGCGGCAAGCCGGTGGGCTTCGAGTACAGCGTGCAGGCCAAGGGCCAGCTGCATTCGGTGATCGTGGTCTCCGACAGCATCGCGCCGGATGCAGCGTTCGAAGCGGTGTTGAAGAAGAAGCTGTGAGGGCGGGCGCTGCTGTTTTGGGTTGAATGCGGTGGCACTGCGTCGAGGCTGGTCCGGTGCAGATCCTGTGCATCTACGTGCCGTTGTTGCCAGCCAGGCATCCCATCGTAGGGGCAGATGGTTACCTTGCCCGGCCACTGCGCAGCTGGGGCAGAACGGAACGGACAACCATTAGCCGGCAAACCGATTAATGGTAAAGTGAAGCCACTCACTTGTTAGCCGGAGAGCACGATGGCGAATCTGGTCAAGCTGGCGACCGCTCGCGCCCTGGTCGATGCCAGTGCGGTCAGACAGGCTTCGGTCGTCGGGGAGGCCGGTGCCTGGACCGTGCAGCTGCAGACCCATAACCAGACCCGTGTGCTGGCCACCAAGGCCAATGCGCCGCGCCGGTTTGGCAGCTTCGAAAGTGCGTTGAAGGTATTGCGCGAGATGGGCATGCCATTGGACGTGCTTCACGTGGATGCTGCGCAGTGGGACGCCGAAGGCGACACTGCGAAACGCCGGCCGGATCGCTCCGAAGCGATGAAAGTCAAGGAGATGGACGCGCGCTATGCGGTCTCGCTACGCACTCAGACCGAGCACGCCCTGGCCGACCCCCGCCCTGCGCTCTCCAGCGTGCAGGCGAAGCAGCAGATGGAGACACTCAAGGCGCAGCAGCGTGCAGTGCTTGATGCAGCACTGCGTGCAAAGGGCACGCGTGCGTGAGCGTGGCCTGGAAGCAGACCGCGCTGGATGCGCGCACCGCGTTGCTCGCTGCAGCATTGGCACGCGCGATCGAGATCCCCGACCCGCAGATGTATTTCGCAGCGTGTGAACAGGACGACCGGATCGAAGCCGAAGGCGACGCGCTGGATGGTGCCGCCATCTATCTCCCCGGGCCCACGCCGGGAACGCGTTTATACACGTGCCAGGACGGCAAGTATCTGTTGATCTACACACGCGACGGCGACGATGTGCTGATCCTTGCACTCGTCCCTGCGCGCTCCGATTGGAAGCCGACGTAGTAAAAGCGATCTACAGCTCCACGACGTGTCGATGCTACCGCGCGGAGAGGCGCGACCGGTCGACGACTCGACAGCGCGCCCTACACCCCACCCAACGGCTGCAGGCACAACCAGATCGCGCACCAGTGCGAGAGCGCACCGCCCAGCACGTGGGCGTGCCAGATGGCGCGGTTGTAGACCAGCGATTTGCGCACGTAGAAGGTGACGCCCACGGTGTAGAACGCGCCGCCGGCGGCGATCAGCCACAGCACGGTGCTGTCCAGGCCGGCGACGAACGGCTTGATCACCACGATGCCGGCCCACCCCAGCAGCAGGTAGATGGCCACCCAGAAGCCCTTGGCGATGCCGGGCAGGAACAGTTTGGCGAACACGCCGAACAAGGCCACGCTCCACACCGCCACGATCATTGCCCAACGCCAGGTGCCGTCGAGGGCGACCAGCAGGAAGGGTGTGTAGGAGCCGGCGATCATGACGAAGATGCCGGCGTGGTCGAACTTGCGCAGCATCGGTTGGCGCTGCGGCGGGGCGAAGTTGTAGGCCGCCGAACAGCCGAACATCACCAGCAGGCCCAGCGCGTACACGCAGGTGGCCAGCAGCATGGTCTGGCTGGCGTGCGCGCGCCAGACCATCCAGGCGCCGCCGACGATGGCCAGAAACAGGCCCGCGGCATGCACCGCGACATCGGCGCGGCGGGCGGAAGCGGTCTTGTAATGCGGAGCAATGGCGCTGGGGGGCACGGGCACGGCGGTTCTTCGAGGTGGGGGAGCCCACAGCGTGCAGAACAACGGTGACGCGGCGGGGGCAACAGGATACCCGGCTTGCTGAATCCGCTCAGTGACGCAGGGTCGCCGGTTTGGCGCTGGTGTCACGAACACTCAGTGTGCCCTGACCACCACGACGATGGACTTGGTCAAAGATGGGACTGCCCCCGCGGCCACGTTGCGTTGGCTCATCGGTATCAAAGGATGTTTTAACAACACGCCCGCTTATTAAGGCATCCTTTAATAGCCCGCATTGGTCGTAAAGGATCCTTGAATGACACGTGTCACCGGCGCATATGCCGTCATCAAGACGCACGACGAGACCGTGCGGGCATTCGTTCCGGCTCCACTGCCTCCGGCCGCTCCCGTGCTGGATCCGGCCGCCTACCTGGAGCGTAATCGCCTTGCAGAAGTTGCACTGGCGCGGCTGACGGGGATGGCGGGCCTGGTGGCGTCGAGCGAGTGGCTGATCTACAGCGCTGTTCGGCAAGAAGCGCTGCTGACTTCGCAACTCGAAGGCACCCAGGCAACCCTGACCGATGTCTTCGATGATGAGGCGGGGCTGGCGGTGACCAATGCTGACGATGTGGAAGAGGTCACCAACTACCTGCAGGCGTTCAAGTTTGTCCGCGAGCAGCTGCACGCGCCAACAGGACTGCCCATCTCGCTGCGCTTGCTTGCCGAGGCTCACAGAATTCTCTTGGCTGGCGTGCGTGGAGCTCACGCACTGCCGGGCAGCATGCGCACCAGTCAGAACTGGATCGGCGGGACCCGGCCGGGGAATGCCGCATTCGTGCCACCGCCGGCCGATCGCCTGGCCGAGGTGTTCGGTGATCTGGAGCGCTTCATCCATGACCCGCAGCCCACGCTGCCACCGCTGGTACGGATTGCGTTGGTGCACGCGCAGTTCGAAACCATCCATCCGTTTCTGGACGACAACGGCCGAATCGGGCGGTTGTTGATCGCGGCCCTGCTGGAAGACTGGCAACTGCTGTCAGAGCCGTTGTTGTATGTGTCCGGCTACCTCAAAGCGAACCAAAACGACTACTACCGGCACCTGTCAGCCATCCGCACGCATGGCGACTGGGAAGCGTGGGTTGGATTCTTTCTGGAGGCTGTGGAGGCTTCTGCCGAACAGGCACAGCGCAGCATTGTGGCAATCGCTGCATTGATCGCGGCCGATCGCAAACGCGTGCTGAGTACCGGCAGCAGTACCCTGCAAGCGCTACGACTGTTCGAGTTGTTGCCCACCATGCCCAAGCTCACCGTCGACCGTGCCCAGCAAGCGCTGGAGGTGTCCTATCCCACCGCGCGCGCAGCCGCGACGACCTTGCAGGACATCGGTGTGCTGGTGGAAACCACCGGCCGCGCACGCGGGCAGAGCTTCAGCTACCAAGCCTATGTGAACTTGCTGCGGGCTTAGAGCAACAGCGTACTGGCAATGACGGCACGCGTTACTGAATCCGCTCAGTGAGGCAGTGTCGCCGGTTCGGCGCTGGTCTCATACCCTGAGACACCTCCCCTGTCTCATGCCCCTCTTTGGGAGTTGCCGTATGCCTCCGTTTGCCCTCGCTCCCCGCACCGAAACCGCCGAACGCGCGCTGGCCACCACCGATGGCCGGCCCAGCCGCGACGGCGCGCTGCTGACCGAACGCCTGGAACGGCGTTACCACGACCGCATCACCGGCAGCTTCACCCTGCCCGGGCGCGAGGGCCGCTATGCGCCGATCCCGGACGATGTGCCCAGCGCGCTGCGTGATGCCTTGCATGCGCGCGGCATCACGCAGCTTTACAGCCACCAGGCCGAGGCCTGGGCGGCAAGCCAGCGCGGCGAGCATGTGGCGATCGTGACGCCCACGGCCTCGGGCAAATCGCTGTGCTACACGCTGCCGGTGGTGAGCGCGGCGATGAGCTCCGGGGCCAAGGCGCTGTACCTGTTCCCCACCAAGGCGCTGGCGCAGGATCAGGTGGCCGAGCTGCTGGAACTCAACCGCGCCGGCGAGCTGGGAGTGAAGGCCTTCACCTTCGACGGCGATACGCCCGGCGATGCGCGCCAGGCGATCCGCCTGCATGGCGACATCGTGGTGAGCAACCCGGACATGCTGCACCAGGCGATCCTGCCGCATCACACCAAGTGGGCGCAGTTCTTCGAGAACCTGCGCTATGTGGTGATCGACGAGATCCACACCTATCGCGGCGTGTTCGGCAGCCACGTCACCAATGTGCTGCGCCGGCTCAAGCGCATCTGTGCGTTCTATGGCGCCAACCCGCAGTTCATCCTGTGCTCGGCCACCATCGGCAACCCGCACGCGCATGCGCAGGCCCTGATCGAAAAACAGGTGCATGCCATTACCGAATCGGGCGCGCCCACCGGCGACAAGCACGTGCTGCTGTGGAACCCGCCGGTGGTCAATGCAGACCTGGGGCTGCGTGCGTCGGCACGCTCGCAGAGCAACCGCATTGCGCGCATTGCGATCAAGAGCGGGCTGAAGACGCTGGTATTTGCGCAGACACGCCTGATGGTGGAAGTGCTGACCAAATACCTGAAGGACATCTTCGACCACGACCCGCGAAAGCCGCCACGCATCCGCGCGTATCGCGGCGGCTATCTGCCCACCGAGCGGCGCGAAGTGGAGCGTGCGATGCGGGCCGGCAACATCGACGGCATCGTCTCCACCTCGGCGCTGGAGCTGGGCGTGGATATCGGCGCGCTGGATGTGGTGATCCTCAATGGTTACCCCGGCAGCGTGGCGGCGACCTGGCAGCGCTTCGGCCGCGCCGGGCGGCGCCAGCAACCGGCGCTGGGCGTGCTGGTGGCCAGCTCGCAACCGCTGGATCAATACGTGGTGCGGCATCCGGATTTCTTCGCCGATGCCTCGCCCGAGCATGCGCGTATCGCGCCGGACCAGCCGCTGATCCTGTTCGATCACATTCGCTGCGCCGCATTCGAATTGCCGTTCATTGCCAGCGAACCGTTCGGGCCGATCGACCCGCTGGTGTTTCTGGAAGCGCTGGCCGAGAGCGAAGTGATTCACCAGGAAGGCGACCGCTGGGAGTGGATCGCCGACAGCTACCCGGCCAATGCGGTGAGCCTGCGCTCGGTGGCCGATGGCAACTTTGTGGTGGTGGACAAGACCGACGGCAAGCAGCAGATCATCGCCGAGGTGGATTATTCGGCCGCAGCACTCACGCTTTACGAAGGTGCCATCCACATGGTGCAGAGCACGCCGTACCAGGTGGAGCGGCTGGACTGGGAAGGCCGCAAGGCCTACGTGACCCGCACGCACGTGGACTACTACACCGACAGCATCGACTACACCAAGCTGAAGGTACTGGACCGCTTCGATGGCGGCGTGGCCGGGCGCGGCGATTCGCATCACGGCGAGGTGCATGTGGTGCGGCGCGTCTCCGGCTACAAGAAGATCCGCTATTACACGCATGAAAACATCGGCTACGGCCCGGTCAATTTGCCTGATCAGGAGTTGCACACCACGGCGGTGTGGTGGCAGTTGCCGCAGGCCACCCTGGGCAAGGCGTTTGCGTCCAAACAGGATGCGCTGGACGGATTTCTGGGTGCGGCCTACGCGCTGCACGTGGTGGCCACCGTGGCAGTGATGGCCGATGCACGCGACCTGCAAAAGGCCGTGGGCAACGGCGATGGCGCGTGGTTTGCGGTGGCCGACCAGACCGGGCGCGGGCAACTGCGCGGCGTGGAGGAAGGCGAAGAAGGCGCGGTGGAATTGCAGCAGGCGTTCGTGCCCACGGTGTATCTGTACGACAACTTCCCCGGCGGCGTGGGCCTGAGCGAGCCGCTATGGCTGCGCCAGGCCGAGTTGCTGCAGCGCGCCGATGAGTTGGTACGGCGTTGCGATTGCAGCGCCGGCTGCCCGGCCTGCGTGGGCCCGGTGCTGGCCGCGCACGAAGAAGGCAAGGGCGAGTCGCCCAAGTCGTTGGCATTGACGGTGCTGGCGCTGTTGTTCGATGCGGATGCGCCGTTGCGCCACGCCACCCAGGTGGACGAGGACCTGGCGCTGGACGTGCTTGCATGAGTGTGAGTGCGGACCGGCTGCGCTTGCTGCGCCGGCAGGCGGGGCATGCGGATATGCGTGCGCCGGTGACGATTGCAGACGGCGATGCACCGGATGGCGCGCAGGCAGCGGCTGCGGTTGATACGAATGCCGGACCTGTTGCTGGAGTGCCCCGACTGCATTCCAATGCAGGCGCGCGTGTTGCGCCGCATGCAGCGATGGCACGCGCGGTCGTGGATGCTGCTCCTACTGGCGACGTTGCCGCACGTGAGGTGCGTCGTGGTGCATCTTCGCCCTGCGATGCGCCGGCGATCGCGCAAGCCGGCGTGGACGATGAAACCTCAGCGTTCGCGACCGAATGCATGATGCTTTCGCCTGCACAACAGATGCACTCCGCAGTGGTCGGACGAACATCTGGTGAAGCAGTTGTTGTGGGTGTTGTTGTGAGCGATGCGCGCACGCGTGCCGCAAGTGAAATGTCTGCAGCGGCACAGCCGACGCGTGACCCGGCAACACCGGTCGCTGGTAGCGGCCCTGGTGTCAGCGCAGAACGTCTGCGCTTGCTGCGCCGTCAGGTCGGCGGGCTGACGCCTGCAGCGCGCAGGGACGATGCGGTGATGCCCACGCGCGCGCAGCGTCAGCCTGTGCCAGGTGCCACCTCGCAGGGGTGGCGCTTGGCGCCACGCGATGCTGCTGCGCCAAGCGCGCAGGCAGGCAACGTGGACGCTGGCAGTGACCGGCGTGCCCAGGCACAGACACTGGCAATGACGCGCCGTCCCTTGCAGGCACCGGGTGCTGCAACGCCAGCGCGCGATACCTCCGTGTTTGCCTGGGTGGAGCACGACGTGCGCCACCGGCCGGTATCTCCGTTGCAGTCGCCATCGCAATCGACTGCACATGCCGATGCCGATACAAATGTCGCTGCCGCTGCTGCGAAGCATCTGCCTGCATCGCATGAAGCGTCCATCGCACCGGCGCCCCTTTCGCAGCGACGCACCGATATCGCCGGCTTGCGCAAGATGATCGGCCTGCGCGAGCGCGCTGTATCGGCGCACACGCCGGTGCGTGCAGCGTCCACCGATCGCCATCTGCCCGGCAACGAGATCGCGCCCGGCCTGCATCTGATCGAAGACTTTCTGCCGCAGCCGATTCCGCACGAAGCCTTGTCGCTGGCGTTCGCCAAACGCGAGGACGCAGTAGACCCGATGGATCTGCTGTTCTTCGATACCGAAACCACCGGCCTTGCCGGCGGCACCGGCACGCGCGCCTTCATGATCGGGGTGGCCGATTGGTACATGGACGATGCGCACGGCAGCGGCCTGCGCGTGCGTCAGTTGATGATGTCCACGATGGCGGCCGAGAGCGCGATGCTGGATCTGTTCCGCAGCTGGCTGTCGCCGCAGACGGTGCTGTCCAGCTACAACGGCCGCTGCTACGACGCACCGTTGTTGAAGACGCGCTATCGGCTGGCACGCCGCGGCGACCCGATCTCCGCGCTGGATCATGTGGACCTGCTCTTTCCCACCCGCCGCCGGTATCGCGGCACCTGGGAAAACTGCAAGCTGGCCACCATCGAACGACAGCTGCTGCGCGTGGTGCGTGAGGACGACCTGCCCGGCTCCGAAGCCCCGGCCGCCTGGTTGAGTTACCTGCGCGGCGGCAGCGCGCGCAACCTGCGCCGCGTGGCCGAGCACAATCATCAGGACGTGGTGACCTTGTCGCTGTTGCTGCAACGCCTGGTGGCGGTGGACGCGCAGGACCGCGAGGTGATTCCGATGCTGGAGATGCCGTAACGCTGGACCAGGCGCTGCGCCAGTGTCACTGCTCCGGCTCGATCTGTTTGGCTTGCTCGTTGAGGTAGTGGGTCACCGGTGCGCCGCGGTACTGATCGGTCAATCGCCCCAGCGATTCGGCGCGTGCATCCGCCGCCTGCCTTGCTGCGGCGGCGTGCGGACCTTGTGGCGCACGATCCAGACGGCGGCCTTCGCGCACTGCCGCTACATGGGCCGGGTCGGCTGGCTTGGACGCGGCGCGGAACTCGTTGGTGCGCTGCTCCACGATCGCCGCATCGCGTGCGGTGTCGATGGGGGTTTCCGGCGGCAGGTCCAGTTCCATGCCGGTATGGCCACGCGCCAGCGTGCGGTTTTCCAGCAGCGCGAGCAGTTCTTCTTCGGGCTGGTCGGTCAACAGGCTTTCACCGGCGTCGCGAAAGGCACCGGCGGTGGTGCGCTGGATCCCAAAGGCTTCGCCGCTGAGCTTTTGCATCTCGCCGAAGTTGCGCCAGACGTAATAGTCCTTGTCGTGGTTGGCGCGCGGCAGGGAGAAATCCTCATACCGGTAACCGGACGAAAATGCCGCCTGCGCGTAAGCCGAGTCCGGCTGACGCAAGCGTGTGCGTGTCAGTTCCATGGCCTTGCCCGCAGCGCTTTGCTGATCGGTGGCCACCGCCTCCACGATGACCGGGCGCATCTTGTTCCAGCTTTCCAGCCATTGCACTGCGGTCTCGGCCAGCCCCTCGGGGCCATCGTTCTTGCCCGGGAAGAAATCGCGCAGCTGCGGGTCGGCCAGCATGCCCTGGCTGAAGACCGGCACCACATTGATCTTGGCCAGCAGGCGATCGAGCGCGGCACGGCGGGGCGCGTCCTGCGAGTGCATCGGATTGATCTGGTAGTGCTTGTACAGATTGGACACAAATTGATCGAAGCCGCCCGTGTAGTACTTGGCATACAGCTTGATCGCGGCCCCCTGGCGCAGATCCGGCCGGCGCATCAGCAGCATCGCCACCGCCTCGGCGGTGTCTTCCTTGCAATCCAGCGCCACCGACATCGCCTCCGGCTTTTGCAACGCGTGCTCCAGCGCCTGCTCCACGGCGGCAATGGTCTGATCGGTCTTGATGAAGTTGCCATCGACCGGGTTGCGGATCACCAGCGGCATGTCGCGCAACTGGGCGAACGGCACCTGCGAGACCAGCTTGTTCTGCGGGTCGTCGGTCATGCGGCCAATGCTGAAGTCGTGCATCAAGACCGGCACGCCGTCGGCACTGACTTCGACATCCAGCTCCAGGTTGCGATACCCCTGTGCGTAGGCGCGATCGATGGCGGCAAGCGAGTTCTCCGGAATGCCGGCGTGGTTGTCGAACAAGCCCCGGTGCACCATCACGTCCTTGCCCAGCGCGCGCGTGCTCGGCGCCTGGAAATACGTGTCGTGAACCAGCTCCTTGCGGTGCTTGCGCAGCAGCGCGTCCTTGCCGGCCACCAGATGATGGTCGTTGGCCTTGAAGAACGCTGCACCGCCGTCGCGCGCCGGCACCTCGTGGCCGTGGTAGCGCGCGGCTTGCTGCAACTTGCGGCGCGGCTGCTTGGAGGCGGCGGGCTGCAGCCAGTGTGGCGTTGTCAGCCCGTGGCCGGGCAGATCCAGCGCCTTGCGCAATGCGGTGTGAGCTGCGTCGCTGAAGGTGTCGCCAGGCGCAAACGCGCGCTGCAGATCGAAGATGATGCGGCCTTGCTGCGCATCGACCAGCACCGGGCCTGCCGCTGCACTGGCGCAATCGGGTAGCGCCTTGGCCATGGCTTTGAACGCGGCTCTATCCAGATACACCGGCTGCAGCGCTCCAGCTGCAAGCTTTGCTGCAATGCTGTCCTTCTCGGGCGCGATGCCGGCCTGCGCGAGGTGGGTAGCCAGCTTGCTTTGCAGCGCTTGCACCGTGATCTGCCTTGCCTGCACTTCAGCCAGCCGCTGCTCCGAAAACTCGCTGTCCAGCGCCACCAACGCCTGCTTGCCGGTCATGGCGCTGTCGTTCAATGGCACCAGCGGTGGTTGCATGAGGGCCTGGCGACGAGGCCGTGCACGCAAGGGCAGATTGCCGTCTGGCGCGTGCGGCACCTCCATCGGGGTGATGGCACTGGTGTGCGTGGGTGTTGCCAGCGCGGTGGTGTGCGTGGCGGCTGGTTGCAAAGGACCAATACGCATGACGACCTCAAGAGCACTGCGAGCGGCCAGTAAAGCGCGTGGCATATGACAGTTCGCAACCGAGGCGAAGTCTGCCGCCGCAATGCGAAACGATGCCCCCGGCGCACCGCATCACGTGGTCCCGCGCCTGCTTTAGAACAGCGTTTCCTTGAACGGCAGCATGGCCGCGCCCAGCACCGTGGCGTGTGCCTGCACCTGCCCGACCAGCAATGCCGGATACGGCGATGCGACGCCGCGCCGTGGTGCGGATTCGAAGGCGATACGGGCGATCAGCCGTTGCGCAAGATCTGCCGGCAGGCGCGCGCCGAAGACGATGACGCGCGGGTCGATCAACGCGATGATCGCCGCCACCGCCAGCGTCACGGTGGGTTGCACCGCATCCAGCCAGGCCTCGATCTGCGGCCAGGCCGGATCGTAGTGCTGCAGCATGGTGTGCAGGTCCGGCAGCGCATGGCCATCGGCGACCAGCGCCTGGCGCAGGCTTTCCAGCGTTGGCCGTGCCATGCCGGTGATGGCCGAAATGCGCCCCAGCTCGCCCACGTTGCCGTGCGCGCCGCGGTGCACCTTACCGGCGGCGATCACGCCCGCGGCGAAGCCGTCGGCGATCGTCAGATAGACCAGATCCGGCGATTGGCGGCCGACCCCGTACAAGGCCTCGGCCAGGGCGGCGCAATGGGCGTCGTTGTCCATCCAGACCGGCAACTGCAGGCGCTCGGCGATGAACCGGTCCAGCTCCACCTGCATCCATTCGGCCGCCAGCGAGAGCGGCGGATTGACCCGTGTACCGTCGCCGATGCGCGGGCCGGTCATGCTGACGCCCACCCCGAACAGCTGCTGCCGGTCCACCCCGGCCGCCTGCAACAACTGCTCCAGCAATTCCGGCAAGCGCGCCGCGAGCAGATCCAGCGTCAGCGGGAAGGCCGTGAGCTGGCGCATGCCGCGGACCTGCCCGGCGAAGTCGATCAGCACCACCGCGATGCCATCGACCATCACCGAGACCCCCACGCTGAACGCGTAGCCGGGCACCAGACTGAGCTGCACGCTCGGTTGGCCGCGACCACGCCGCAGCGACGGGCCGAGCTGGAGCAGGCCCTGTGCGACCAGCGGGTCGATGATGCCCTTGGTGCCGGGAACGCTGAGCCCGCTGGCGCGAGGCAGATCGGCACGCGCCAGCTGGCCGTTACTGCGGATCAGATCCAGCAACGCGCGCTCGCTGGAACCGGCGGCCTGCCCGTCGCTACGACGGCGGTAATGCGAACGAATGGCCGCGTGGGCGAAGAAGGAAGACATAGGGGGCAAAAGGGCAGTGGTTGTCACATAAAATTAAATTAAGCAGATTAATTTAATCCGCCTGCGGCACCACGTTGGGGCCGCCCGACATCGCGGATCGTGCCATGCGTCTGTTTCATCCCTCTTCCTCTGGCCCTGTGTGTCTGCCCGGTCCGGCCTGCGGCCCGCAGCGTCGCATATTGTCGCTCGCGCTGGGCATGGCCGTGGTGGGCTGGATGCACGCGCCGGCGCAGGCTGCCGAGGCGCCCGCCGATGCCGCGGCGCAGACCCTGGATGCGGTGCAGGTGCGCACCTCGTTCCAGTCGCAGAACACGCGTGCCATCGCCACCAAACAGGCCGCGCCCACCATCGTGGACTCGGTCGCCGCCGACAGCATCGGGCAACTGGCGGACTTCAACGTGGGCGATGCGCTGCGCCGGGTCACCGGCGTCAGCACCGTGGAGTACCAGGGCGAGCCGCGCTACGTGACGGTGCGCGGCCTCAACGGCAACTACAACAGCATGCTGATCGACGGCTTTGCGTTCGCCAGCAACGACATCGGCAGCCGCCAGGCGATGATGGATGTGCTGCCGGCCAACTTTGTCGACCGCATCGATGTGGTGAAGTCGTTCCTGCCGGAAAACGACGGCGGCGCGATCGGCGGCGTCACCAACCTGGTCACCGCCACCGGCTTCGGCCGCCCGGACGGCCTGCTCACCTTCTCGGCCAAGGGCGGCGCCAACCTGATGGGCAGCCGCTATGGCGGCAGGACGCCGGTTGGCGAGGGCGACCTGAAGTGGGGCAAGCGCTTCGGTCGCGACGGGCAGTTCGCCTTTTTGGGCGCTGCCAGCCAATGGCGGCGCGAGATCTCGGTGCCGCAGCAGGAAAACGGCGGCGGCTTGAACTGGTACGCAGCCAATGGCACGCGCGATCCGGTGGCCTATGGCGGCACCGGCGATGCGGTGCCCAGCGAGCGGCGCTGGTACAACTACGACAACACCCGCGAACGGCGCAGCCTCACCGCGCGCGTGGACTGGCAGCCGGAGGGCCCGCTCAGCGGCCATGTGTCCGGTTACAGCTTCCGCCAGCGCGAGGCCTCGGACCGCTATACCCAGAACGCCCAGGTGCAGAACAGCGCGCGCCTGAGCCGCACCGGCCCGCAGAGCGGCACGCTCGACAACGTGAATCAGTACGTTGAGTTAGGGCAGTTGCGCTGGAAGCGCGCGCTGTCGGGCATCAACGGCGAACTGCTGGCCGAGTTGCCGGCGCAGTGGCGCGCCGCGCTGCGCGCCAGCACCTCGCGCGCCACGGTGGACAACCCGCAGACCTGGGACCGCTTCCAGCAAAATCGCCTGGCCTACGGCTTCGACTGGAGCGGCACGCTGCCCGCCTTCACGCCCCTGGCCCCGGCCCTGGCCGACGACCCGGGGCGCTACGCAAACCTCTATCACCAGCAGGAACGCACCGGCTACGCCGAACGGGTCGGGGACCTGCAGCTGGAGCTACGTCGCAACATGGACGAGGACAGCCGTGGGCTGGGGCTGGCCGTTGGCGCGCGGCAGGTGCGCACGCACATGCGCACCGACGTGCAGCGCACCACCTGGAACGGCTTGCCTGACACCTTGGCCGACGTGCTGGGCAGCCCCACCTGCGCGCTGGGCTGCAACAGGCAGATGATGACCATCGACCCGGCATTGGCGGATGCGCGCTGGGATGCGCTCGCCGGCCAGGCGCGCGGTGTGGTGGACACCACCGCGCAGAACAGCGGCAGCTACAGCGTCGACGAGCAGGTGCGCGCCGGCTTTGCCCAGGCGCAATGGCGCGGCGAGCGCTGGCTGCTGGCCGGCGGCATCCGTCTGGAACAGACCCGCTTTGCCAGCGCCGGCCAGCAGCTGAGCGGAACCACCTGGACGCCGGTCAGCGCGGTGCGCACCTACCGCAACTGGTTGCCATCGCTCAGCGGGCAACTGCAGACCAGCGCCAACGGCACGCTGCGCTTTGGTGCCTCGCGCTCGATCGGCCGCCCGCGCCTGGACCAGATGGCACTGAACGGCGGCGTGCTGCAGCTGGGCAGCACACCGCCCACGCTCAACCAGGGCAACCCGGACCTGCAGCCACGCCACTCGCAGAACCTGGACCTTGGCCACGACTGGAGCTTCGACGACGGCGGCAGCCTGCTGTCGATCGCGCTGTTCCACAAGACCATCGACGACGAAATCTTCCGCTACGGCCAGATGGACAGCATCGACGGCGAGCAGGTGCTGGTCACCCAGCCACGCAATGTGGACCGGCCGGTGCGCCTACGTGGCGCCGAGCTGGGAGCCATCAAGGAGCTGGGGCCGTTGCTGCCTGCGCTGGACGGCTTGTCGGTGTCGGCCAATGTCACGTTCCTGGACGTGGAGTACCCGGTGGTGCTCGGCGATGGCACCCGCACCACCCTGGACGTGCTGCCGCAGCAGCCCAGGCAGCTGTGGAATCTGACCCTGAATTACGCCCGTGGGCCGCTGCGCACCACGCTGGCCTGGAGCCGCACCGGCGAGCTGTGGGATGACCGCTTTCCCAATTACAGCAGCCTGCCCGAGTTCTATCGCAACCGTTACCAGCAACCGCTGGACCGCATCGATCTGAAACTGGGCTGGGATGTGTCGCCGGCGGTGTCGCTGAGCCTGGACGTGCTCAATCTGGCCGGCCAGGGCTACCAGTACCGCATCGGCCGCGATCAGGAATATGTGCAATCGGCCTGGAAGATGGCCCCCACCGTGATGGTCGGCGTCAATGTCAAACTTTGAGGAGCTGTATATGTCGCCATGTCTGGATACCACCTTCAGCCGCCGCCGGCTGCTGGCCGCTGCTGCCGGCGCCTCGCTGTTGTCCACCGCGTTGCCGGTGCTCGCCGATCTCGCCGATAAAGCGCCGCCGCCGGATGTGGGCCGCAAATTCCTGCGCTCGAAACGGCCGATGCCGTTTGCCGGCAATACGTTTGTAGGCCATCTCGAACAGCAGGGCGATGGCTACCACAGTTTCGACCGGGTGCTGGAGATCTACCGCGAATTGCCCGAGCAACGCTTCGCCAACAAGCTGGCCGTGTTGCCGCCGAGCAGCTATCACGTGACCTTGCTGGGCGGGGTCAATGAAACCGACCGCGCGCACGGGCCATGGCCGAGCGATCTGGCGCGCGATGTGGCGTTGGCCGACATCAACGCCAGCTTCCTGTCGCGGTTGCAGCAGCGCGATGCTCCACCGCTCGGCGCGTGCCGGTTTCTGGTCGACCCCACCGCGGCCAGGACCGGCAGCCACGACAATCTGCTGATTCCGTTGCTGCCTGCCGATGCGGCCACCGCGCAGCGGTTGGAGACGGCGCGTCAGGCATTGATGACGTTGACCAACTTGCAGCGCCCGGATTACACCAATTTCCGTTTCCACATCTCGTTGGCTTACCTGTGCGAGACACTCGATGCGGCCGAGCAGGTGGCCTATCGCCTTGCGGTGGGCGATTGGTTGAAGCGGCTTGCGGCGGCAGGCCCGATCACGGTGCCGCGTTTCCACTTTTGTACCTTCAAGGACATGGACGCGTTTCGTGAGGCGTATGAGGTTTGAAGTTGGGCTTATATGGCGAATACAGAAGCCCTCTCCCTCCGGGGCGATAAGGCACGGCTTGCGTGCCACTGGCGCGCGTGCCTTGGAGCGCCCGCGCCGCAAGCGCGGGCCGGGGCGCGGAGCAGGGGTTGGGGTGAGGGTACGCAATCTCACCAACTCACAATCGCCGGCGTATTTGCCCTATCGAAAGACCGAATATTTCGTTTAAGCAGGCGTTTGCAGCACGTTGAATTTTGTGTGTGATGGCGACACCTGTGTGCGTGGTTGATGCCTGTTGCACAGTATCGGCGAGCAGACAGGCACCAGCGTATCCAGCTTGTCCGCGCACGATGGCGACACGATGCGACTAACCGGAGACCCGTGTCACCAGACCACGGTCCAACGCCTCGCGCAGCACCTTCAGCGCTTCGCGCGTGGCGAGCTTGGAGGCACCGGCCTGCTTGGTCGCCAACGCGGCCTGCCTGTCGGCCAATGCACGTTGCTCCCTGGCCAATGCCTGCAGCGCCTCGGGCATCGCGCCCTGTTGCGAGGATGCAGATGCAGCGGCTGACGGCGTGCGTGTCGAGGCCTGGAGCGCACGCGGCTCGGTCTGCGCAGAGAGCTGTGCGGCCAGTGCGGCTTGGCGCTCGCTCAGCGCATGCTGACGTGCCGCCAAGATGGCCTGGGCGTCGGCCAGTTGCTGGCTGCGGACATGCGCCGCGCTCAGCCGATGCATCAGCGTCGGATTACGCACCAGGTATTGCACGCCATCGGCGCGGAACCACAACACGCGCTGTCCATTGCCGGCATAGGCGCGAGCGGTCTGCAGATCGCTGCGCGAGCCATGCATCACCTGATGGTCGCCGTGCACCAACACATAGGCATCGCCTTCGTCCTGAGTGATTGCGGTGGCTTTGCCGCACGCTGCGTTTGCTCTGGCTCGCGGTGTTATCTGGGCTGCTGCTGCAGTAGGTGCCACGGGCGCGGTGGGAGCCAAAGGCGCTGTTGGCGCAATCGCGGTTGGCGCGACGGGAGAAACCGCAGGTGCGGGCAGCGCCGGTATGGCAGGCGATGCGGGCACGGCAGCCAGCACAAGCGGATGCAATGCAGATGCGGTTGCAGTTGCCGTTGCTTGCGATCAGCAAGGGACCAGCGAGTGCGGCGGTAGCCAGCAGCAACGCGGTGCGTAGGCACAGCAGTGGGGAAGCGGTCTGGATCGCGAGAGATCTCCACGAAGGTCACAGCTCGGTAGGTGCCGCCTGCGCAGCACACGCAGACGGGTTGGAACACAGCGATCACGCGGCCACGGCGTTGCCGACGCTGCGCAGCGTCGTCACGCAGGAAGTGCCGGGCTGTGGCGAGCCCGTGTCGATGCAGGTGCTGCCTGGCGCGATGCGATCGCACGATGCCGGCAGGTGCCTGGCAGGCAGGAAGTGCTTACCGCTGCCACAGGTCTGCCGGCCGTGCACGGCCAGGAGCGGATCGGTGACTGCACGCCACACGTTGCCGAGGCGTGGCCGCTAGAGACGATGCTGACGCGACGTGCGGCCTGCAGCGAGCCCGCGAGTGCTGGCTCGCTGTGTTCGACAATCTGGGGTCGCCGGCATGAGGGAGCGAGCGGCCGTCAGCTGGGTGCGGATGCTGCGCTCAGAACCAGTGCGTGCGCGTGGTCAATGACGACTCCGCGCAGCGGCCGTGCTCACGTGGCGGTGAGCGCAGCCGTGGCGTTGCTGGCTCCTAGTTGTTCTGTGCGTCTTCGGCGTCTGCCTGCGCTTGCGCCGCTTCCTGTTGCCCGCGTGCAGCCTCGATGCGGGCCTGACGTGCGGCCTGCTTGTCCATTTCGGCCTGATGCCGGGTCAGCTCGGCCGCTTGGCGCACCGCCGCGGCATAGGCGTATTGCGCCTGGCGATGCTGCTGCGCCACCTCGCGAATCTGTTGTTCGGCTTCGCGCGCCTGCTGTTGCGCGTCCTGTTTGGCCTGCGCCAGTTCCGGGCCTAATGACGCCAGCTGTTCGCGCGCTTCCTGCAGCGCGTCCTGCGCGTCCTGCATCTGTTCCTGTCGACGTTCAAGCTCAGGGTTGTCGGCACCCAGCACATCCTGCATGGCGCTCTGCGCATCACGCATGGCGGTGGCGGCGGCCTCGCGGCTGACGCGGTCCAGCTCCACATCCCAGCGGCTTTGCGTTGCATCCCCATCTGCACCAGGCGGTGGCTCGGCGCCCAGCACATCGGCGATGACACCGTGCGACGCCGGGGCAGCCGGTGCCGCAGGCAGTGCTGGCAGCGCCGGTGCAGGCAGTGCGCTCATCGGCGCTGCGGCATCCACCAACGACGCACCGCCGGGCATACCGGGCGTGCGTTGCGCTGCCGGGGCGGTCACCACGATGGGCCGCATGCTGGTGGACGTTGCCGGCACCGGCATTGCGACCAGGCGCAGCGGCATCACGCCGGCGACGGCCACCGTCGCCAGGATCACCGCCGCGGCCAGCCGCGGAAAGGCGCTGGTGTCCTGCAACATCACCAGCCTGCGCTTCAAGCTGAGGAACGACGGCGAGGCACTTGCCACGCCACCGAGCGGACGTGGCGATACCCCGAACTGCAGCAGCAGGCGCCCATAGTCATGACGGCAATGGCGATGCCCGGCGACCACGGCCGCATCGCAGGCCGCTTCGCGGGCGATGGCGTATTCACGGGCGGCCAGGTGCACCAGCGGATGGAAGAAGAACAGATGCTGGGCCAGCGACGGCAGCAGCCCCCACCACAGGTCGCGGCGGCGCAGGTGGATCAACTCGTGGGTCAGCGCCATGTCCAGGTCGTCGTCGGCCATCTGCGCCAGGCGCTTGGCCGGGAGCAGCAACACCGGCCGCCACGGGCCGATCAACTGCGGCGAATCGATCTGCGAAGACAGCCGCAACGCGGGTGGGTGCGACAAGCCATGCGCCTCGGCCGCCATCTGCAGTGCCTGCACCAACGCCTTGTCGGTGCACGGCTGGGCCGCGCGCACCAACGCACGGCTGCGCCAATACGCGCGGACCGTGCCGGCCGAGATCACCAGCACGCCGGCCGCCCACACCGCAAACAACCACGTGGCCCACGACGACCAGACCGCGACATCCATGGCGTGCGCCGTCGCGCTGGCAGCGGCGGCTGTCGATGCGGCGGCAGTGGCCGTGGCCATCGGCACCAACGTGTCGGCGCTGCCAAGCGCAGATGCAAACGTGTGCGCCGGCAACACCGGCAACTGCAGCGGCGCGCTCCACAGCAGGCCAACCACGGCCTGCACGCCTACCAACCACCACAGCCAGGTTTGCGTGGTGGCCGGCAAGCGCTTCACCCCGCGACACAGCGCCCACACCGCAAGTGTCAGCACCGCGGTCTGCACACTGGTGGCGCCGAGTTTCCATAACAGCGATTCGATCAGGGGCGACATGGCTCAATCCTCCTTGCGTTGCGATTGCAGCTTGGCGACCAGGGCTTCGAGTTCGGCCAGCTCGGTATCGCTGACTTCGGCGCGCTGCGACATCCACGCCACGAACGGCGACACCGAGCCCTGCAAGGTCTTTTCCACGAACTGCCCCACAGCCGAGCGCACCACATCGTCCTGGCCGGTGGTGGCGCTGTAGCGGTACATGCCATCCACCTGCTTGCGGCGCAAAAAGCCCTTCGCGCGCAGCCGCTCCATCATGGTCAGCACGGTGGAGCGCGCCAGCCCGCGCGGCTCACCGAACGCAGCCGCAACTTCGCCGACACTGGCATGCCGTTGTTCTTCGATGTGTTGCAGCAGGGCCAGCTCCTGGTCCCCGATGGTCTTGCCGCGCATGCCGTTCTCCATGACTACAGTTGTCGCTACTGTAAGCCTGGCGACAGGTGTAGTCAATAGGTCGGATGGCAGGGGTAGCGAGTGGCGCTGCGATAGCTCAGGCGTGTGGCTGGAATCAGCCAGAAGCTGCAATGCATGGCACAGCCAATAAAAAGCGAGGCATAGGCTACGATAGAAAATATGCCCGAGGCGACTTTCGCGCGAGCTTGTTACTAAACAGAACCGCAGAGTCGGGCAGAGGCATAATGGGTGCAGGGCCCGCGCTGCCGCGCATCTTTTTGAGATAGCTTTTATTCGTTTCCGAGTACTACCTTCCACCGAATCTTCCAGCACATTGCCACTGTAAGGGTTACCTAATGGAAGTGCACTCAGGTGAGTCAACTTACCGACTCACGCGCTGTGAAAAATGCAGCTGCGGTGTGAAAATATTCTATTCAGCACTTACCGGACGAACACGATGAGTAAAGATGGAAAGGTTCATATCCAACGGCAATTTTCGCTCCAGCCGGATCAACTCATCCCGCTGCGCTTCGCTGCTTCGATCCGCTACCAAAAGCATGATCCAACCTCCCTTGACGTTGAGATCCTGTTTCTAGGAGGCGAAGAAGAACGTGCCGAGGCATATCGTGCAACCAGGGCCATCGACATCAACCTAGTAAAGCTACACGCCATAAACGAGAGTGAAGACTCGATCAACCTGCTTGGACTGACTCGATGGCGATCAAGCATCACTGGCATGACGCTTGAGGTTGGCGCTATTGAGATTGGCATTGATCGTGATGATGACGATCAGCCTCTAGAGGTGAGTTTCACGGTTGAACTACAACCGAGCGGGATCCTCTCCGGCTTTGGCTCGATCGAGCTTCACTGTAACGGCGACATCAATACACTACATGGAGATGAGGGGCAGATTCTCGTGCAGACAAGCCTCGGCCAAATCGAGGCAATGGAGGCCTACGACTATCTGGATGGAAAGGCATTCGGTGACAAGGTCGTACATCGTATTCAACGCATCCGCCTGATCGGTGAGTTCAAGCTTGAAGTGGGCGATACTTTGAGATCACTGCATGACCGATTGCTGGAAGAAATTTTCCCGATCTGTAGCGCACTTTCCCTTTGTTACAGGCAACCGGTCGACGCATACGAGATTGAGTATCTTTGGAAAGTAACATCAGAGAATCCAATCAAACGCGCTTTTTATAGGCGAAAGTGGCACAAGAGCAGGGAAAGGACTAATGATAACGAACTTATCGACTCCTCAAACCTTCGAGATGGCGGCCTCTCGATCCTCGTCCAAACACTGAAAGACCATCCTGAGTCCAAGTCACTTGATCGAGGAATCGGATTTTTATCGCACTCCTATGTCAGCTTCCTGGAAACTGCTTACTTTATGGCTTTTTCTGCTATGGAGACCATCGTCAATGCCGTTTCTGAGGATCCAGACGGCTTGCAAATCGGATCCTCAGCCTGGAGAAAAGTCCAAAAGCACTGCGAAAGTCCATTTCCGACTGCGCAGAAGGTGGATCCATTTCTCTAGATACCGCCAAGCACATGCAAGAAAAGCTCCCGGAACTGCGCCGAGCATCGCTCGCATCAAGAATCGACAGGGTCGTCGAGGTTTATTCGGTCAAAACATCGGATCTATGGACTGCTGAAGGTTTCGCGGCTGGACTCAAGCGAGCATCGGAGTTCAGACATGACCTCTTCCATGCCGCACACACTTCAGACCTCGATCTTATGAGCGTAGATCTGACGAGGATAAGGGCCTTCTCCGAGAGGCTTCTCCTTGCCGCGCTGTCTTGGCCTGAAGATCGCAGATGGGCTTGGCGAGACGATAAGGTTCACCGGATCATTCAGCCCGCAGATCCAGAAGCAGTAGTCAATGACTAACAATGTTTTTTCACCTACGTTATTTCACGAATTTTATCCTTACGACGCCGACTCCATTGGTGCTTTCAATCTGCAAGGATATTTAGTGTACGAGTTTAAGCCCTTCGCAATAAGTACCTGCGAGGCACGCACCAAGTCTTCGCATACCGCGACTGATTATCCACCCGGAAATAATGGACCATTCTCGCCTTTCGAGATCCAAGATCCTTTTGGGCTTCGCAACGCGATCGTGCCCGTTCTTTGCCAGCACGTCGACGGTCGAATGTACGGTGTGGGGACCGCTTTCCACGTCGATGGCTTTGGGAGTTTCCTGAGCGCACACCATGTCGTCGACTTCGTACACCAGCATCTCGCTGGCCGTCCCATCCTTTTTCTCGGCATGCATGCACTGGTGTTTGGCACAGTTCACGTTCCAGACGATTGTTTCGTGCCAGTGGAAGAAGTCGTTGTGCCAATGAGGGAGAAGGACGATCCGATGGCCGCCCTGCGCGGCGCTTCTTCTCAGCAGCCAGCCATCGACGCAGCGCTTATGAAACCCGCCCCGGTAGGTCCAGGTGCCCGCCTTCCGCAGACCTTGCCGGTCCGGACAAGAGGCTTGATGCCTAAGGTCGGCGATATCGTACTTGCCATTGGTTTTCCTGAGCTGGATCTATCCGAGGTAGACGTCGAAAGGCAATTGGCGCTGATCACCGAGGGGATGTACGGCGCGTATGGGCGAGTCGTCGCGATCCACCCACAAGGAGTTAGCCAGCCAAACCCAACGCCGGTGTTCGAAATAGAAAGCGATTGGCCAAGCGGCATGAGCGGTGGGCCGGTGTTCAACCGTGAAGGGGAAGTCATCGGCATGGTGAGCCGCTCGCTACGTGCCGAATCTGATCAACACGGGATAGGGTATGCCGTGCATTTTGGTCTGGCCCGCGAAATCGAACCGCTAGTTCCAAACCTGGACACGTTCAATCCAGGATGGCGCAGGTGCTGGGGCCTTTTCACGTCAAAGGGTTCCGCGCCGGTCAGCTTCCATGCCACACAGGTTGAAGCACAGGAAGCAGCAGCAATGATTACCGCGGCCACCAAGATCCTATCGATCGCCAACCGGATTGGTACGACGGATTTCGTGAAACTGTAGTAGGAGCTCGTGCCTCTTGAACGCATGCATGTCGGATCGAATGAACGAACACAATTGATGCGTATGTGGCTGCTGTATCAAACGTACTGCTATCTCGCACAGTGTGTGCGTGCTTGTTTCATCAAGCGCACGTGTGCTGCGCTGTATCGAATCCACACAGTACATTGGATGCATACCGAAGACAAAGCGACAGCACATCTGCATCGCCTTCGATGCCATACGCGCTTCAAGCACTGCGCTATTGCGCTTGCGCCGGCACCAGATCCACGACCTGCTCGGTCGCCGCGTCGACCGCCGCACGCGTGTACAGCAACGGAAAATAGCGGCCCTGCAGCCACATCGGTGCGAGATCGCGATAGTGCAGGCTGGCCGGGTCGCCGGATTGGCCGGGGTAGTTCATGGCGCGCGAGTTGTCCCAGTTGCCCAGGTCGATGATCAGCCGTGCAGATGGGCCGATGGTCTGGCGGAAAGTGGTGGGGTCGTAGCTGGATTGATTGGGCGTATACGGGCTGCCGCCCTTGGCGAACGGGCCCACGTCCAGCAGCGCATGATCGGTGCCGAGCGCTGCGCTCATCGCGTGCGTGACCTTGTTGGTATGCAGCTTGCCCCACGGCCATTGCGCAGGATCCGGCCCGTGCAGCTCGACCAGCGATTGATAGGCGCTGCGTAGCGACTCCAGCAGCAGTTGATCGCGGCGTGCGGCCGGTGCGGGGCCGAACGCGGCGCCGGGGTGTTCCAGTGCCTCCATCAATACCGCCGCATCCGGCATGCCGAAGGTGGCCGCCTCGGAGGGGCGCAGCACCAGCGCCTTGTAGGCATCGCCGAGATAGCGGCTGAACCACACTTCTTCCAACGCGGCGGCGGCGGAGGTGGCGCTCACCGTGCCGTCCCAGGGTTTGAGCAACGCGAGCGCCGCCGTGGTGGCGGCATCTTGCGCGTGCAGCGGCTGGAGTAGCGCGACCAGCCGCTGCGCCAGCAACGACACCTGATCGTTCTGCAGTTTTTCCGAATCCTGCACGCTCACCGTTGGCAGCTGCGACAGCACCTGGGTGATGCGCGCATGCCGCGCCTCGTTGGCCCATTCGAAACCGATCTTGCGCTGCGCATACGGGTAGCCGGCAGGCAGATTCATTTCGTTGGAGGTGGTGATGAAACCTGCTGCGGGATTCTTCGATGACGGCAGGACATTGGCGTTCCAGAAACCGTTCCACTCGTCGCGGCCGTCGCCAGGCACCGGCAGCAAGCCGTCGGACTGCACGCGGCGCGGCGTCATGCCGGCAGTGGCCCAACCGATGTTGCCCTTGACGTCTGCGTAGACCTGATTCACCGACGGCGCGCCCCAATGTGCGAGCGCGTCCTTGAATTGCTCGAACGAGCCCGCCCTGAGATAGCGCAAGGACCCCAGGTAAGGTGCTGCGCCTGGTTGGCTCCACACCGAGCGGATCGCATAGGCGATGTGCTTGTCTGCATCGATGTAGATCACCGGCCCGTGGCGGGTGAATTGCAGCTGCGCGTCGGCCGCTGCGCCATCGCGCACCGCGATGGAGGCGTGTTCGGTGTGCAGCGGCTCCCACGTGCCGTTGTACCAATACGACGCGTTATCGGCCGGATTCAGGCGATAGACGTACAGGTCTTCCTGATCGATGTTGAAGATGGTCAGCCCGAATGCACTGCGCTGGTTGTGGCCGATGGCGATACCGGGTGCAGTCGGCTCGCCGGCACCGATGATGTCCAGCCCCGGGCTGTTGAGATGCACGAAGTAGCGCAGGCTGGGAACGCTGTACGCGCGATGCGGGTCGTCGGCCAGCACCGCATGGCCGGTGGCCGATTTTTGCGGTGCGATGACCCAGTTGTTGCTGCCTTCGGCAAAGGCGTCCTCGCCTGGACGCAGTGGCGTTGTCTGCGCGTCGGCCACGTGCGTGTCGGCGCTGAGCCTGGGGCTTTGGGTCGCCAGTTCGTAGACCTTCAAGACGTCCTCGGGCAGACAAGGATCGAGTCCCTCGGGCACACGGGTTGTCCAGGCCGGTTGCAATTTTTGGCGCACTGCGTCGACGGCAAGCGAGGCCTTGCACGCAACCTTTGCACGCGCCACTTCGCTTTTGATGTTACGGCTCAAGCCGGTGGTGCGGATGCGCAGCACATCGTCCGGCGCCCATTTTTCCGGGCGATACGCGAACGTGCGGAATTCATACGGCAGCGCGTGTGGATCGGCGCCCAACCAATCGATGTAGGCATTGATGCCGGCAACGAAGCGCGTCACATCGCGCTGCGCGTCGGGTCCGTAACTGTTCCACTCCTCGGCCATGCTGCCGCGATACAGAAACAGCCGCGCGGCGCGATCCTGCTGCACATACGCAGGCCCGAACGCCGCCGACAGGTGACCAAGCCCTTTGCGGCGCAGCAGATCCAGCTGAAACAGGCGGTCGCGTGCCACGTTGAAGCCCTGCACGAAAAACGCATCGTTGTCGGTCCTGGCATAGATGTGCGCCACGCCCCAGCGATCCACACGGATCTGCGCCGGCTGCTCCAATCCCGCAACGGTCAGCGTGGCGTGCGTCGGTTGGGCCGCCGCTGCGCTGTTGAGCATCAGCTGGCACACCACCAGACACCACAGCACCGTTTTGCGCATCGAGGTCGTGCGCTTCGAGAGCGTGCTCATCAAAATCGTGCGTGTCGAGACCATGCGTGTCGCAACCGTACGTATCGAAATCATGCGTGGCCCACGTTGCAAGCGAAAAGAGCGTTGCTCCGCGACATGCCCTTTATCCAATCAACAGCCGCGCAGGGTGCCGCATTTATAGCGTGTTGCGTGGGGTTGCCACAGAACCACCGGCGCGAAAAACGAATCGCAGCTGCAGCACTGGCCGCATCTTCAACCGGCGATCATCGTCGCCAATACCAGGCTTTTTGCACCGCCTGGGTAGTCGCGGGCGTGCAGTCTTCCATCACCCATCTCGGCGCGCAGCGTGCGTCGATCAGCGAACGACTGCAACGCGTCCGCATTGCTGCCTTCACATGCCACACAGGCCAAGCGCGCATGATCGTCGCCTCTAGCGGCTCTTATGCTGCACAGGTTATGTCTCCATGCCGCCACAGCGGAAGGCTTCTGCGTTCTCTCTCTGGTGGCAGTCGATTACCCAACCAGCAGCAACCCTGCAGCATCCGTCGGTGCGGGATGCAGTGCCTGAAGGCGCCGCCTTGTTTGGCGACGAGCAGATGGAGGCGCTGGGGCACAGCCTGGCACAGGCGCATGTGCTCTACACCGGGCCAACCCGCGAACTGCTGTTGTCGCAACTCAAGTTCAACGAACGCGCACTCGGCACGGCCGCAGCGCGATTGACCGAAATGTCGGCCGATGGCTTGCGCCTGCATCCGGCCGGCGAGTGGTTGCTGGACAACTATTATCTGGTCGAAGAACAGATACGCCTGGCGCGTCAGCATCTTCCGCCCGGTTACAGCCGGCAATTGCCGCGTCTGCGCACGTCCACCTCGGTTGGCCTGCCGCGCGTCTACGAGCTGGGCCTGGAAGTGGTGGCGCATGGCGACGGGCGCGTGGATACGATCACGCTGAGCCGTTTCATTGCAGCCTATCAACAGGTGGCGCCACTCAAACTCGGCGAGCTGTGGGCGATACCGATCATGTTGCGGCTGGCGCTGATCGACAACCTGCGCCGCATTGCCGAAGACATCATGCACGATGGCCGCGACACCCGCCTGGCCGCGCATTGGGCCGCGTTGCTCAACGCCACGGCGGCGGCGCAACCCAAGGATGTGGTGGTGGTGGTGGCCGATATGGCGCGCTCGCAGCCGCCGGCCACCGGCGCGTTCGTGGCCGAGTTGACGCGCGGCATCCAGGGCCGCGGGCCGGTGTTGTCGATGGCCAGCGCCTGGGTGGAGCAGTGGCTGGCAAGCGAAGGCCACAGTGTGGAAGGCCTGGTGCACGCCGAGAGCCAACGCCAGGCGGCCGAACAGGTGGCGATCAGCAACAGCATCGGCAGCCTGCGGTTTCTGGACCAGATGGATTGGCGCGACTTCGTCGAGGCCATGAGCGTGGTCGAGCAGATCCTGCGCAAGGATCCGGCCGATGTCTACGCACGCATGGATTTCCACACCCGCGATAGCTACCGGCATGTGGTGGAGCATCTGGCGCAGCGCCTGGACCGCGACGAGCCGGCGGTGGCCGAGTGCGTCCTGCGCCTGGCCGCGCAGCCGGGCTCCGATGCACCGGTGGCCAGCCACGTGGGCTATTACCTGGTGGATACGGGATTGCCGCTGCTGCGAGCGCGCTGCGCGACCCAGCCGCACCCGGCACACCGAAACCACCGAAACCACCGCGCCCACGCGCGCGACGCGTTGCGCTGCCGGTGTACCTGCTGCCGATCGCCGTGATCGCCGTGCTGTGGAGCGGCGTATTGCTGCAGGGCGTGAGCGCATTGCCACCGGCGCTGTGGTGGATCACCGCCGGCATCGCGCTGCTGGCCGCCAGCGAGTTGGGCATCGCCCTGGTCAACTGGGTGGCCACGCTGTGGGTGCGTCCGCATCCGTTGCCGCGCATGGACCTGAGCCTGGGCATTCCACCCGATTGCCGCACGCTGGTGGTGATGCCGAGCATGCTGGCCAGCCCCGAGGCCATCGACGAGCTGGTCGACGCGTTGGAGGTGCATTACCTGGCCAACCGCGACGAGCAGCTGTACTTCGCGCTGCTCACCGATTTTCTCGATGCCGCGCAAGCGCTGTTGCCTGGCGACATGGCATTGGTGGCGCATGCGGCGCAGCACATCGACCGGCTCAACGCGGCCTATGCCGATGCGCACGGCGATCGCTTCTTCCTGCTGCATCGCGCACGCCAGTGGAACGCGGGCGAAGGCTGCTGGATGGGCGCAGAGCGCAAGCGCGGCAAGCTGGAAGCGCTCAACCGGCTGTTGTGCGCGGACGATGCGCCGTTGCAGGCAGCCCACGAGTTCCTGCAGGTGCAAGGCGATGTCGCCGCGCTGGTGCAGGTGCGCTATGTGATCACGCTCGATAGCGACACCCACCTGCCGCGCGATGCGGCACGCGCGCTGGTCGGGGCGATGTCGCATCCGTTGAATGTGCCGCGCATGGATGCGGCCGGGCAGATCGTCGAGGCCGGTTACGGCATTCTGCAGCCCGGCCTGGGCACCGGCATGAGCGAGGGCGGCGAATCGCGGTTTGCGCGCATGTTCGGCATCGAGCCGGGCATCGACCCGTACACCCGCGTGGTGTCGGACGTGTATCAGGACCTGTTCGGCGAAGGCTCCTTCATCGGCAAGGGCATCTATGCGGTGGCCACCTTCGAGCAGGTGCTGGCCGGCCGCTTCCCCGACAACCGCGTGCTCAGCCATGACCTGCTGGAAGGCTGCTATGTGCGCGCCGGGTTGCTCAGCGACGTGCGTCTGTACGAGCGCCATCCGCAGCGCTACGCCACCGATGCCAAGCGCCGCGCGCGCTGGGTGCGTGGCGACTGGCAGTTGCTGCCATGGCTGCTGCCGTGGGTGCCCGACCGCGGTGGCCGGCGCGCGCGCAATCCGTTGTCGTGGTTGTCACGCGGCAAGCTGCTGGACAACCTGCGCCGCAGCCTGGTGGCACCGGCGGCGTTTGCATTGTTGCTGATCGGCTGGCTGTGCTCGCCCACTCCCTTACGCTGGACACTATGGCTGCTGGTGTTGTGGCTGCTGCCGGGTCTGTGTTCGGCGGTGTATGCGCTGGCGCACCCGCCCGAGGGTTTGGGGTTGCGTCATCACGCGCGCCAGGTCGGGATGGGGCTGCGTCAGCACCTGCTGCGCACCGGCGTGGTGCTGGCCTGCCTGCCGTTCGAGGCGGGGCTGCAGCTGGCGGCCATCGCCCGCACGCTGGTGCGGATGACGATCACCCAGCGCCATCTGCTGCAGTGGGCGCCGTCCAGCGAAGTGGAGCGCAGCGCGCGCAGCGGCAATGCCGAACAACAGCTGATGGCCGGTGCCGCCTGCAGTGCGGCGCTGGTAATCGCCGCAGTGGCATGGTGGGCGCCGTTGGCGTTGTGGACGGCGCTGCCGCTGGGGCTGGCATGGATGGGCGCGCCGTGGCTGATGGCCTGGCTGGGCGAGCAGCCCGCCGCGCCGGTGGCGCAGTTGTCGCAGGAACAACGCGATTTCCTCGGCGGATTGTCGCGGCGCACCTGGGCGTTTTTCGAAAGCCATTGCACTGCGCAACACCACTGGCTGCCGCCGGACAACGTGCAGGAATACCCGGTCACGGTGGTGGCCAACCGCACCTCGCCGACCAATATCGGGCTAGGCCTGCTGGCCAATCTGGCGGCCTACGATCTGGGCTACCTGACGGTGGCCGGCGTGATGAGCCGCGTAGCCAATACGCTGACCACGCTGGAAGCGCTGCCGCGTTATCGCGGCCATTTCTACAACTGGTACGACACCGAAACGCTGGTGCCGCTGTTGCCGCGTTACGTCTCCACCGTCGACAGCGGCAACCTGGTCGGGCATCTGTTGACGCTGCGGCAAGGGCTGCTGGCGCTGGTGGATGCGCCTGCGGTCTCGATGGCGGTGTTCGATGGGCTGGCCGACACCCTGAGCGTGCTCACCCTGCAGGCGCAGCCGCGCAGCGACGCCGCCACCGCCGCACTGAGCGCGATGACGCACAGCGTGCAGGCGATCCGCAACCAACCCACGCCAACCCTGCACCAGGCCGATGAAGCGCTGCGCCTGCTGCTGGCGCAGAGCCAGTTGATCCTGGCCTCGATGCCGAGCGGTGGCGAGGACGAGCAACCGTGGCCGCAACGCCTGGTGAGCAGTTGCAAGGCGGCGTTGGCCGAGTTGGGCCATTGCGCAGCGGCGCTTGCCAGCACCGATCCGCACGCGGCGCAAACCCCCGGCGATGCAGTCGCCACGCTACGGCAGCTCGCCAACGGCAGCCACGCACCGAGCGTGCAGACCTGGGCCGCCAAGCGCGTGCTGGAGCTGCAACGGCTTGCGCATATCGCCGGGCAACTGGCACAGATGGATTACGACTTCCTCTACAGCCCCGCCCAGCAGTTGCTCTCGATCGGCTACAACGTCGACGACCATCGTCTGGATAGCGGCCGTTACGATCTGCTCGCTTCCGAGGCACGGCTGGGCATCTTCGTGGCGATCGCCCAGGGCAAGCTACCGCAGGAGAGCTGGTTCGCCCTCGGGCGCACGCTCACCGATACCGGCGCCGAGCCGACGCTGCTGTCGTGGAGCGGCTCGATGTTCGAATACCTGATGCCGGATCTGGTGATGCCCAGCTACCCGCAGACGCTGCTGAGCCGCTCGATGCGCGGCGCGGTGCAGGCGCAGATCCGCTATGGCACTGCACGCGCGGTGCCGTGGGGCGTCTCCGAATCGGGCTACAACACGGTCGATACGCGGCGCAATTATCAGTACCGCGCCTTCGGTGTGCCCGGACTCGGGCTCAAGCGCGGCCTGGGCCAGGATCTGGTGATCGCCCCGTATGCCAGCGCGATGGCGCTGATGGTCGAACCGGATGCCGCCTGCCGCAATCTGCAGCAGCTGCAGGCGCTGGGATTCGACGGGCGTTTCGGTTTGTACGAAGCGATCGACTACACGCCCTCGCGCGTGCCGCGTGGCGAACAACACGCACTGGTGCGCTCGTTCATGTCGCATCACCAGGGCATGGCGCTGCTGGCGCTGGACCACGTGTTGCGCGATGCGCCGATGCAAAGACGCTTTGTCGCCGACCCGCAATTCCAGGCCACGTTATTGCTGTTGCAGGAGCGCGCACCGCGTGCCGGCGTCTACGTCAAAGGCCTGGTCGAAGCAGCCGAGCGCCCGGTGGCCACCGAGGCGGGTATGGCGTTGCGCATCCATCGCGACCCCAACCTACCGCAGCCGGCGTTGCAACTGCTCTCCAACGGGCGTTACCACGGCATGCTGACCTCGGCCGGTGGCGGCTACAGCCGCGCACGCGACAT
Organism: Xanthomonas hortorum pv. pelargonii; assembly: GCF_024499015.1. NCBI lineage: Bacteria > Pseudomonadati > Pseudomonadota > Gammaproteobacteria > Lysobacterales > Lysobacteraceae > Xanthomonas > Xanthomonas hortorum. The sequence goes on along the minus strand of NZ_CP098604.1, from coordinate 2,481,772 downwards.
GGCGGTGACGCGTTGGCGCGAAGACGGCACCCGCGACCACTGGGGCACGTTCTGCTATCTGCGCGATGTGGACAGCGGCGCGGTGTGGTCGGCCACACATCAACCGACCTGCGTGCCGGTGGAGCGTTACGAAGCGATCTTTTCCGACGCCAAGGCCGAGTTCAAGGGCAGCCACCAGCGCTACGACAGCCATCTGGAAATCGCCATTTCCGCCGAGGACGATGTGGAGCTGCGCCGGTTGCGCATCCGCAACCGGTCGCGGCAGACGCGCGTGATCGAAATCACCACTTATGCCGAAGTGGTGCTGGCGCCGGCGCAGGCCGACGAGGCGCATCCGGCTTTCAGCAATCTGTTCGTGCAGACCGAAATCCTGGCCGACAAGCAGGCGCTGTTGTGCACGCGTCGCCCGCGCGGGCACGACGAAGCGCAGCCGTGGATGCTGCATTTGGTGGCGGTGCACGATGCCGATGTGGCGACGATCTCCTACGAGACCGACCGCGCCGCGTTCGTCGGGCGCGGACGCAGCACCCGCAACCCGCTGGCCTTGCGCGAGCACGCCAGCTTGTCCGGCACCGCCGGCTCGGTGCTGGACCCGATCGTGGCGATTCGCTGCCGTATTTCGCTGGCACCGGATCAACAGGCGCAGGTGGACATGGTCTACGGCGTGGGCACCCAACGCGCAGCCTGCACCGCCTTGATCGACAAATACCGCGACCGCCGTCTGGCCGATCGCGTGTTCGATCTGGCGCTGACCCAGAGCCAGGTCACCCGCCGGCAGATCAACGCCTCGCTGGAAGATGCCATGCTCTACGAGCGGTTGGCCGCACGCGTGCTGTTCGTCGACCCGCAACTGCGCGCCGACAACGAAGTGTTGCTGCACAACCATCGTGGCCAGTCGGCGCTGTGGAGTCATGCCATCTCCGGCGACCTGCCGATCGTGCTGTTGCGCATCACCGACCCGGACAATCTGGACCTGGTGCGCCAGCTGGTGCAGGCGCACGCGTACTGGCGCCTGAAAGGCCTGCGTGCGGATCTGGTGATCTGGAACGAAAGCCAGGCCGGCTATCGCCAGCAATTGCAGGACGCCATCCTGGGCCTGATCGCCGCCGACCCCGAGGCCAATGTGCTCGACCGCCCCGGCGGTATCTTCGTGCGCGCCATCGAACACATCTCGCAGGAAGACCGCGTGCTGCTGCAGACCGTGGCACGGGCGATTCTGAGCGATGCCAACGGCACGCTGGATGCGCAACTGCAGCGCCACCCCAGCGCGCGTGCGCACCCGCCGTTGCTGGAGCCGATCCGGCAACCGGACAGCGCCGATGAATTGGCCAGCACGCATGCCGCCTACCTGGACAAGACCCTGCAGGCCGCCGCCGAGGAGCCGGTGCTGTTCGACAACGGCCTGGGCGCCTTCGCCGCCGACGGCCGCGAATACCGCATCACCCTGGACGAAGGCATCGCCACACCGGCGCCGTGGTGCAACGTGATGGCCAATGCGCAGTTCGGCAGCGTGGTCAGCGACAGCAGCCCCGGCTATAGCTGGGCCGAAAACGCGCACGAATTCCGGCTCACCCCATGGCATAACGACCCGGTCGGCGATGCCTCCAGCGAAGCGTTCTACCTGCGCGACGAAGACACTGGCCAGGTGTGGTCGCCGATGGCGCTGCCGTGCCGCGGCAGTGGCCGCTATACGGTGCGCCACGGCTTCGGCTACAGCGTCTACAGCCATATCGAACACGGCATCGGCAGCGAGCTATGGGTGTTCGTGGATGTGGAACGGCCGATCAAGTACAGCCATCTGCGGCTGAAGAATCTCTCGGGCCGCCCGCGCCGGCTCAGCGTCACCGGGTATGTGGAATGGGTGCTGGGCGACATCCGCACGCGCTCGCAGCTGCATGTGGTGAGCGAGGTGGATCTGGGCAGCAGCGTGCTGACCGCGCGCAACCCGTACAACACCGAGTTCGACGGGCGCGTGGCGTTCTTCGATGCCGATGCACCCAGCCGCAGCATCACTGCCGACCGCAATGAATTTCTCGGGCGCAATGGCAGCCTGGCCGCGCCCGCCGCGCTCACTCGGCAGCGGTTGTCCGGGCGCGTGGGTACCGGCCTGGACCCGTGCGCGGCGATCCAACTCCCGGTCACGCTGGCAGCCGAACAGAGCTTCGAAACCGTGTTCCGCCTGGGCGCGGCGGTTGACCGCGAGAGCGCACTGACGCTGGCACGCCAGAGCCGTGGCGTTGCCGCAGCGCACACCGCATTGCTGGCAGTGCGCGCGCACTGGCAGCAGATTCTGGGCACCGTGCAGGTGACCACGCCCGACCCGGCAGTGGATCTGCTGGCCAATGGCTGGCTGCTCTACCAGACCATCGCCTGCCGCTTCCTGGCACGCAGCGGCTACTACCAGTCCGGTGGCGCGTACGGCTTCCGCGACCAGCTGCAAGACAGCATGGCGATGGTGCACGCGCAGCCGGCGCTCACCCGCGCCCACCTGCTGCGCTGCGCCGCGCATCAGTTCGTGCAGGGCGATGTGCAGCATTGGTGGCACCCGCCGCAAGACCGCGGTGTGCGCACGCAGTGCTCGGACGATTTTCTGTGGTTGCCGCAGGCGCTGTGCCGCTATCTGGACGTCACTGCAGATGTCAGCGTACTGGACGAACGCGTGAGCTTTATCGACGGGCGCGCACTCAAGCCCGACGAAGAATCGTATTACGACCTGCCGCACATCACCGGCAACGTGCAGTCGCTGTACGCGCACGGCGTGCTCGCATTGCAACGCGGCATGGCACGCCTTGGCGAACGCGGCCTGCCGCTGATCGGCAGCGGCGACTGGAACGACGGCATGAACCGGGTCGGCAAGGACGGCAAGGGCGAGAGCGTGTGGCTGGGCTTTTTCCTCTACAACACGCTGCTGCGGTTCGCAGACGTCGCCGTGCAGCGCGACGATGCGGTATTCGCAGCGACCTGCCGTGCGCATGCACACGCCTTGCGTACCGCGCTGGAACAGCATGCCTGGGACGGGCGCTGGTACCGGCGTGCCTGGTTCGACGACGGCACACCGCTGGGCTCGAGCGATTCGGACGAATGCCGCATCGATTCGCTATCGCAAAGTTGGGCAGTGTTGTCCGGTGCGATGGACCCGGCGCGCAGTGCACAAGCGATGGAGGCGATGCGCCAGCAACTGGTCGATGTCGAGACCGGCATCGTCAAGCTGCTGGTGCCGCCGTTCGATCACACCGAACACGATCCCGGCTATATCCGTGGTTATGTGCCCGGCGTGCGCGAAAACGGCGGCCAGTACACGCATGCCGCAGTGTGGGCGACGATGGCCTTCGCGCATCTGGGCGACAGCGCGCGGGCCTGGCAACTGGCCGGCATGATCAACCCGATCCACCACGCCCGCGACGCGGCGGGCGTGCAGCGCTACAAGGCCGAACCCTATGTGCTGGCGGCCGATGTCTATGCGGTGGCGCCGCACGCCGGCCGCGGCGGCTGGAGCTGGTACACCGGCGCGGCCGGCTGGATGTACCGGCTGCTGACCGAATCGCTGCTCGGCCTGCAACGCCATGGCGAGCGCATGCACATCGTGCCGTGCATCCCGGCCAGCTGGCCGGAGTACCAGCTGCGCTATCGCTTCGGCAGCAGTACCTACGTCATCGACGTCACCCAGCGCCCCGGTGTCGAAGCCCGGCTGGAGATCGATGGGGTGATGCAAGCCGAGCTTGCTTTCACTCTGATTGACGACGGTGCGGTCCACGCTGTCGCCCTGGACTGGCCGGGAGACGCGACATGAGCATGCGCACACGCACCCACACCAATCACCAGCTCTCCGACCTGGGCAAGATGTTGTCGGTGTGGCCGCAGCGAGTACGCGACCCCAGCCAGTTCTGGCCGCAATTCGATGCCTTGGCCAAAGACATTCTCGATGAAGCGGCTGACGCCGATCTGCAGCGCGTGCAGCGTCGCTTGCGGCAGCTGCTGCATCGCCACGGGCTGACGCGCACGCAATAAGCCCGCAAGTGGCAAGGACACCGCACCAGAAAGTTTGTAGGTTGCTTTGTTCAAAGCATGCCCACCGACCATCTCAACTGGTCCTTGCCCGCTCACCGTCGCGGGACCTTATGCGGCATGGATGCCGCGTAAGAGCTTACAAGGACGTACTTGCAGCGTGTCCCGCGATGGTGAGCGGGCAAGGGCCCTGCAACCAAGCTGCAGATCATTCGCTCTGCATCTGATCTATCCGAAATGTCTAATTGCATCGAGACACAAGATGCAAAAGCGGCCAAGGATTTGAGTCGTAGAGGCGTCTGGATACAGTCAAAAGCTGAGCTAGTCGAGGGCGCGGTGCCCTCACCGCTCGCGGGACACGCCGTGAATCCGTCCCTGGAGGCTCAGTGGCGGCATCCATGCCGCCACATGGTCCCGCAATCGGCGAGGACACCGCACCAGAAAGTTGGTCGGCTGCTTGAAAACATGCACACCGACTATCTCCACTGGTCCTTGCCCGCCCACCGTCGCGGGACCTTACGCGGCATGGATGCCGCGTAAGAGCCTACACGGACGTACTTGCGGCGTGTCCCGCGACGGTGGGCGGGCAAGGGCCCTGCAGCAAACCAGCAGCAAACCAGCAGCACCAATGCTCTACGACTGACCCACTCCACCGTTTCACCACTTCTGAGCAGGCAAGATTTTGCAACTTGGCTTCGTCAGACGCAGCGTCAAAAGCTAAGTCAACCGAGCGCGCGCAGCAACGCATCACGCGCTTTACTGCTAGTGCACCTGAGCTGCCGCAGACAGCACGCGACGCCGCCATGATCGACGACGCGCAGTCGCCACGCTTAGACTCCGCGTTTACACGCGCCAAGGCCGCCGGTGATCGATCTCAATGACATCGCGTTGTATGTGCAGGTCGTGCGTAGCGGCAGCTTTGCCGAAGCCGCGCGCAGGCTGGGCACTGCACCCAACAGCGTGAGCCGGCGCGTGCAGCAGTTGGAAGCGCAACTGGACACGCGTCTGATGCAGCGCTCCACCCGCAAGCTCACCCTCACCGACGCCGGGCAAGCGTTCTTTGAACGTTGCGCCGATGCGGTAGACGGGCTGACCTCGGCCGGGCAGAGCCTGGTAGCCGGTGGCGATGAAGCAGCCGGTTTGGTGCGGGTGGCGGCGCCAGCAGATTTTCTGGATTTTTCTCGCGTCGAATGGGTCGGCGAATTTCTCGCCGCGCATCCGCGCGTGCGCCTGGAATTCGTGCTCAGCGATGGCAAGGCCGACCTGATCGCCGAGCGCATCGATGTGGCCTTTCGTGGTGGTGTGATGACGGACCTGGGCTATGTCGGCCGCCAGATCCTGGCCGACACCAACGATGTGCTGGTGGCCAGCCCCGGCTACCTGCAGGCGCGCGGCAGGCCGTTGCGTCTGGACGACTTGCCGCAGCACGACTGCATCAGTTTTCCGCATCCAAGCGGCTATGCCACCTGGACGCTGGTCGGCCCGTCCGGGCTTGCCGAAGACGTCCACGTGCAGGCGCGCATGGCCGCCACCACCGCCCGCGCACTGCGGCTTGCGGCGGTGGCCGGGCTCGGAATCGCATTGTTGCCGCAGGCACTCACCTGGCCGGATATCGACGAAGGCCGCCTGACCGTGGTGCTGCCGGATTTTCAGCGCAAGGGCCAGAGCCTGTACGCGCTCTACCCGAGCCGACACCATCAGCCACGTGCGGTCTCGGCGTTTATCCGGGCCGTGACGACGCGATTGAATGGGCCTGAATGCAAAGAGGTGGCTGGCTTGGCAAATAGCGCCGCGATACCCGGCGTGCGGTGATTGTCATGCTGCGGAGGAAGGCGGTTGCAACGCCCGCATCGAAGCACCATCAGCGCTGAGCACGCGCACGCAGCCTGGCGCCGACATCCTTTGAAGCACTGTTGGCACCGTGCCACGCGGGCAACGCAGTGCATCGAGCGGCACGCTGTCCGCTCGATGCAGTGTCGGCACGTTTGAAAGATCGGGACCGGGCGAACCGGTGGCACGATCGCCAGCGCAGGTCATGCCGCTGGACACACCTCAGCCGCGACACCACTCAGGCAGCAAGCGCATCGATCTGCTGCTGGGCGCTGGCGATACCCGCCTGGCGGGCGTCTGCGCCGGTGGCCAGGCCTTCGGCCACGATCACTTCCGGCGTGTGCACGCCAACAAAGCCCAGCGCGGTGCGCATGTAGGTTTCGGCATGCTCCAGCGATGCCATCGGCGAGCCGGCGCCATAGAAGCCGCCACGTGCCACCAACAGAATCACCCGCTTGTTGCCGGCCAGCCCCTCGGGCACGCCTTGCGCGTTGTAGCGGAAGGTCTTGCCGGCCACCAGCACGCGATCGATCCACGCCTTGAGCTGGGTCGGGATGGTGAAGTTGTACAGCGCCACACCGATCACCACGGTGTCGGCGTCCAGAAATTCCTGCAGCACCGTTGCACTGGTGGCCAGTTCGGCCGCCAGTTCCGGGCTCTGGTCGCCGCTGGGATTCTGCTGGGCCGCCAGGTGCGCGCCGGACAGATGCGCCAGCGGCTCGGCGGCCAGATCGCGGTAAGTCACTGCGACATCGCTGTGGCCGGACTGCAACTTGGCGACCGTGGCCGCCGACAGCTGACGGCTGGCCGAATAACCACCGAGGATGCTGGAATCGAGATGGAGCAGTTTCATGATGAAGCCTCTGATTGTGTGGGGTTGCGTGGCACTGCCACGACGTTGAAGATGCGACCGAGCACGCACACGTGTGCGTGTCGGCGGGTGAAATACAGGCTGGTGCGCTGCCGGTTGCCCTGCTACCGGTCTGCGCGTGTGCGTTGCGCTTGTCGGTGCTGTAGTGCTTCTCGGTACTGCATCGCGCAGACAGGCAGACAAGGCGCAGGCGAAAAACACCGGGCGGGCGTGTGCAGCGCCCGCCGCAGACTCAGGCCAGACGGCCCCGGCCGCGCAGCTGCTCGCCGATGCGGCGAATCTCCGCCTCGCCCTGCGCCAGTGCGGCCTTGCTGGTGTGTACCGAGTAGTGGCCCATCACCAACTCATGCGGATGCTTGACCGCCGAGCCCAGCACGAAGGAGCTCGCACCCACCGACACCACCTCGATGGCCTGCTCGGCATCCTTGAACACCGCTATCTGGCCGCTGCCGATGGTCTCGGCCGCTTCCAGCTGGCCGCCGTGCACCGCGATCCAGGCCACGGTGTGGCCGGCCGGCGGCACATAGCGCCAGCGCTCGCCATCCTGCAGCTGCACGCTCAGGTAGGTCATGTCGGCCGGTGCCGGGATCCTGCTTTCCAGCGTGCCGTAGCGGCCCAGCAGCACCCCGCACCGGGCCGGCCACCGGCACATCGTCGGGCGACAGATACAGGCTCTGCGCCGGGGCGTTTTCTTCGGCCGCCGGCAGCGCAACCCACAGCTGAAAGCCCTTGGCCGAGGACTGGCCCACCGGCACACCGTCGTGCCAGACGCCATTGCCGGCGCGCATCCATTCCACACCGCCGGTGGGCAGGGTGCCCTGCTTGCCGGTGCTGTCTTCGTAGCCGACTTCGCCTTCCATCAGATAGGTCAGCGTGGCGATGCCCGAATGCGGATGCATGCCCATCGGCGCGCCGCCGATCGACGGCTTGACGGTGAACAGGTCCAGGAACACGAACGGCTTGACCAATTGGCCCAGGTCGCCCGGGCTCATCAGCCGGGTGATCGGACCGCGGGTGGTGCCGCGGGTGCGGAACACCACCGGACGCGGCGAAGTAATGGCCTGCACGCCGGGCTCGCGCTGCGGCTGCTGGTCGGCGTAGACGGTGGCCAGTTGTGCGTTCATGACGGATCCCTTTGCGGTGGTGGAGCAAGCTGCCCCGGTGATGCAAAGAGTAGAGACGCACCCATTGATCGACTAGCCGGAAGATTTGTAGTGGAGTCGTCCATATTTAGAAGTAATCGCAAGCTACTGAACCATCGGCGTCACGCGAGAGGGCCTCAGCCCAGCGTCCCGGACCGCGGCAGGGCATGCCACGCCTGGCATCGCGATGCGTGCGGCCAGCAGTCTTCATGCCACGCCAACAACGCTTTCTTCACGCTTGCGGCATTCTTCCGCTGGAGCTCCTCGATGATCCGCACCCTCGCCCCGCTCGCTGCCGTGTTGCTGCTCTCGGCCTGTGCCTCCAATCAGCTCGTGCAGGTGCAGCCCATCGACGGGGTCATCTCCGGCCAGTGCCATATCGACAAGGTGCGTGGCGCGGTGGGCCTGGCCGCGGCAGCGCAGACCATCGAACGTGCGCGCGTGGACAGCGACAGCCTGCAGGTCAGCGTGCGTCGCGGCGAACGCGCCACCGGCGGCACCACCGCCAGCGGCCTGGCCGATCCGGCCCAGGGCGCCAGCGAAAGCGGTGGCGATCACCTCACCGTCGAGACCGGCCCGAACAACAACATCACCGCGATTTATTGCGGCTGAGCGTTGCCGTTGCCTTAGGCGCATCCGCATTGCCGTGCATATGACAGCGACCGGAACGGGCACATGTAGGGTTGCTTGCATGTGCAGCGTCCAGTGCTAGAACACTTAGAGCGGCTAACAAAACTACTGCGCACCGGCCAGGCGCGCGTGGCCGGTGCTCGGATTCGGCATGTACCACTTTTACGTTCCGGCTCCTCCGAGCCGTCCACGCACACCTGACGACTGCCCGCTACGTTTTGCTAGCCGCTCTTAGTCAGCGCCAGCGTCTTGCTCAACCCATCCCGCCAAGATCTGCGCTCACCGTGACATCGCTGTCGATGGTGGCGGCTTATTTCGCTCGGGCCGCTTTCCAGCGCCCACACCGCAATGCTCGATAACGGCACCAGACCATCGCGCAATTGCATGTGCACACGAATAATCATTACCGGTTGTCCAGAGTGCGCTAGACAGGTTGCGGTTCGGTATCGCCGCTGCTGGCGGTGCGCAATGTCTCGCCGATTTCCACGTTGCTCACCTCCATGGCGCGGTCTAGCGGTCATTCAGACACCATGATGTCCGGCCCCTCAAAGCTTACGATGCGCACGCCAGACAACCCCCGCTGCACGCAGCTCGTCTGCGCATGCGGTGACGGCCGTGTTGGGCGCGTGTCTTGGCAATCGCTGGTCAGGATCATTCGACACGCATTCGCCCGATCAACACCTGCCGCACTGCGCACCGATTGCAAACATGGCCTGATGCGTCGGCTGCCACGCAGGCTGGCGCCACTGTCTGTCGATCATCTGTGCGATGCAGGCATTTATGCAACCGCCGCGCGTTATATGCGGTCATCACCTGCACCGACGATCACGCATCGTTTTTTTATCTGATGACAGCGCATTGCAGCTAAGCATTCGAATCGCCAGTGCACCAATGCTGATAAAAACCTGAACTATCGCCACCGATCTGCAGCCAAAACAGGTTCCGGACAGACTCTTGCTTTAGCCTTGTTTTTGCACCATCGCGCATCCTGCAGTGGTGCGTGCAGATGCAGCTTGGCCGAACTCTTTCAACGTTGTGAGGATAGATGGCACGTTCGTATATGACGTCGTTTTTTCGCGAATGGATCACCGCACCCTGCTCCGTTGCAGCGATAATTCCCTCCGGACGCGCCCTCGCCTCCATCATCACATCCGAGCTGTCGGCGCGTACCGGTCGGGTTCTCGAACTCGGGCCGGGGACCGGTGTGTTTACCCAGGCGATGATCGACAAAGGCGTGCAGGAAAAGAACCTCGTTCTGCTCGAGTACAACGCCACCTTTTCTGCGTTGCTTACGCAGCGCTTCCCGCGCGCAAGCTTGCTGCAGATGGATGTCTGCGATCTTGAATCGCTGCCTCGCATCGATGGCGCGTACGTCGATGCCGTGGTCTGCGGCCTTGGCCTGTTGAACATGCCGGCACACCAGGTGGCTGCGATTCTGCGCGGCGCCTTCCTGCAGCTGAAGCCTGGCGGGCGGCTGTATCTGTTTACCTATGGATTCAAATGCTCGGTGCCGGCGCATATTCTCGATGCGCTCGATCTGGAGGCCGTCAAGATCGGGCGCACATATCGAAACGTTCCGCCTGCAACGACCTATCGCATCCAGCGTCGCACCCACACAAGGTAAAACACGATGCAGGCCAACGATCTGCTCGCGCTTGTCGTGAGCTGTGGCATTGCGGGCGTGCTGGACGCTGCAGATAAAAATCTACAAGCAGACAGACATAGGCGTGACGCAGACCGGGCTACCGATCACCTCACCAGCGATATCTCGCCGAACAACAGCATCACGCAGATTTTTTGCTGCGGCTGAGCTTCGTCTTGGTAGCCTTGGTAGCCTTGGTAGCCTTGGTAGCCTTGGTAGCCTTGGTGGCCTTGGTGGCCTTGGTGGCCTTGGTGGCCTTGGTGGCCTTGGTCGTCTTGCCTTGCTTGCTGCGCGAGTCGGTCAAAAAGCGCAGCGTGGCCGCCTCCCATTGGCGCTCGCCGCGCACGCCGGTGGCCATGGCCTGCAGTTCGCCGGCGCGCCAGCCTTCGAATACGCATGGGTCGATATAGGCCTTGCGACACACCGAGGGCGTATTGCCCAGCGCATCGGCCACTTCGCGGATGACATCGTTCTGCACCTGGGTCAGCGCGCGTTCGCTCATGCGCTCGGGTAACGGCAACCGCGCCAGGCGTTGCAGTGCCGCCAGCGTACCGCCCCAGGTGCGGAAATCTTTGGCGGTAAAATCCTCACCCATCGCCTCACGCAGATAATCGTTGACCTCACCCGAATCCACTGGCTGCAGCTGGCCGTCGTCGTCGCGGTACTGAAACAGCGATTGGCCCGGCAATTGCTGGCATTGCCGGATGAGTTTCACCAGTTGCTTGTCGTCCACTTCGATCTCGTGATCCTGGCCGCTCTTGCCCCGGAATTTCAGCCGCGCACGTCCGCCGCGCAGAAATTCCATATGCCGGTTGCGCAAGGTGGTGAGGCCGTAGGAGCGATTGCTGCGCGCATATTCGGCATTGCCCACACGCACCAGGGTGTCGGCCAACAACGCCACCACGATCGCCAGCACCTTCTCGCGCGGAAATCCCGGCAGTACCAGATCGCGGCGCAGCCGTCGGCGTAATTTGGGCAAGGCCTGGCCGAAGGCGATCACACGTTCGAACTTGCCTTCGCCACGCACCTGCGCCCACTCGGCGTGATAGCGGTATTGCTTGCGCCTGCGCGCATCACGGCCGGTGGCCTGCAGATGGCCATTGGGCTTGGCGCAGATCCACACCTCGGTATACGCCGGCGGAATGGCCAGTGCGCGGATGCGCTGCAAGGTATCGGCATCGGCCACGCGCTGCCCGTCGGCACTGCGGTAACTGAAGCTCTTGCCGGCCTTGCGGCGGCTGATACCGGGCTGTTGATCGTTGACATAGGTGAGCCCGGCCGCACGCGCGGTGGCCTTGGCCTGCGCGACCGCTGCCACGCTCGCCGCCGCGGCCGTGGCAGCCACCGCACTGGCGGCACTGGCGGCCACGGTAGCCACGGTGGCCAGCTTGCCGGCAGCGCTGGCGGTGGCTGCGGCATTGCGAAGAACACGTTTGGCTTTCATTGCGCACGGATCGAAGGACAGGCGCCGATTGTTGAGCCGGGCAGGACTAGGCAGCGTCAACGCTGCGACAACGCCATGTGGGCAAGCGATGCCCGTCAGCAGATTTTCTGCTTATGCTTGGGCCTCCCCCACTGTGCTGGAGTCATCGATGCGCTCTGTCCTGCCTACCGCCCGCCTGGCCTGTTCCTTGGTCGTGCTGGCGGCCTTGAGTGCCTGCGGCTCGCCGCAACCGGACGAGCAGGAAGCCGTCACCGCCAAGGCGCAGCAAGCGGCCGAACAAGCCGCAGCCCCCGCACCGGCCGCCGCTCCCGAGGCCCCGCCGATCGGCAGCTGCGATGCCACCCAGGTGCAGTCGCTGGTCGGTCAGGCCTTGACCGATGCAGTGAGCGAACAGGCCCGCAGCGATGCCCGCGCCAAGTCGGTGCGCGTGCTCAAACCCGGGCAGATGGTCACCATGGAGTTCAACGGCGAACGGCTCAATCTGGAAGTGGATGCCAAGAACCTGATCGCCTCGGTGCGCTGCGGCTGAGCACCGCCTGGCGCCTGTTGGCGAACGGGCGCCAAGCCAGCTGGCACAGGGCCTTGCAGCCGCCCTCGTTGCAGCTGTAACGGTGTATTGCGGCACCGCATCAACTGTGGTCTAGTCGATCATCCGGTGACCTCTTCGAAACGCTCCACGGATCGAGCGCTGCAACGTCGTCGCCGCTCTCCCAGATCGCAAAGAGGCAGACATGGCCCCCCGCACTCGCCAAGGGCTCAACGACTACGGTCTCTACAACAGCGCGCGCGACGAACGCGACGCCTGTGGTTTTGGCATGGTCGCCCAGTTGGACGACCAACCTTCCCGCTCGCTGGTAGACACCGCGATTGCGGCGCTCTCGCGCATGACCCACCGCGGCGGCGTGGCCGCCGACGGGCTCACCGGCGATGGCTGCGGCTTGCTGATCCGCAAACCCGATGCGTTCCTGCGCGGGCTGGCGCGCGATGCCGGCATTACGCTGGGCACGCGCTACGCGGCCGGTGTGGTGTTCCTGCCGCTGGACGATGCCGATGCGGCGCGATGTCGTGCCGAACTGGAAACCCAGTTGCACACCGCCGGCGTGCACTTTCGCGGTTGGCGCGTGGTGCCCACCGACGACAGCGTGTGCGGGCAACTGGCGCGCGACACCTTGCCGCGTATCGAGCAGTTATTCGTCGATGCAGGCGCGGAGCAGACCGAAGACGGCTTCACCCTGGCGCTGTTCCTGGCGCGCCGGCGCGCCGAGCAGGCGCTGCGCGAGGTGGACAACTTCTACGTCACCACCTTGTCGCCCAATGGCATCAGCTATAAGGGCATGGTGCTGCCGGACAAGCTGAGCACGTTCTATCCGGACCTGCAGCGCAGCGATCTGTCCTCCAGCGCAATTGTCTTTCACCAGCGGTTTTCCACCAACACGCTGCCGCGCTGGCCGCTGGCGCATCCGTTCCGGCTGCTGGCGCATAACGGCGAAATCAACACCATCGAAGGCAACCGCCGCTGGGCGCAGGCGCGTAGCAAGGTGTGGCAGACCCCGCGCTTCGACATCGCCGAGTTCGACCCGGTGATCTCCATGCATGGCTCCGATTCGCAGAGCCTGGACAACATGCTCGAGCTGCTGGTCGCCGGTGGCATGGACCTGCTGCAGGCGCTGCGTATCCTGGTGCCGCCGGCGACCCAGTCGCTGGAATTCAAGGACGCCGACCTGGCTGCGTTCTACGAGTTCTACGGTTTGAACACCGAACCGTGGGACGGCCCGGCCGGCATCGTGGCCTGCGATGGCCGCTACGCCGCCTGCATGCTCGATCGCAACGGGCTGCGCCCGGCGCGCTGGATGCTGACCTCCGACCGCCATTTCCTGGTGGCCTCCGAGGCCGGCGTGTGGGAATTGCCGGCCGAGCGCATCACCCGCAAGGGCAAGCTGGGCCCGGGCGAGATGATGGCGATCGATTTGAAGCGCGGCGACCTGCTCGATTCGGATGCCATCGACCGCATCAACCGCGCGCGCGCGCCGTACAAGCAATGGCTGCAGCAGGGCGTGACCTATCTGCAGACCGAGTTGATCGACCCCTCGCTGGTGGAAGAACCCTTCAGCGAGCAGACCCTGCGCAGCTACCACAAGCTGTTCCAGCTCAGCACCGAGGAGGTGGAGCAGATCCTGCGCCCGCTGGCCGAGACCGAGCAGGAAGCCACCGGCTCGATGGGCGACGACACCCCGATGGCGGTGCTCAGCCGCCAGACCCGGCCGCTGTACGACTACTTCCGCCAGGCCTTCGCGCAGGTCACCAACCCGCCGATCGACCCGCTGCGCGAAGGCATCGCGATGTCGCTCACCACCCAGCTCGGCAAGGAGACCAACATCTTCCACGCCGGCGCCGAGACGGTGAACCACGTCATCCTCAACTCGCCGGTGCTCAGCCAGCGCAAGCTGCGCCAGTTGCTGAAGATGGAGCAGTACGTCGAGCGCAATCGCCTGATCGACCTGTCCTACAGCGTCGAAGAAGGCCTCAAGGCGGGGCTGGAACGCATCTGCCAGGAAGCCGAGACCGCCGCGCGCGCCGGTGCGGTGATGTTGCTGCTGTCCGACCGCTACCCGGTCCCGGACCGGCCGATGGCGCATGCGCTGCTGGCCACCGGCGCGGTGCATCACCACCTGTGCAAGGTGGGCCTGCGCTGCGACGCCAACCTGATCATCGAAACCGGCACCGCGCGCGACCCGCACCACATGGCCTGCCTGCTCGGCTTCGGCGCCACTGCGGTGTATCCGTATCTGGCTTACCAGACGCTGTTCGACCTGGGCCGGCGCGGCATCCTGCAGCTGAGCAAGGGCGGCGAGCAGTCGCAGATCGGGCGCCGCTATCGCAAGGGCATCTACAAGGGCCTGTCCAAGATCATTTCGAAGATGGGCATCTGCACCATCGCCAGTTATCGCGGCGCGCAGTTGTTCGAGATCGTGGGGTTGGACCCGGACGTGGTGGAGCTGTGCTTTGCCGAGACGCCCGCACGCATCGGCGGCGTCAACCTGGCGCGGCTGGACACCGAGGCGCGCGAGCTCACCGCGCGCGCCTGGAACGACCAGCTCAAGCCGGAAGTGGGCGGCTTGCTCAAGTACGTGCACGGCGGCGAGTACCACATGTACAACCCCGACGTGGTCATGACGCTGCAGCGCGCCACCCGCACCGGCGATGCCGGCGATTGGCAGAAATACGTGGATGCGGTGCATTCGCGCCCGGCCTCCACGCTGCGCGATCTGGTCCAGCTCAAGCGTGCCGAGACCCCGACCCCGCTGGACGAGGTGGCCCCGGCGGCCGATGTGCTGCGTCGCTTCGACACCGCTGCGATCAGCCTGGGCGCGTTGTCGCCCGAGGCGCACGAAGCACTGGCCATTGCGATGAACCGCCTGGGCGGACGCAGCAATTCCGGCGAAGGCGGCGAAGACCCGGCCCGCTACGGCACCGAGAAGCGCTCCAAGATCAAGCAGGTGGCCTCCGGTCGCTTCGGCGTGACCCCGGAATACCTGGTCAATGCCGAGGTGTTGCAGATCAAGGTCGCGCAGGGCGCCAAGCCCGGCGAAGGCGGTCAGCTGCCCGGCCACAAGGTCAACGAACTGATCGCCCGGCTGCGTTACGCCAAGCCCGGCATCGGCCTGATCTCGCCGCCGCCGCATCACGACATCTATTCGATCGAAGACCTGGCCCAGCTGATCTACGACCTCAAGCAGGTCAACCCCACCGCACTGGTGTCGGTGAAGCTGGTGGCGCATGCCGGCGTCGGCACCATTGCCGCCGGCGTGGTCAAGGCCGGCGCCGATCTGATCACCGTGTCCGGCCACGACGGCGGCACCGGCGCCAGCCCGATCAGCTCGATCCGTTACGCCGGCGTGCCGTGGGAACTGGGCGTGGCCGAGTCGCACCAAGCGCTGGTGGCCAACGACCTGCGCGACCGCACCATCCTGCAGACCGATGGCGGCCTGAAGACCGGCCTGGACGTGGTCAAGGCCGCGCTGCTGGGCGCCGACAGCTTCGGTTTCGGCACCGCGCCGATGATCGTGCTGGGCTGCAAGTACCTGCGCATCTGCCACCTCAACAACTGCGCCACCGGCGTGGCCACCCAGGACGAGCGCCTGCGTGCGAACTACTTCACCGGTTTGCCGGAGCGCGTGGAGCATTTCTTCCGCCTGCTGGCCGAAGAAGTGCGCCAGTGGCTGTCGTACCTGGGCGTGCGCTCGCTGGACGAGATCGTCGGCCGCACCGACCTGCTCGAACAGCTGGAGGTCTCGCCACGTGCCGGGGTCAAGGTCGATCTCTCGCGCCTGCTCACGCATGCGCAGTACGACGGCAGCCATTGCGCCGCCCAGCGCCTGTACGAGTCGCCGGACAGCCTGGCCACGCAGATGGATGGCCTGCTGGCCACTGCGATCGCCAACAAGACCGGCGGCGACCATCGCTTTTTGATCCACAACACCGACCGCTCGATCGGCGCGCGCCTGTCCGGCGCCATCGCGCGTGCGCACGGCAACCACGGCATGAGCGATGCGCCGTTGAACCTGCGCTTCCGCGGCACCGCCGGGCAGAGCTTCGGCGCGTTCAACGCCGGCGGCCTGCAGCTGGAATTGGAAGGCGAAGCCAACGACTACGTCGGCAAGGGTATGGCCGGCGGCCGGCTGGTGGTGCGCCCGCCGCGCGGTGCGCGCTTCGAGGCCCGTAGCACGCCGATCGTGGGCAACACCTGCCTGTACGGCGCCACCGGTGGCGAACTGTTCGCGGCCGGCCGTGCCGGCGAGCGCTTTGCGGTGCGCAACTCCGGCGCACTGGCGGTGGTGGAGGGCGCAGGCGACCACTGCTGCGAATACATGACCGACGGCGTGGTGCTGGTGCTGGGCAAGGTCGGCCTGAACTTCGGCGCCGGCTTCACCGGTGGCCTGGCCTATGTGCTGGATATCGAACGCGACTTCGTGGACCGCTACAACCACGAGCTGATCGACATCCACCGCGTCTCCGCCGAAGGTTTCGAGAACCATCGCCAGCACCTGCACACCCTGATCAGCCGCCACCGCGAGCTGACCGGCAGCATCTGGGCGCAGCAGATCCTGGACGAGTTCCGCGACTACATCGGCAAGTTCTGGCTGGTCAAACCCAAGGCCGCCAGCATCGAGTCGCTGACCGAGTCGCTGCGGCGCGCCGCCTGAGTGCTTCCCTCTCCCTGCAACGGGAGAGGGTTTGGGGATGCGGGCGCTGACGCTCCGTACCCTCATCCGCCCCTTCGGGGCACCTTCTCCCGGTGGGAGAAGGGAATCAGCCACGGATTTCTTTTATGAGCCGCAAGCAAGCCTTCCAATTCCTCGACCTGCCCCGGACCATGCCCACACGCATTCCGGTGGAGCTGCGCACGTCCGGTGACTGGGGCGAGCTGTACGGCAAGTTCGACAAGGCCGACGCGCAGTATCAGTCCGGCCGTTGCCTGGACTGCGGTAATCCGTATTGCAGCTGGAAGTGCCCGGTGCACAACGCGATCCCGCAGTGGCTGCAGCTGGTGCAGGAAAACCGCATCGAGGAAGCCGCCGCGCTGTGCCATTCCACCAACCCGCTGCCGGAAGTGTGCGGGCGGGTGTGTCCGCAGGACCGCTTGTGCGAAGGCAGCTGCACGCTGGAGGAATTCGGCGCGGTCACTATCGGTGCGGTGGAAAAATACATCGTCGATACCGCCTTCAAGATGGGCTGGCGCCCTGACCTGGGCAACGTGCAGCCGACCGGCTGGCGGGTGGCGGTGATCGGCGCCGGCCCGGCCGGCCTGTCGTGTGCGGACCGGCTGGTGCGTGCCGGCATTGAAGCGGTGGTCTACGACCGCTACGAGCAGATCGGCGGCCTGCTGCAGTTCGGCATCCCCAGCTTCAAGCTGGACAAGTCGGTGATCGGCAAGCGCCGCGAGATCCTCGAAGGCATGGGCGTGCAGTTCCGCCTGGGCGTGGAAGTGGGCCGCGACGTCAGCATCGAGCAGTTGCTGGGCGAATTCGATGCGGTGTTCCTGGGCACCGGTGCCTACCGCTACACCGATGGCGGGCTGCCCGGGCAGGATCTGAAGAACGTGCTGCCGGCGTTGCCGTTTCTGGTGCAGAACAGCCGCATCGTCAGCGGCAACGACCCGCACGGCCGGCCGATCGCCGGCTGGGAAGACCAGATGGCGCTGCCCGATCTCAACGGCAAGCGCGTGGTGGTGCTGGGCGGCGGCGACACCGGCATGGACTGCGTGCGCAGCGCCATCCGCCTGGGTGCGGCCAAGGTCACCTGCGCCTACCGCCGCGACGAGGCCAGCATGCCGGGTTCGGCACGCGAAGTGGCCAACGCGCGCGAGGAAGGCGTGCGCTTCCTGTTCAACCGTCAACCGCTGTCGATCGAATCCGGCGCCGACGACGAAGCCATCGGTGTGACCGTGGTGGAGACCAGGCTCGGTGAGCCCGATGCCAGCGGCCGTCGCAACGCGGTGCCGGTGGAAGGCAGCGAATCGCTGCTGGAAGCGGACGTGGTGATCATCGCCTTCGGCTTCTCGCCGACCGTACCGGACTGGCTGGCCTCGCAAGGCGTGGAAGCCGGCAGCAATGGCCGCATCGTCGCCCCGGCCGACGACAACGGCCGCCTGCCCTACCAGACCAGTAACCCACGCCTGTTCGCCGGTGGCGACTGCGTGCGCGGCGCCGACCTGGTGGTGACCGCCGTGGCCGAAGGCCGCGATGCGGCGGGCAGCATCGTGCAGCTGCTTGGCGTCAAGGCGCAGGTCAAGGAACCCGCTGCGGCCTGAGTGATTGCCAGCGGTGGGCGATGTGCCCACCATTGGTGCGGGCTCGCGTGCGGGCTCGCGTGCGGGCAACCCGCACGCTGCGTGAGCGGCTACGCCCGCGTGACGCACCGCAATGCAATGCATCCACGGCGACACGCAACGGACATCGCATCCCGCAAGGTCGCGCCTCGCCCGACCCGGAACGCTCCACGACCAATCCCCCTGTCTTTCGCGATCGGCACTTCGCTCAAGCGATCGTGCGGCGTTTGCTGCTGCGTGCGGTGATTTGTCCTGCCGCCGATCAGGCTGACGCTGGCAGCGCGCGTAGACCACAACGCAACACCACAACGCCGCCTACCGCTGAGCACACGCTCCACCGCATCTCGGCAACTGCAAACTCAAGCGGTCATCGACCGTGCAAGGCGCCCGCACCCACGCATGACCTTGCCATCAGCGCACACACAGGCCTGCATCTATCTGCAGCCTCGACGATTGCACGCGCCAAGCAAGTGTGATCTAAGTCACATATAAGCCGTCCCCGCATCACGCAGCCCAGCCACCCCTCAACTGACACGCGGAACGCTCTGCGCTTACCCGGATGTCCTCGGCAACGACGGTATCCGCCCTCCTCCCACGCGTGGACAACACCGCCGTGGAATCCAGACCTGATTCGTGTCGTCGCACACCGCGGCGGCAAAGCCGTGGGCCCCACCAAAGGAGCAACCTCATGACCTACCAAACCATTACCGGTAACCATAAACGCGATGATTGGGTGGACTGGCTACGCGGTGCCAGCGTGCTGATGGTGATCGTCCTGCACGCCTATGGCTTCGCCTTCGACGCCTATCCCGAGCTACGCAGCGGCGCAACCGGAGAAAGCAGCACGCTGATGCTGTCGATCGAGCGTATCAACCGCTCGCTGGCCCCATTGCGCATGCAGCTGATGTTCCTGCTCTCGGGCTTGTTCGTGGCGCGCGGGCTGGACAAGGGGATCGCGACCTACTTCAGCGGCAAGCTGCGGCACGTGTTGTATCCCTATCTGATCTGGTCGCTGCTGATCTTCGGGTTGCGCGAGGCAGGCTCGGTGCTGGCCAAGTCCGAACCCATTGCCTGGC
This sequence comes from Xanthomonas hortorum pv. pelargonii, assembly GCF_024499015.1. Lineage (NCBI taxonomy): Bacteria > Pseudomonadati > Pseudomonadota > Gammaproteobacteria > Lysobacterales > Lysobacteraceae > Xanthomonas > Xanthomonas hortorum. Next base: position 2,462,303 of record NZ_CP098604.1, on the reverse strand, counting down.
TGGACCTGGGCAGGATCGCGGTCGGCAACGTGGCACTGACCTGGTTTCTGTTCTACCTGTTCGTGTTTCTTGCAGTGATCCCACTGCTGCGTCGGCTGCCGGCCCCGTTGGTGCTGGCAGCGACCCTGCTGGGCTCGGTGTGCCTGGGCCCATTGCTGCGCCAGGGTGCCGACCCGTTCTATTACTTCGCGTTCTTCTACATCGGCACGCTGCTGGCCGGTCGCGTGCCGGCACTGCTGCAGCAGGCACCGCGCTGGATCTGGCCACTGTCGTGCCTGAGCCTGTGCGCGATCGTGCTGATCGCCAATCTCACCGCGCTGCACGGTATCTGGATCGGCTACCTGCCGCTGGTGGTGATCGCGCTGCCGCTGGTGATCGCTGCTGCAATCTGGGCAAACCAGCAACCGGCCGCGCAGGCGATCCGCTATGTGGGCCGCAACTCGGTGGTGTTCTATCTGACCCACTTCCCGCCGTTCATCGTGCTGGCCTATCTGCTGCCGCGCTGGATCCACGATGGGTCGCTGCTGTTCTTCGCCTTGTTGGGCACCGGCGTGCTGGCGCCCACCCTGCTGTGCCTGCTGCGCACGCCGGGCCGCCTGCCCGCGCTGAACCTGCTGTTCTCCGCACCCATGCTGGTGCGCCCCGCGACGCCGCTGGTGTCGCCCTATCCGGCGCAGGACGGCAGCGTGGCCGCTGCGCAGGGCGCCTGACCTGGTTGAACGCGTCGCGGTCCGGCGATGCCTGCAGCCGGTGGCCGGTGTCATCCGGCAGCAGCGTGGACGCGGTCACCGCCGGGTCCACGCTGCAGTCGTTCGCAGGCACCTGATGTGCAGCCCTGTTGCAGGGCTGCATCGATTGCCGGGCGCGCTGGGGAATCAGGCCGCCTTGTCCAGCGTGGCCATGTCGATCACGAAGCGATACTTCACGTCGCTCTTGAGCATGCGCTCGTAGGCCTCGTTGATCTGGTCGGCGCGAATCGTTTCGATGTCCGAGACGATGTTGTGCTTGGCGCAGAAATCCAACATCTCCTGGGTCTGGCGGATGCCGCCGATCAACGAACCGGCCAGCGTGCGGCGCTTCATGATCAGATTGAACACGCTCGGCGAAGGGTGCGAATGCTCGGGCACACCCACCAGCACCATCGCCCCGTCGCGCTTGAGCGCAGCCAGGAACGGGTCCAGGTTGTGCGGCGCGGCCACGGTGTTGAGGATGAAGTCCAGTGTGTTGGCTTGCGCGGCCATCTGCGCCTCGTCCTTGGAGATCACCACTTCGCTGGCACCCAGACGCAACGCATCGGCGCGCTTGCTCTCGGAGGTGGTGAACAACACCACGGTGGCGCCCATCGCCTTGGCGATCTTCACTGCCATGTGGCCCAGGCCACCCAGGCCCACCACACCCACCTTCTGGCCGGGACCGACCTTCCAATGCGCCAGCGGCGAATAGGTGGTGATACCGGCGCACAGCAGCGGCGCCACGGCGGCCAGGTTGTCGCTGTGCGAGATGCGCAGCACGTATTTCTGATCGACCACGATGTGGTCCGAGTAACCGCCGTAAGTGTTCTCGCCGCCAAACATCGGCCCGTTATAGGTGCCGGTAAAGCCCTGCTCGCAATACTGTTCTTCGCCTTCCTGGCAGGACGCGCAGCTGCGACAGCTGTCGACCATGCAGCCGACACCGGCCAGGTCGCCGACCTTGAAACCAGTGACCGCATCGCCAACCGCCGTCACACGGCCGACGATCTCGTGGCCGGGCACCGACGGGTACAGCGTGTTGTGCCATTCGTTGCGTGCGGTATGCAGATCCGAGTGACACACACCGCAATAGGCGATGTCGATCTGTACATCGTCGGGGCCGGGTGCGCGCCGTTCGAACACGAACGGTGCAAGCGGTTGATCGGCGGTCTGGGCGGCGTAAGCGTGAGCTTTGCTCGTGAGGGGGCTCCGGGCGTCACGTCCCCCGCGATGGTGCAGGAGACAAAAGTAAGCAGCCTCTAGCTTAAAACAGGCGCCTGTCGCACTCCTGCGACAGTGCGTCTTGCCTGTCGGGTTGCGAACGCCACCGCAGCGGCGGGGTGCGCCTTGCAGGCGTTTGCGCGATCAAATCGCTGCAGTAGGCGTGAATGGCGCACTAACGCCAAAGCTTCTACGCTGACCAACCACCATCCTGCCCTGCACCATCTCTGCTGGCCGTGCCCTCCCCCTGCGGCCACTCACGTCGATGCCGAAGGAGGCTTCATGTTTCGCTCTCCCGCACATTTCCCCTCGTTACGCAGTGCCGCACTCGCACTGACCTTGCTCGCTGCAATGCCGTTGGCGCAGGCAAAAGAGCCCGCCGCTGCGAAAAAAGAATCTGCCGGCCTGAAATATGTCGGTGTCAATCTCTCCGGCGCCGAGTTCAACTCGCGCAAGAAGCCGGGCACCTTGTACAAGGACTACACCTATCCGGCCGCGTCGGACTTCAGTTATTTCGCCGGCAAAGGCATGAATACGATCCGCTTGCCGTTCCTGTGGGAACGCCTGCAGCCACAGCTCAGCGGCGAGTTGGATCCGGCGCAATTGGCACTACTGAAGAAATCGGTGGCGGCGGCCAAGGCCAACAAGCAATACCTGATCCTGGATGTGCACAACTACGCCAAGTACAACGGCAAGCGCATCGGCACCAGCGATGTACCCGCCGCCGCAGTGGCGGATCTGTGGCGCCGGCTGGCGCTGGAATTCAAGGACGACACATCGGTGATTTTCGGGCTGATGAATGAGCCCAATGGGATTTCCGCAACCGACTGGGCTGCAGCGGCGCAAGGCGCAATCAACGCGATCCGCAAGACCGGCGCCAAGAACCTGATCCTGGTACCGGGCACCGCCTACAGCGGCGCGCACAGCTGGCGCAGCGCCAACTACGGCGGTTCCAATGCCAAGGCGCTGGAGATCGTCAAGGACCCGGGCAACAACCTGGCCTTCGAAGCGCATCAATATCTGGACAGCGACTACAGCGGCACCAAGCCGGTCTGCACCAGCGCCACGGTTGGCGAAGAGAAATTGCGCGGCTTCACCGCATGGCTGCGCGAGAACAAGCAGAAAGGCTTTCTGGGCGAATTCGGCACTGCCAACAATCCGGTCTGCGACCAGGCGCTGGAAGGCATGCTGACCTACATGGAAAAGAACAGCGACGTGTGGCTGGGCTGGACCTGGTGGGCCGCCGGTGCATGGTGGAAGCCGGAGTACTTCTTCACCGTGCAGCCGGGCAAGGATGGCAGCGACAAGCCGCAGATCTCGATCCTGAGCAAGTACGCACGCCGCGCCACCAAGTAACACACGCCGGTCTGTTCGAATGCGGTGGTCACAGCAAGATGCTGCGGCCACCGTTTTTTTGTCGTGCATGTATGACATGCGCCATGCCGAAGCATCGGATGTGCGGGCGCTGGCAGCACAGCGCTACGCGCAAATACGCGGTGGCCCCGCAATCGCGCGACGCGTCTTGCAGGATCCGCAGTGATGGATTGTTGCCGCAATCACGACGCAGCACACAAACCTCACGTGCAATACATCGCAAGTGCCGACGTCCCGTTCGCGCACCAGGTGAGTTTTATACGTGCAATTGCGATCTGCGTTGATGCAAGGCACGCCACTGCATCGATGTACAGTGTTGTAATCGCAAGACAACCTGCAACGTCACTCCATCTCGAATGCGCAGCAGTCGATGCAGTGCTGCCGCGCAGAGTGCGACCTGTGTGCGGCGATGACGATCGCGCGATGTGCGCTCTACCACATCAAAGCACGTGTATGTTTGGCAATAAGTGCCAAGTCGCTCACAGCTCCAATTAAGTGATATCTCGCATTCGTAGTTTGAATGTACAGATGCGCCTAGGGTGTAGGTGTTGCATTGTCGTCATGCACGTGGCAGGTCCACGCCAGTGCAATGCACCTCCCCACGCGAATGCTTCAGGAGTCACCCATGTTGCCCCCTCCCCCTCGGACACGCCGGCTGCTTAGCTGCGCGTTCTCATTGCTGCTGCTTGTCATCATGCCGCTTGCACATGCACAGAGCGGCAATCGCCTGAAGTATGCCGGCGTCAATCTCTCTGGCGCAGAAATCAAATCCTCGCAAAAACCCGGCGTGCTCAACGTCGACTACCTGTATCCGGCTGCCAGCGATTACCGCTACTTCGCCGGCAAACACATGAACACCATTCGGCTACCCATCCTGTGGGAGCGCCTGCAACCCAAGGCTGGTGGTGAACTGGATGCGGCGCAATTGGCACTGATCCGCCAGGCAGTCGCCAATGCCAAGGCCGCCAAGGTCTATCTGATTCTGGATGTGCACAACTACGCCAAGTACTACGGCAACAAGATCGGCAGCAGCCGCGTGCCGATCAGCACCTTTACCGATTTGTGGCGCCGTCTGGCGATCGCCTTCAAGAACGACAACGCGGTGATCTTCGGGCTGATGAATGAGCCTTACGACATCAATCCGCAATCCTGGGCCACCGCGGCACAAGCATCGATCGACACCATCCGCAAAACCGGCGCCAACAATCTGATTCTGGTTCCCGGTGCATTGTGGAGCGGCGCGCACAGTTGGTATTCCACCGTTGCCGGGCAATCCAATGCCGTGGCACTGGCATCCATTCGTGACCCGCTCAATCGCTACGCCATCGAAGTGCATCAATACCTGGATACCGACTCCAGCGGTACCAGCGCCGGTTGCGTCAGCAGCACCGTGGGTGCCGAACGCCTGCGCAGTTTTACCCAGTGGCTACGCCTGAATCACAAGCGTGGATTTCTGGGCGAATTCGGCACTGGCAACAACGCAACCTGCAATAGCGCACTCAACAACATGTTGGGGTACATGGAAACCAACAGCGATGTGTGGATCGGCTGGACCTGGTGGGCCGCCGGTGCATGGTGGAACCGGACCTATCCATTCAACGTGCAGCCCGATTCGCAGGGACGCGACAAGCCACAGATGACGATCCTGAGCGCCCGCGCGCAGCGTATCGCCCGCTAACAGCGACACCTCGCATTCGTCTGCAAACCACGCCTCGCCTGCGCTGAGCATGCAGGCGCAACCGTGCACGGCGCCAACGAATCGGCGTCATGCAGTTGGCAGCAGACGCATCCATACGACGTTCTTTCGACAGCACACCGTCCGCGCTGACCGTGTGCCGAAGCGTGCGCGGCCGCTTTTTTCTGCCGCGCGTTACAGCGTGCTGGTGCGGAATGTGACCCCGGCGAATTGTGACTGCGAGTGAGCTCGCACATTTACTTAACGCTCAGTGTGTTGCGCGATCGGGCACAGCCAATGCATTAAGTCCTACCGATGCAGGGCGCTTGGCGCAAATCGCACGCAACCGGCTGCGACGCATCGTCCCCGTCGTTCAAGGAGTTGCTTTATGTCTTCTGTTTCCTGCTCGCTGCGCAGCGTCGTTCGCTGTGCACTGCTTCTCATCCTGCTTGGCGTCTTGCCGCAGGTTCATGCGCAGACACGCGCACTCACCTACGCCGGAGTCAATCTTTCCGGTGCCGAGTTTGCATCGTCGAAAAAGCCGGGAGTCCTCAACAAAGACTACATGTACGCACCTGCCAGCGATTACACCTATTTCGCCGGCGTTGGCATGAATACGATCCGCCTGCCCATTTTGTGGGAGCGTCTGCAACCCAGCGCGCGTGGCGAACTGGATCCGGCGCAATTGGCATTGGTGCAGCAGGCAGTGGCCCGCGCCAAGGCATCGGGCATGTATCTGGTGCTGGATATCCATAACTTTGCCAAATACTACGGTTATAAAATAGGCACTCCTGAAGTGCCGATTGCGACCTTCAGCGATGTATGGCGCCGTCTTGCGCTGGTGTTCAAAAACGATAACGCGGTGATCTTCGCGCTGATGAATGAGCCCAATGGGGTATCGGCAGGTGGTTGGGCAGCCGCTGCACAGGCAGGCATCGACAGCATTCGGGCCACCGGTGCAAACAATTTGATTCTGGTCCCCGGCGTGTTATGGACCGGCGCGCATAGTTGGTACTCGCCCACCAGCGATGGGTATTCCAACGCCACCGCGCTGACCTCCATCTACGACCCCCTCGACAACTATGCGTTCGAAGTGCATCAGTACCTGGATGCCGATTCCAGCGGCACCAGCAATGTCTGCGTCAGTGCCACCGTCGGCGCCGATCGGCTACGCAGTTTCACCGAGTGGTTGCGCCTCAATCAAAAACGCGGTTTCCTTGGCGAATTCGGCACCGGCAACAACGCAGGTTGCAATGCAGCGCTGCAGGGCATGCTCGGGTATATGGAAACCAATGCAGATGTCTGGCTGGGCTGGACGTGGTGGGCTGCCGGTTCATGGTGGAACATCAGTTACGAATACAGCGTACATCCCAACAAGGACGGAACCGACAAGCCGCAGATGTCGATCCTGTCGCCACAGGCGACCCATGCGACACGCTTCAGCCCTTGATGTGATGGCTCGCCATGATCCGATCGAGCCGCCGCAAGGCGGCTCTTTTGTGTGCGTCATCGCAACGTGCGGTCACACAAGTTGGACTCAATATCCAAGTGCAACACCCTCAGTGCAGTTGAAAAGCCATCACCACCTGACTGACGCCGGGGACGGAGGTGTTTCAGTTGGTGCGTGATCCTCTAATGCTAGGGCGCTGGTTGCCCCAGCAGCTTGCTGCCAAGCTCGCATGCATGCATGCATGCATGCATCCGGATGGTCCTGCCCGGCGCGTCAGCCACAAAGCCGTGCAAAGCGCATCGCTTAGTTAATAACGCCTGCGATAAACATAGACGACGACGGCAAACGCTTATGCGTTCGCTGCACGTGCTACTGCATTGTTACGTCAGTGATCCGACGCCGGACCGTTGACAGCGAGCGCGTCCATACGATGGTATTTCGACACAGCGATGCATCTGTCGCGGCTTGAAAAGCCTGCGTTGCCGCATATTCCATGCCCACGTTATAACGCGCTGATTCGAAAAGTGACCTATGCGATATATGACTGCGCATCATTCCCCATATTTACTTCAAGGTTAATTTTCCCGGAGTTCGGTACGGCAGATGCATTAAAGACGACGGATGCGGCGTATTTCGCGCAGATCGCAAGCACAAAGGGTGCTGTGACGCATCTTCCCCGTCGTCTAAGGAGTTGCTTTATGTCTGCCGTTTCTCACTCGCTTCGCAACCTTGTTCGTTGCGCCCTGCTGTTCCTCCTGATCGGCACGTTGCCGCTCGCCCACGCAAGAACGCGCGTACTGAAATACGCCGGCGTCAATCTCTCAGGCGCAGAATTCGCGTCTTCCAAAAAGCCGGGAGTCCTCAACAAGGACTATATGTATCCGGCAACCAGCGATTACACCTATTTCGCAGGTGTAGGCATGAATACCATCCGTCTTCCCATCCTGTGGGAGCGCCTGCAACCGAGTGCGCGCGGCGAATTGGATCCGGCGCAACTGGCATTGGTGCAACAGGCGGTGGCACGCGCCAAGGCATCGGGCATGTATCTGGTGTTGGACATCCACAACTACGCCAAATACAACGGCTACAAGATCGGTAGCAGCGAGGTGCAAAACGCCACGTTCGCCGATTTATGGCGGCGTCTTGCGCTGGTGTTCCGCAACGACAATGCCGTGATCTTCGGCCTGATGAACGAGCCCAATGGCGTATCTGCCAGCGGATGGGCCGGTAGCGCCCAGGCGGCGATCGACGCCATCCGCGCCACCGGTGCCAACAATTTGATCCTGGTCCCAGGCGTTCTCTGGACCGGTGCGCACAGTTGGTCCTCGCTCACAAGCGATGGCTATTCCAATGCCAGCGCGCTGGCGTCCATCTACGATCCCCTCAACAACTACGCGTTCGAGGTGCATCAGTATCTGGACGCAGATTCCAGCGGCACGACCAACGTGTGCGTCAATTCCAGCATCGGTGCCGATCGTCTGCGCAGCTTCACCGAGTGGCTACGCGCCAATCACAAGCGCGGTTTCCTTGGCGAATTCGGCAGTGCCAGCAATAAGACCTGTAATAGTGCGCTGTACGGCATGCTCAAGTACATGAAAAGAAACGACGATGTATGGTTGGGCTGGACGTGGTGGGCCGCAGGTGCCTGGTGGGGCTCCTACGCGTATACCGTACAGCCGAACAAGGACGGCACCGACCGGCCGCAGATGTCGATCCTGTCTCCGTGGGCAGTGGGCGTAACAGGTGTCACACCTTGATGTGATCGGATCGAGCCGCCGCAAGGCGGCTCGATTTTATGCGTCCGTCCGGGCTGTGCATCGTTCTGGCTCCGGTGCGAATCGCAGCGCAGCCATCCTGATCGCGTCATCGACGACCTTGCGCTACCACTGCAGCCACCTCCCGCGGAAGGTAAACATCACGTGCAAGGCGAATGAAGACCAGTGCGAGCATTTCAGCTGCCTGAACTCGTACCACCGCGACGTCGGTTTTTTCACCCGATG